>JACCWP010000282.1 GCA_013697585.1 Nocardioidaceae bacterium
CCCGAGCAGGGCCGGACCGCCGTCGACGTGCGCCCAGTCACCCGCGACAACAGCCGGTGGTGGGCCGTGCACCGCCGGCGCCGGCTCCTCCCGCTCGACACGGGCGTGGCGCGGCGGCACCGCCATCCGCAGGACGCTGGCGAGGGTCCCGGCGTAGCGGTCGGCCACGGCCCGGCACAGTCTGGCGACCTCTGCGGTCAGCACCGGCTCGCGCGATACCGCCCGGCGCAACGGCTCCAGCCGGCCGGTGTGCCCGCTGGCGTCGACGCGCTCGAGGACGTAGCCGGACACCTGCTTGCCAGCGAAGCGTGCGACGACTCGCGCGCCTGGCACGACGGCTGCGTCGATCTCGGGTGGCACCGCGTAGTCGAAGGGGCGGTCGAGATGGGCGAGCGTAACGTCGACGGCGACCCGCGCGACCGGCCCTCCCCCCGCTGGCTCCAAGGGGGTGGGCGCCCTGGCGACCCGCGCGGTCGTGCGTACCGGCCCGTCGGGCCGCATGGCGCTCACCCGGGCGTTCTACCAGCCGCCGGCGACCTCGCGCCGGCCCCGCCCACGACGTCGTCCGCGAGGTGACCCACTGGCGGCTGGTTGGACGACGTCCGGTGGGGTTGGAGCGGATCAGATGCCGGTGGCGGTACGCAGGTCGTCGACCCGCCCGGTGTGCTCCCAGGTGAAGGCGGCCAGCTCGCGGCCGAAGTGCCCGTACGCCGCGGTCTGGGCATAGATCGGGCGCAGCAGGTCAAGGTCGCGGATCAGCGCGGCCGGACGCAGGTCGAACACGTCCCGCACCGCGTCGGCGATCCGCTCGACCGGCTGCTGCTCGGTGCCGAAGCAGTCGACATAGAACCCGACCGGTTGCGCCTTGCCGATCGCGTAGGCGACCTGCACCTCGCACCGTCGGGCGAGACCGGCGGCCACGACCGTCTTGGCGACCCACCGCATCGCGTAGGCCGCCGAGCGGTCGACCTTGCTGGGGTCCTTGCCACTGAACGCGCCGCCGCCGTGGCGAGCCATCCCGCCGTAGGTGTCGATGATGATCTTGCGGCCAGTCAGACCGGCATCGCCCATCGGGCCGCCGACCTCGAACCGACCCGTGGGGTTGACCAGCAGCCGGTAGCCGGAGTGGTCGATGTCGAAGCGGTCGAGCACCTCGTCGACCACGTGCTTCTTGACGTCGGGCGTCAGCATCGCGTCCAGATCGATGTCGGGGGCGTGCTGGCTCGACACGACCACGGTGTCGACACGGGTGGGCCGACCCGACTGGTCGTACTCGACCGTCACCTGCGTCTTGCCGTCGGGTCGCAGGTAGGCCATCGTGCCTTCGCGCCTGACCTCGGCCAGCTGCTCGGCCAGGCGGTGGGCGATGCTGATCGGCAGGGGCATCAGCTCGGGGGTGTCGTCGCAGGCGTAGCCGAACATCAGTCCCTGGTCGCCCGCGCCCTGCGCGTCCAGCGGGTCGGCCGAGCCCTCCGTGCGCCCCTCGTACGCGGCGTCGACCCCCTGGGCGATGTCGTGGCTCTGCCCGCCGATGGCGACCGTGACCCCACATGATCGCCCGTCGAAACCCTTGGCGGACGAGTCGTAGCCGATGTCGAGGATCGTCGTGCGGACGATGTCGGCGATGGGTGCCCAGCCCGACGTGGTCACCTCGCCGGCGACGACCACCAGACCGGTGGTCAGCAGCGTCTCGACCGCGACGCGACAGCGGGGGTCCTGCGCCAGCAGTGCGTCGAGCACGCTGTCGCTGATCTGGTCGGCGATCTTGTCCGGGTGCCCCGCGGTGACGGACTCGGACGTGAACAGGCGACGGCTCACACACTGGCTCCTGTCGAGACGGCGGTGGTGCGAGGTACGTGGCTAGGGGCGTTCGTGCAGGGTACCTCCGGACAGCCGCGCGACGACCGCGTCCCACACGACATCGGCGAGCGCGATCTTGGTGGTGGCAGCGACCGGCGTGCTGGTGCCGTCGGCGCCCAGCAGCACCGCCTCGGTGTCGTCGCGCCCGAACACCCTGCCCGCGCTGACGTCGTTGACGACGAGCAGGTCGCACCCCTTGCGGGAAAGCTTGGCCCGGGCGTGGGTGAGCACGTCTCCATCGTCGTCGCCGGTCTCGGCCGCAAAGCCGACAAGGAGGGGTGCGCCCTTCCCCACGCGGGTCCGGGCCAGCTCGGCGAGGACGTCGGGGGTCGGCTCGAGCGCCACGGCGGGGGGTGCGACGCCGTCGGGCGACTTCTTGATCTTGTGGGGGCTGGCGCTGGCCGGGCGGAAGTCTGCCGGCGCCGCGGCCATCACGACCGCGTCGGCACCCGCGGCAGCCGCAAGCACCGCCTCCCGCAGCTCGTCGGTGCTGCCGACGCGAACGACGTCGGCTCCGGCGGGGTCCGGGAGGGACACGTTGGCGGCCACCACGCTCACCGTGGCGCCGCGGGCCACCGCGGAGACCGCCAACGCATAGCCCATCCGGCCCGACGACCGGTTGCCGAGGAAGCGCACCGGGTCGAGCGGTTCACGGGTGCCGCCGGCGCTGACGACGACGCGGCGCCCGACGAGGTCGGGGCTGTCGCCGACCACGCCCCGGCGCAGCAGGGCAGTCGCCACCTGCACGAGGTGCTCGGGGTCGGGCAACCGTCCCGGGCCGCTGTCGGCGCCGGTGAGGCGTCCTGTTGCCGGGTCGACGACCACGGCTCCACGGCTGCGCAGCAGGCCCACGTTGGCGACGGTCGCGGGGTGCTCCCACATCTCCGTGTGCATCGCCGGCGCGAAGAGCACTGGGCAACGGGCGGTCAGCAACGTCGCGGTCAGCAGGTCGTCGGCGAGACCGGCAGCAGCCCTGGCCAGCAGGTCGGCGGTAGCGGGAGCGACGAGCACCAGGTCTGCCTCCCGCCCGAGTCGTACGTGTGGAACGTCGGGGACGGTGCTGAAGACGTCGCTCGCGACCGGTCGACCCGACAACGCCTCCCAGGTCGCGCTCCCGACGAAACGCAGCGCGGCCGCGGTCGGCACGACAGTGACGTCGTGGCCGGACTCCGTGAGCCGGCGCAGCACGTCGCAGACCTTGTACGCCGCGATGCCGCCGCCGACGCCGAGGACGACGTGGGGCGGGACCGTCGTCACTGCTCTTCGGGCTCGATGTCCTCGCAGGTCAGCAGGTCCTGCTCGATCTCACGCAGCGCGATCGACAGCGGCTTCTCCTGGACATGGGTGTCGACCAGCGGGCCGACGTACTCGAGCAGGCCCTCACCGAGCTGGGAGTAGTAGGCGTTGATCTGGCGCGCCCGCTTGGCGCTGAAGAGGACGAGCTTGTACTTCGAGTCGGCCTTCTCGAGCAGAGAGTCGATCGGAGGGTTGGTGATGCCCTCGGCGGTGGCGCGGGATCCGGACACGTACGAGCCTCGCAAATAGGTCGATGGTGTGCTGCTCACGAAGGTCAGCCCCACAACTCTACCAACTCGTCGGCCGCTCGCCGAACGTCGGCGTTGACGATGCTCACGTCGAACTCAGGCTCGGCGGCCAGCTCGGCGCGCGCGGTGGCCAACCGGCGATCTCGCTCGGCAACGTCCTCGGTGCCGCGGCCGACGAGCCGGCGGACCAGCTCGTCCCAGCTCGGGGGGCCCAGGAACACGAACAGTGCGCCAGGCATCGACCGCCGCACCTGGCGGGCGCCTTGCAGGTCGATCTCGAGCAAGGCCCGACGACCCTCGGCCAGCGCATGCTCGACCGGACGGCGTGGCGTGCCGTAGCGGGCCCGTCCATGCACGAGCGCCCACTCCAGCAGTGCGTCGTCGGCGACCAGCTGGTCGAACTCGGACTCGCTGACAAACCGGTAGTGCTCGCCGTGCCGCTCGCCCGGTCGCGGTGGTCGGGTGGTCGCCGACACCGACACCCACACCTGTGGGTGCTGGCGGCGGACCGCGCGCACCACCGTGCCCTTGCCCACAGCGGTCGGCCCGGCCAGCACGATCAAGCGCGGCCCTGCTCGCGACTCGGGCGCGGTCGACCCGATCGGCGGGGTCGGCTCAGGCCCCGTCTGCGAACTCACGTTTCAGCGCGGCGATCTGGTTGGCGCCCAGACCGCGCACGCGCCGAGTCGACGCGATCCCGATCCGCTGCATGAGCTGTTGCGCCCGAACCTTGCCGACTCCCGGCATCGACTGCAGCAGGTCGTGGACCTTCATCTTGCCGACCACGTCGCTGCTCTGCCCGGTCCGCAGCACGTCGTGCAGCGACCCCCCGGCGTGCTTGAGCCGGCTCTTGATCTCCGCCCGCTCGCGTCGGGCAGCGGCAGCCTTGACGAGGGCGGCCCGACGCTGCTCGGGGGTCAGGGGCGGCAAGGCCACAGCGGTCACCTTCATCGTGGGCGGCAGACATCCGGCTCCCCCAGCGTGCGTCTGGCAACCTAGCGACGAGGGCCGCAGGGGGCAATGCCGTCGCGCACGGCCTCGTGCACTCGGCTCAGTACGGTCCGCCAGGTCGGCTGCCCGGCGAGGCGTCACCTGGTCGAGCTACTGGGTCTCGTCGCCGAGCGTCACGTCGCACTCGGACTCGGCGTGCTTCTCTATCGATTCGAATGCGGCGGTGAACTCCGGCGAATCCAGCTCCTGGCCTGCCTCGGTGATCTCTTGCAACGCCTCAGGGTCGAGTTCGGCCGGGTCGAGGTTGGCGAGGTCACCAAGGTCTTCTGCGGACAGCCCGGCATCCTCCAGCGCTTGCTCGAAGTCGGCCAACCCGGTCGTGACGACCTCCCAGTCAGCCGCCACCTCCTTGGGGGGGTTCTCGCCCAGGCTCTGCATGGTCGCGAATGCCTCGCCCAGCTGGCTGGAATCGTCCTCCTCGAGCGACTGGAACTGCGCGTTCGCGTCCTCGAGGGCGCCGCAGTAGTCCTCGCCCGACGCGGGGCTGTCCTCGCCTGAGTCGCTGCCGCCGCACGCCGCCAGCGTGCTCGCCAGCAGCAGGCCGCATGCCAAGCCGGTCGCGAACTTCGGGAATGGCGTCATGGCTGCGATGTCCTTCCTCGGTCGGCGGTCTGGGCACCGCGTGCCGCGCAAGCATGCCACCAGCGCGGTCACCCCCCGGGCATGACCGCCAAGAGGTCGTCGCGGTGCCGCAGCGCGGCCGAACGCAGCGCGGCAGCGTCGGGTCCGGCCGCCAGCACTGATCGGGACACCGACGGGAGCACCGGCTCGCGCAACCCGGTGCACAACCGCCGCACGTCGTCCGCGCGGCCGCCCTGGGCGCCGAGGCCCGGCACCAGCAGCGGTCCGCCGACGGCAAGGCTCTCGCCAGCAGCCTGGTCGAGGCCGTGCCCGAAGCCAGTCTGGCCAGCGCCGACGACCACGCCGACCGAGCCATAGGGCGCGGTGCCGGCGTTCTCGGCGGCGACGTTGGAGCACACGTCTGCGGCAACGCTGCGACCCGAGGCAGCGCGTGCACGCTGGACCGACGCGCCCTCCGGGTTGGACGTCAGCGCGACCACGAAGACACCGACGCCGTCTCGGGCCAGCGTGAGGAACGGGCGCAACGTCTCGAAGCCGAGGTAGGGGTTGACGGTGACCGCGTCCGCGGCCAGCGGCGCGCCCGGACGCAGGTAGGCGTCGGCGTAGGCCGCCGCGGTCGAGCCGATGTCGCCGCGCTTGGCGTCGAGCACGACGAGGGCACCGGCGGCCCCGGCGGCCGCGACGGTGCGCTCCAGCACCGCGATGCCGGCCGCCCCGTGCCGTTCGAAGAACGCCAGCTGGGGCTTGACCGCGGCAACCTCGCCGGCCACCGCCTCGACCACGGTTTGGGCGAACCGCTCCAGCCCGGTGGCGTCGTCGGGCAGCCCCCACTGGCCGAGCAACTCCGCGTGCGGGTCGACGCCCACACAGAGCGGACCGCGCTCGACCAGCGCGTCGCGCAGACGTTGGCCGAACGTGTCAGTCATCTGTCCCCTCAGGTCGTGGACGTGGCTGGTGCGCCAGACCGACCGCCTCGGCCGGACTGCGCAGTCCGCGGGCGGCCAGCGCGACCTGCAGCTCGTTGGCCACCCGGTGCGGCGCCGAGGGGTCGTGGAAGACCACGGTGCCCACCTGGACGGCCGTCGCCCCGGCGAGCAGGAACTCGAACGCGTCGCGGCCGGTGCGAACCCCTCCCACGCCCACGATGGGTACGTCGGGCATCGCCTGGTGCACCTGCCAGACGCAGCGCACGGCCAGCGGCCGGATGGCCGGGCCGGACAGACCGCCTGTCGTACCGGCAAGGACCGGTCGCATCGTGTCGTGATCGATGGCCAGGCCCAGCGTCGTGTTGATCAGCGTGAGGCCCGTCGCGCCAGCCTCCATGACCGAATCGGCGATGCTGACCAGGTCGGTGACGTCGGGGGACAGCTTGGCGAGCACGGGCACGTCGCGCGGGATGCCGCGGCGCGCGGCCGACACCGCCCGCGCGGCCTGAAACGGGTCACAGGCGAAGACCAGACCGCGGTTCTCGACGTTGGGGCAGGAGATGTTGACCTCGACGGCGGCGACACCCGGGCTGGAACCCACCCGCCGGCCGAGCTCGGCGTACTCGCCGAGCGAGCCCCCGGCGATGGACACCACCGCCCGTGCACCGTGCGAGACCAGCCACGGCAGGTCCGTCGCGAGGAACGCGTCGATCCCCGGGCCCTGCAGGCCGATCGAGTTGAGCATGCCCGACGGCGTCTCGACCATTCGCGGTGTCGCGCGGCCCGAGCGGGGGTCGAGCCGTACCGACTTGGTGACGACGGCGCCGATGGCCGCGACGTCGAGGAACGGCGCCAGCTCGCGACCCGCCGCGGCACAGCCCGACGCGGTCATCACGGGAGTGGGCAGCCGTACGCCGGCGAGCTCGATGGCGAGGTCGACGACTGGTCCGGATGCCGCGCCGACGTCAGATGACGAGTCGACGACAGCGGCCGGTTGCGACGTGACCGTCACGCGTGCCCTCCCACCCGGGGGGCGCCCAGCGTGCCGGCCGGGATGGTACCGGCATCGGCCCACAGCACCCGGTCACCACGAAAGACCGGCCCCTCGACGCACGAGCGCACCATCCGCACCACGCCGTCGTCGCCGCGCACAGGCAGCACGCAGGTCATGCACACGCCCACTCCGCAGGCCATCTGCTCCTCGACGGCGCACTGGCTCCAGACCCCGTGCTGCTCGGCCAGCGCCGCGATCGCGCTGAGCATGCCCATCGGGCCGCAGGCATAGACGACGGCTGCGTTCGTACGCGCCAGCAGGTCGGGCAGGACATCGGTGGCCCGCCCGGGCGTGCCGACCGAGCCGTCCTCGGTGGTCACCACGACCGACTGGGCCGACCGCTTGGCCTGCACCGTCCCGAACAGGCGCGATTCTGACGCCGCACCGAGCACCATGTGGACGCTGCACCCCCGCTCGCGCAGCCGGTCGGCCAGGCCGAACAGCGGCGCGCTTCCGTAGCCGCCGCCGACGAGCACGCAGGGCACCGGCTCCTTGGGGAGCGCGAACGGCCGGCCGAGCGGGCCGATGACGTCGATCTCGTCGTGCGGGCGCCGGTCGGCGAGCCATGCCGTGCCGGGGCCGTGCACCGCGAACACGATCTCGACCGTGCCGCCGTAGACACCCGACGCCTTGGCCCGATAGATCGAGAAGGCCCGGCGCAGCAGCGTCGCGGAGTGGTCGCCGCCCACCGCCAGCGCCACGAACGCGCCGGGCCGGGTGCGCTCGGCGACTCCCGGCGCCACCAACGTGAGGTGCTGGTAGTCACCGACCCGGTCGAGCTTCAGCACCCGCCCACGCAGCTGCAGCGGACCGGTGCTCACGAGCACCCGCTCACGTCGTCACTGTCTCGTCGCCCTGCAGGCACTGGTTGTGGCAGCTCGTGGGGGGTGGTGTGCGCCGCCCACTCCTGCAGCGACCGCACCTGAAGCCCACCCGCGAGCAGTGCCTCGATGCCCTGCACGGCCGCGGCCAAGCCCTGGACGGTCGTGATGCACGGGACGTTGCGCGCAACGGCTGCGCTGCGGATGGCGTAGCCGTCGAGCCGGGGGCTCCCGCCCGACGTCGTTCCGTGCGGCGTGTTGACGACGAGGCCCACCTCCCCGTTGCGGATCAGGGCGACGATGCTCGACCCGCGTGGGTGGCCCTCCCCGTCGACGGCTCCGTCCACGGCGAAGGTGGCGGCTTCGGCACGCTCGGACAGCTTGTCCACGACGGTGGCGGCCACCCCGTTGCGGCGCAGCACGGCGGCCGTACCGGTGGTGGCCACGATCTCGAAGCCGAGGTCGGCGAGCCGTTTGATCGGGAACACCATGTGCCGCTTGTCGCGGTTGGCGATCGAGCAGAACACCCGGCCGCTGGTGGGGAGCCGGCCGAACGCGCCCGCCTGCGCCTTGGCATAGGCGGTCCCGAAGCCGGCGTCGATGCCCATCACCTCGCCTGTCGAGCGCATCTCTGGCCCGAGGACCGTGTCCACGCTGCGGCCGTCGACGGTACGGAACCGGTTGAACGGCATCACCGCCTCCTTGACCGCGACCGGCGCATCCGGCGGCAGCGTCCCGCCGTCGCCGTGCGCGGGCAGCAGCCCCTCGCCGCGCAGGTCCGTGATCTTGGCCCCGAGCATCACCCGCGCCGCCGCGTTGGCCAGTGGCACCGCTGTCGCCTTGGAGACGAACGGCACCGTGCGCGACGCGCGTGGGTTGGCCTCCAAGACGTTGAGGACGTCGCCGTCGAGGGCGTACTGGACGTTGAGCAGCCCGCGGACGCCCACGCCACGGGCGATGGCCTCGGTCGAGGTGCGGATGCGGTCGATCTCCTCGCGACCGAGGGTGATCGGCGGCAGCACGCACGCGGAGTCGCCGGAGTGGATGCCGGCCTCCTCGATGTGCTCCATCACACCGCCGAGAAAGAGCTCCTCGCCGTCATAGATCGCGTCGACGTCGATCTCGACCGCGTCGTCGAGGAACCGGTCGACCAGCACCGGGTGCTCGGGCGAGATGGCGGTGGCACGACCGATGTACTCCTCGAGCGCGGCGTCGTCATAGACGATCTCCATCCCTCGCCCACCCAGGACGTACGAGGGCCGCAGGAGCACCGGGTAGCCGATCTCGTGCGCGACCTGCACGGCACCGGCGAACGACGTCGCCGTGCCGTGCTTGGGCGCCGGCAACCCGGCTTCGGCCAGCACCTGCCCGAAGGCGCCCCGGTGCTCGGCGAGGTGAATCGCCTCAGGCGGGGTGCCCACGATCAGGACGCCCTCGTCGGCCAGTGCCTGGGCCAGGCCCAACGGCGTCTGCCCACCGAGCTGCACGACCACCCCGGCGACGGGGCCGGCCCGCTGCTCGGCGTGCACGACCTCCAGCACGTCCTCCAAGGTCAGGGGCTCGAAGTAGAGCCGGTCGGAGGTGTCGTAGTCGGTGGACACCGTCTCTGGGTTGCAGTTGACCATCACGGTCTCGTATCCCGCCTCGCGCAGGGCCAGGCTCGCGTGCACGCACGAGTAGTCGAACTCGATCCCCTGCCCGATCCGGTTGGGTCCGCTGCCGAGGATCAGCACCGCCGGCCTGGTACGCGAGGCGACCTCGGTCTCCTCGTCGTAGGACGAGTAGTGGTACGGGGTGCGGGCGGCGAACTCGGCGGCACAGGTGTCGACGGTCTTGAACACCGGCCGGATGCCGAGCGCGTGCCGCACCCCGCGCACCACGCCTGGGCGCAGGCCACGCAGCTGGCCGATCTGGACGTCGGACAACCCGTGCCGTTTCGCCAGCCGAAGCAGGTCTGGGGTGAGAGCCTCGGCGTCGCGGAGCCTGCTCGCCAGGTCGTTGACCAGCACCAGCTGGTCGAGGAACCACGGGTCGATGCCGGTGGCACGGTGCAGGTGCGCGACGCTGGCCCCGGCTCGGAGCGCGTCGAGAACGACCCGCAGCCGCCCGTCGTGTGCGGTGCGCGACCGCGTCAGGAGCTCGTCGACGTCGCCTGGGTCGTCGGCCCACGAGAACGGCGCGGTGGGGCTCTCGAGCGACCGCAACGCCTTGCCCAGCGCCTCGGTGAAGCAGCGTCCGATCGCCATCGCCTCGCCGACGGACTTCATGTGCGTGGTCAGTGCCGGGTCGGCCGCGGGAAACTTCTCGAAGTCGAAGCGGGGCACCTTGACCACGACGTAGTCGAGGGTCGGCTCGAAGCAGGCCGGGGTCGCTTGCGTGATGTCGTTGGGAATCTCGTCGAGGGTGTAGCCGATGGCGACCTTGGCCGCGATCTTGGCGATTGGGAACCCTGTCGCCTTGCTGGCAAGGGCACTGGAGCGCGACACCCGGGGGTTCATCTCGATGACGACCAGGCGGCCGTCGGCCGGGTTGACCGCGAACTGGATGTTGCAGCCGCCGGTGTCGACCCCGACGGCGCGAATGACACCCATCGCGACGTCGCGCATCCGCTGGTACTCGCGGTCGGTCAACGTCATGGCCGGCGCCACGGTGATGGAGTCACCGGTGTGGACACCCATCGGGTCGAGGTTCTCGATCGAGCACACCACCACCACGTTGTCGGCGTGATCGCGCATCACCTCCAGCTCGTACTCCTTCCAGCCGAGCACCGACTCCTCGATCAGGACCTCGGTCGTCGGGCTGGCGGCGAGTCCGGCGCCGGCGATGCGGCGCAGCTCGGCCTGGTCGCGCGCGAGGCCCGAGCCCACCCCGCCCATCGTGAACGACGGCCGCACCACCACGGGGAACTCCAGCTCGCGGGCAGCGGCCAACGACTGCTCGATCGTGTGGCAGGTGACCGAGCGCGCCACCCCCGCGCCCCACTCGAGCGGCAAGGACTCGACGACCCGCTTGAACGACTCGCGGTTCTCACCCCGTCGGATCGCGTCGAGGGACGCGCCGATCAGCTCGACGTCGTACTTGTCCAGCACGCCCGACTCGGCCAGCTCGACCGCGCAGTTGAGCGCGGTCTGCCCACCGAGGGTCGCGAGCAGCGCGTCGGGGCGCTCCTTGGCGATCACCGCCTCGACCACCTCGGCCGTGATCGGCTCGACGTAGGTCGCGTCGGCAAACTCGGGGTCGGTCATGATCGTCGCCGGGTTGGAGTTGACCAGCACCACGCGCACACCCTCGGCGCGCAGCACCCGGCACGCCTGGGTGCCGGAGTAGTCGAACTCACAGGCCTGGCCGATCACGATCGGTCCCGACCCGATCACCAGCACCGACGAGAGGTCGTCGCGCCGCGGCATCAGCCCGCCCCCCCGTCCCGCGATTGTGGGCTTCCGGGGGCTGGGGGCACCGGTCGAGCACCCGGGTCCCCGCAATTTCGGGTGGGGGTCGTGGTGTCCATCAGGTCGACGAACCGGTCGAACAGGTATGCCGAGTCATGCGGTCCCGCCGCCGCCTCCGGGTGGTACTGCACGCTGAACGCCGGCCCGTCGACGAGCGCCAGGCCCTCGACCACCCGGTCGTTGAGGGACACGTGCGTCACCTCGACGCGCCCGAAGTCGGTCTCGACGGCGCGATCGAGCGGCGCGTCGCTGTGCCCTCGCTCGCCTCCCGGCCAGGCGACGGAGAAGCCGTGGTTGTGAGCGGTGATCTCGACCTTGCCGGTGCGGCGGTCGAGCACCGGCTGGTTGATGCCGCGGTGTCCGTACCTGAGCTTGGTGGTCGGCAGTCCGAGTGCCCGCCCGAGGATCTGGTTGCCGAAGCAGATGCCGAAGTATGGAATCTGGCGACGAAGCACCTCGCGCAGCAGCCCCACCGGGTGCTCGGCCGCGGCCGGGTCGCCCGGGCCGTTGGACATGAAGACCCCGTCGGCGCCGAGCGCCACGATGTCGTCGATGGTTGCGGTCGCCGGCAGGACGTGCACCTCCATCCCGCGCTCGGCCATCCGTACCGGCGTCATCGTCTTGAGGCCGAGGTCGACGGCCGCGACGGTGTACCGCTGTTGCCCGGCAGCGGGTACGACATAGGTGTGGTCCGTCGTCACCTCACCGGCCAGGTCGGCGCCGGCCATGGCGGGCGCCGCGCGCACCGTCGTCAGCAGCGCAGCGGCATCGTCGACCAACGACGAGATGCCGGCCCGCATCGCTCCCCGCTCGCGCAGGTGCCGGGTGATCGCGCGGGTGTCGACACCGCTGATGCCGACCACCCCCTGCCGGGCCAGCTCGGTGCCGAGGCTGCGCCGCGACCGCCAGCTGCTCGGACGTGGCGACGGGTCGCGCACGGCGTAGCCCGCGACCCAGATCCGACCGGACTCGTCGTCGTCGTCGTTGATCCCCGTGTTCCCGACGTGTGGGGCGGTCATCACCACGACCTGTCGCCGGTACGACGGGTCGGTCAGCGTCTCCTGGTAGCCGGTCATCCCGGTGGTGAACACCGCCTCGCCGACCGTCTCGCCCACGGCGCCGAACGCCTCGCCGCGAAAGCTGCGACCGTCCTCCAGCACGAGCACCGCGTCAGTCACCCGCCGCCCCCGTCCGACGCCAGCAATGCGGGGTTGTGGCTGGTGAGAGTCGCGCGGTGGCAGCCACTGCCCCGCATTGCGCAGTGAGGGCGCCGCGTCACCACCGGGTCGGGCGTCACGGACGGGCCCCGCAGGCGCCGACCGGGAGCCCGTCTACCGGCTCGGCCGCGACCAGCGCCCCGTCGAGCACCGTCGGCCGGCCGCGAAGCATCGTGGCGACGACCCGGCCAGGCAGCTCGATGCCGGCGAACGGCGTGTTGCGCGACAGCGACAACGTGCGGTCGGGCCGGACGGCCCTCCGACCGGACGGGTCGACCAGCACCAGGTTGGCGGGCTCGCCGACCGACAGCGGCCGCCCCTGGTCGGCGACCCGGCCGATCCGCGCGGGGCGCGTCGACATCCGGTCGGCAACGCCGGCCCAGTCGAGCAACCCGGTCTCGATCATCGCCTCCTGCACGACCGACAGTGCCGTCTCGAGACCGAGCATGCCGAACGCGGCCGCTGCCCACTCGCACTCCTTGTCCTCGACTGGGTGCGGGGCGTGGTCGGTGGCGACCGCGTCGATCGTGCCGTCGGCGAGGCCTTCGCGGAGTGCCTCGACGTCGGACTTGCCGCGCAGCGGCGGGTTGACCTTGAACAGGGGGTCGTACGACTCCGCGAGCCCGTCGGTGAGCAGCAGGTGGTGCGGTGTCACCTCAGCGGTGACCGCCCAGCCCTTGTGCTTGGCCCACCGGATGATCTCGACGGAGCCGGCGGTGGAGACGTGGCATACGTGCAGCCGCGACCCGACATGGGCGGCCAGCAGGCAGTCGCGGGCGATCACCGCCTCCTCGGCGACTGCCGGCCATCCCGCGAGGCCGAGCCGCCCCGACAGCTCGCCCTCGTTCATCTGGGCGTCCACGGTGAGCCGCGGCTCCTGCGCATGCTGGGCGATCACGCCATCGAACGCCTTGACGTACTCCAAGGCCCGGCGCATCAGCATCGCGTCGGACACGCAGCGCCCGTCGTCGGAAAAGATGCGCACCCGGGCAGCAGAGTCAGCCATCGCGCCGAGCTCGGCCAGCCGCTCGCCTGCCAGCCCGACCGAGACCGCCCCGACGGGGTGCACGTCGCAATGCCCGGCCTCGGCGCCGAGCCGCCAGACCTGCTCGACCACGCCTGCGGTGTCGGCGACCGGGTCGGTGTTGGCCATCGCGTGCACCGCGGTGAACCCGCCGGCCGCTGCGGCACCGGTGCCGGTCGCCACCGTCTCGGCGTCCTCGCGGCCCGGTTCACGCAGGTGGGTGTGCAGGTCGACCAGACCTGGCAGGGCGATCAGTCCGCCGGCATCGAGGACCTCGG
>JACCWP010000009.1 GCA_013697585.1 Nocardioidaceae bacterium
ACGTGGCGGAACCGACGCCCTCGGCGAGGGGCCGTAGTAGCTGACGCCCTCAGCAGGACAGCGGCCAGACCGCCCCGCCGCAAGGGCGAGCCGCTCCAACGGCTGCGCCGGTGATCGACGCGTTGCGGGAGAGTTCGACACCCCTACCCCGTTGGGCAACGCGAAGCCCGTCGGCTGGCACGGGCCATCGGACCTTCGGACTTGACAGGGAGTATCTACAAGGTATATAGCTTTCAGATATGAGACACCGCGAATCGAAGAGTAGGTATGCGATCCTCGGCGCCCTCACCCTCGAGCCGATGTCGGGCTACCAGATCAAGGAGCTGATCGGCCGCACCATCGGTCACTTCTGGAACGAGGGGTACGGCCAGATCTACCCGACCCTCAAGGCGCTATCGGAGGCCGGGATGGTGAGCAGCCGGGTGGAGCCCGGCAACGGCAAGCCGGACAGCAACGTCTACACGCTGACCAACGAAGGGTGGGAAGAGCTGCGCCAATGGCTGGCTCGCCCTGTCAACTCGAATCACCCGGGCCGCAGCGAGCTGCTGCTGAAGCTCTTCTTCGGCCGCCACGCCACTGCCGGCACGAACCTCGAACACGTGCGCCGCTATCAGGAGCTGCTCGGCGCTCAGATCGCCCAGTACGAGGCTATCGAGGTCGGGCTCAAGGGCGAGGACGATCCCGACCAGCCGTACTGGCTGATCACCCTGCGCCACGGGCTGCATGTCGCCCGGGCGTCCCGTGCCTGGTGCGACGAAACCATCGACCAACTGTCCCAACGCAACGAGGAGCAACCATGAGCCTGACATTCGACCGTGATTCCATCCGCCGCCACCCCCTCACCTTCTCGGTCCTGCTGATCGCAGCCGTAGCTGGCGTCGACGTACTGATAGTGGCCACCCGGGACCTGCTGTCCCTCCAGTTCTCGGTCATCACCACCGGCATCATCAGCGGCGCCGTGCTCAGCGTGCTCGGCGCGCTTGCCATTAGGCGACTGGGCCTGTGGCGCGAGCTCGGGCTCATCGGGCGTCCCGCACGGCGGCAGACGCTGCTGTGGTGCCTGCCGATCGCCATCTACGGTGTGCTGCCGCTCACCGTGGGCCCCGACGTGACTGCCGGCAAGGTCGCAAGCGCCGCCGCCTTCGGGGTGCTGATCGCCTTCTGGAAGCTCGCCGTGCTGGGCTTGGTCCTGTACGCCTGGCTGCCTCGCGGTGCCCGAGCTGCGGCGGCCCTGACGGCATGCTCCTTCGCGATCATGCACCTAACCGGGGTGGTGGTCGGCGGCGTCGTCGTCCCGACCCTCGTGCTGTCCCTGTCGTACCTGTTCCTCGGGTTCGCCTTCGTGGCGGTCCGGCTTCGCATCCGGCTGCTCTGGCCCCTCGCCTGCTGTTACGCGCTCCTGCTGACCACCGCGGCGATGGTGTTGCAGGACAACGAAGCCAGCAACCTTGCCGGCTCGGTCTCCGACGTCCTGCCGGCCGTGTTCAGCTCCCTCTTGCTCGCTGGTTACGGCCTCATCGTGTGGCGACGACCGCGTGCGACCGCTGAGCCGGCAGGACATCTGGGTGATGGTCCGGGCGTCAACTCGGAGAACGCCGCGGGAGCTACACATTCCCCTGCTGCAAGAGCACGACGGGTGGTGAGCACGCATGACTGATGGCTTCCTCGGCATCTCCTGGTTCGTGTGGGCGGCGCTGGCGGCCGCCCTGGCCGCCATGTTCACCGTCATCCAAATCCCGAAGCAGACCTCTCAAACGACGGGGTTCACGCACATCGTCCTGCGTTGGTTCCACTCCGTCACCTGGGTCTTCTTGGCCCTCTCCTTCCTGGTGCGCGGGGCTGCACCCCGCCTGTCGGCCGTGGCTGACGTCGTCGGTCTGGCGGGCCTCGGGTCCTACATCGCCTTCCGCTCGACAATGAGTCGGACGAGACCGGCATCGTCTGGCCCGAAGCCCCGGTTGAGCCCGAGGACCAAGGCGTCGGCCCGGCTGGGCCAACGTGAGAGGCGGCCGTCCACCCCGCCGCCCGGGCGAAGGAGCGCCCCATGATCGCGTCGCGACATCGGTGGCCCCCCCGAGCCTGGACTGGTTGCGCGGCCGCGGCATGGGCACTCGCGTTCGCCGGCCACGTCGTCAGGAACGACGCACCTGACCCCACAGAGCCGGGAACGGCTCTGGAGCCTGATCGAAGGTCTCTCGACGGACCACCAGCAAGCGCTGCTCCGGTGACTCGCGACGCGCGACCCGTTCGCGAAGCGGCGATGCACGGCGCTGCCGGATTCGTTCACGCGGAGAGCTGGAACGGTGGGTAGCGGTCGGTGACGAGCGCGAAGGCGTAGCCGACGACCCGGTTGTGCCACCGCATGACACCGACGGTGAAGTCGAAGAGGCGCCGCGGATGACGACCGGTAAAGACGATGGCAAACCACGCGGCGACGGCTGCGACCACGACGCCGATGTCGAGGACGAGCAACACGATGTAGTGCGGGATGGCGAGGAACCACTT
>JACCWP010000012.1 GCA_013697585.1 Nocardioidaceae bacterium
GGAGGCGGTGGAGACGGTGACGGCGAACGGTCGGAGCCCCGGGGCCGCGGTGAGCCGCCGTCGGAGGCGGGCCGGCCCGCGACCGAGGCCGGTGCGGGAGCGCGATGAGCCAGCGGAACCCGCTGCGTGGCCTAGCCGGGATGCTCAGCGACATGGAGCGGATGCGGAACCTCGGGATGACCGGCCCCGAGCGGGGGTACGAGGCGCGGGAGCGCACCCACGCCGACGCCTGGTCGCCGGCGGGCGACCTGTTCTGCCTGGGGAGCGACCTGGTGATCCGGCTCGAGCTGCCGGGGGTGCCGATGTCCGACATCGACCTGACCTTCTCCGACGGCGTGCTGAGCGTGTCGGGCGGGCGGGAGACGGAGTCGGAGGAGGAGGTGACGTACTGGCAGCGGGAGCGCAGCTATGGAGCGTTCCGCCGTCTGTTCACGTTGCCGGAGCGCGTCACCGGCGACCAGATCGCCGCGGTCGCGCGCGACGGCGTGCTCACGGTGACGGTGCAGGGGGCGTGCACGCCGAGCGGCGCCCCGGAGCATCGGATCCCGATCGGCGAGGGGTCGGGCTGATCGTCATGGGTGCATGGCCTGTTGTGCCTAGAGGGCTGGCCGGTGGGCTGGCGGGTGTGCTCGTGGTGGCGCTCGCCGGGTGCGGCGACTCGTCGTCGTCCGGAACCGGTGAGCCGGAGTCCGTCGTCGACGATGTCGACCTGTCCGGGGTCGAGATCAGCGTGGGCTCCAAGGACTTCACCGAGCAGCTGATCCTCGGTCAGATCACCATCCAGGTACTACAGGCGGCTGGTGCGACCGTCGAGGACCGTACGGGCGCTGGCAGCACCCGCGCCGTACGCGAGTCCCTCGAGGCCGGGGCGACCGACATGTACTGGGAGTACACCGGCACCGGGTGGCTCGAGATCCTCGGGCACCAACAGCCGGTGGCCGGGGCACAAGAGCAGTACGACTCGGTGGCGCAGGAGGACCTGCAGGCCAACGGCATCCGGTGGCTCGAACCGGCGCCGGCCAACAACACGTACGCGATCGCGGTGAGCGAGCAGGCACGGAGCGACGAGGCCGGGGCGGTGGACACGCTGAGCGACTTCGGAGCGCTGCTGCAGCAAAGCCCGGAACTGGCGACGCTGTGCGTCGCGTCGGAGTTCGCCGAGCGCAGCGACGGGCTACCGGGGCTCGAGAAGGCGTACGGGTTCAGCGTCCCGCCCGACAACCTCGTCACCGTGGACCAGGAAGGGTTGGTCTACGCCGCGATCGACGAGGGCAAGGCGTGCCCGTTTGGAGAGGTCTTCCGCACCGACGGACGGATCGCGTCCCTCGACCTGCGGCTGCTCGAGGACGACAAGACCTTCTTCCCGGTCTACAACCCGGCGTTGACGGTGCAAGCCGGTCTCGTGGACCAGTACCCGGAGTTGGAGGCCGTCTTCGCCGAGATCGCGTCCGCGCTCGATGCCGAGACGCTGCGCGAGCTGAACACGTCGGTCGACGTCGACGACCGGCCGGTGCGCGACGTGGCCCAGGAGTTCCTGGAGGACGAGGAGCTGTTGTCGCCGCAGCAGCTGACCAAGTAACGCCGCCGGCGAGCCGGTTCCTCGCGCCTGACGCACAGGGCGCCCCGGGCTGTCCTACCTCCCAATCTTGGGCTCCTCGCTAGGTCGTGTGGGTGGTGGGTAGCGGCAGTCGGCCGGCGATGAGGTAGATGACTGTGATCATCTTCTGCTTGTTCCGGTAGCCGCGAGCCTTGCGCTTGGCCGCCTGCACCAGGCTGTTGGTTCCCTCCAGGATGCCGTTGCTTGCCCGGGTCTGGTGCCAGGCGAGGATGTCGTCCCAGTGGGCGCGGATCATGCCCACGAACCTCTTGACCTGCCCCAGCCGGGATCGGATCGCACCCCGGCACCAGCGGGTCAGGTAGGCCTCGGCCAGCTCGGGTGGCTGGCCATAGAAGCCGTCGAAGTTCCACCGCCATCGGTAGGCGCGGGCGGTGGCCAGTTGCGAGGAGGGCCGGGTCAGCCACGCCAACGTCTCGGCCTCTCGCTGGTTGAGCCGCTCGGGCCGTTTGAGCCACAGGTACTTGCTGCGGGCCAACTCGGGGACGGTTCGCCGCTCGACCTTGCGCACGTCGTCCACCGCGGTGTTGAGCTGGGCGACGATGTGGTAGCGGTCGAAGGTGATCTCGGCGTTGGGCAGCTGATCGTTGATACCGCGGACGAACAGGTGGGCGACTCGCCTCTCGCCCGAGTCGAACGAGTCGCTCGTCTGCTGAGGAACCGCAAGCCTGCAATCCACCCGTGTGACACACCGTTTGACGCTGCGTCGCACCGAACTCGTCACAATGTTGGCTTCGTTCGACCCCGCCTACTGTGGTCAAGGGGGTCGTCGACCGATGGTCATGCGGATTGATCGAACAGTCAGCAGACATCGTCTGGCTGACTCGGCAGCTACCGGTCAGCACGAAGCCCTGGCCCCCTCGTCGACGGAGTGCTTGCAGCAGGTCACTGCTGCTCAGCCGGAAGACGACCACATCGCGCTCGTCGGTCTCCTCGCGCGCTTGGTCTCGGCGCATCCCCCGCCACATGAGCCGTCCCGCTTACCCAACGGCGAACGGAGCTACGCGGCGGATCTGTCCGGTTGGGCGCAGAGCCCTGCTCGACGGGTCCCACAACGCCCGTCCGGCGGAGGTTCTGGGACAGGCACGTCATGCGGGGCACCGCTTGGATGACTGCTGTCGGGTCGACGTGGCCGCCTCGACGATCGGAACTTCGGGCCAGGCAGCAACAACAACGCGTCGGCATCCCGCGCACCGCACGCGAGCGTCTCACCGACATCCTCATGCGCAACGCGCGTCGTCGCTGTCGAGAGACTGGAACCCATCGGGAGTGTCACGATAAGTGAATGGCCGCCAACGTCAGTCACCAGCGTGAGGCGGCTCGGGTCCTCAGAGACTTGCTAGCCGCGATCGAGCGAGGCGACCTCACGGTTGACGGTCCGGCAGCCAACGCACTGCTTAGACGGCTCGAAGGAGCCCAGATCGCACTGGATGCTCTGGCAGACGACGGCGCCTAAAGAAGAGCCACTTACATCAAACGTTCTGGCCCGGCTGCCGCGCGACCCGTACGTGTGGCGCGCCCTGGCCGCCGGGCTGCTGGGCTCGGCCGCCACGATGGCCTTCCTGTTCGCCACGCAGACCGGGCTGCTGTCGGTCGTGAGCGTGGTGGCCTCCCTCTACCCCGCGTTCACCGTCCTGCTCGCCGTGCTGGCGCTGCACGAGCGGATCGGGCGCGGTCAGGGCTTCGGCCTGGTGCTCGCCGGGCTCGCGGTCGCCTTGGTCACAGGCGGCTGAACCGCCCGCAAGTGTTCGTGGCGGCTGTGCGCCGACGTGGCACCTGGGAGACCTCGGGAGACGAGATGTCACCGTCTGGTCGGGTGGGGGTCCGACCAGACGGTGACACCTCAATCTGGGCGTGGGCCAGCCGTCAGCGAGTCGGGGCGTTGTCCACGTTGAGCCGCATCACGAACGTGCTCCAGTTGGCCAGCGGGATCCGCGGACCGCTGTCGATCCACTCGGTGGCCATCCAGATCGTGCCGCGCTCGTCCGCGACAGCCGCCGAGTAATCGCCCCAGCGGCACCCGCGGGCGCGACTGCCGACGAACGCCGCGTAGCAGGTGAACCCGTCGTCGGGGCGTTGCCCGAACTCGGGCACCCGCACAGGCCCGAAGGTGCCACGCAGGTCCATCTGCACGTACGCCGGGCTCGGGTACTTGCCCGGCCCTGCCAGCGTCATCGTCATGGCGGCGTCCCCAGCCGGGTTCACCCCGATGGCCGGGTAGATCAGGCTGTTGCGCCGCACCGACTCGTACCCCTGCCGGACGACGCGGCCGTCGACCCGACCGTCCCGGAAGCTCGGCTGGACCTGCAGCCACAGCACACCGTCACGCTGCTGGTCCCCGCGTCCGACCGCGGTTCCGATGGCTCCCCAGAGCCGGTTGTGCGCGTACTTGACCTCGTTCATGTTGCTGCCGCTGTCCAGCGCGTTCAGCGGCTCTCCGATCGCGTCGCCGAGCGGGTTGCGCCCTTGCCGCTGCTCGGTCCTGGGTTCGAACACGTACGTCAGGCTTGGCACGGTCCGGCGGGTCAGCCGCACCCGTGGCTGGGCATTCGTGAGCGAGTCAGTGTTGGACAGCGCCCAGACCCCGATCTTGCTCTCCCGCACGGTGTCAAAGTCGGTGCTGGAGAGGAAGTACTGCCGGTTGCCCGGGTAGGTGTCGCCAGGTGGGACCTGCATCGGCTGCACGGTGAACGACGGGTCGCGGTCGAGTGGCCCGGCGTTGATGCTGACCAGCGCGGGCAGCGGGTTGGCCGGGTTAGCGGCGTTGCGCGCCAGCCGCCGCTTGGACACGGCGTAGATCTGCGCCCCGTTGTAGAACGGCTCGAAGATCGAGAACCGGTTGGTGCTGATGTAGAACCCGTTGCGGTCAGCCCCAATGTGCGGGAAGTCGTCGAAGCAGGGGCAGCCCCGGTCGGTGCGGTCGCCGTTGGTGGTGTTGATCGAGTAGAACGCGTAGTCACCCAGCGGGTCGGGGCTCGCACTCACAGCCAGGTAGATGTTCGACCCGCCGGTGAAGTTGCCGGTGAACACCTCCTGGTCGAGCTCGGTCACGACGTAGAACCACCGCTGGACCTGCGGGTCGTAGTAGCAGATCGGGTCGAAGGCGAACGGTCCGAAGGTCGGGCGGTCCGGGTTGGTGCGGTTGATGGCCGGGGCGAGGCGGAAGAACTCGTTGATGGCGACCGTCGGAGCCAGCTGCTCGCCTTGGCGTCCGTAGACGGCGATGGCCTGGTTGACGCTCGTCATCGTGAAGCTGTTGCCGACGCACAGCGCCTGGTCCGGCGGCTCACCACTGAACTGGTTGCCGTCGAAGGCGTACCGGCTGTCGGCTGCGGTGAGGCTCTCGAACGGCAGCACACCGGGGAACCGGTCGCTGACCGCAGTGTTCGCAGGCGTGGGGGCGCGGTCCGGTGTCACGCGGTTGTCCGGCGCGGCGTTGGGCCGCTTCACCGCGGGGATCTCGTTGTCGGGGTCGGCCGTCGCCGGGTCGGCGCTGCCAGCGGCGGACCGCCGCGCCGTCGTCAGCAGGTTGCCGTGCCCCATGGGCCGCAGGTCCACGAGGCTCTGCCGTTGCTTTCCGGCGACCGGCCGGTCCGCGCGGGCCACCGACTCGTCCGCGGCGCCGGTCCCGGAGGTGAGCAGCGTCGCCGGCAGCGCGAGTCCGCACGTCACGGCCAACGCCCATTTCGTCAAGGATGAAGTACGCATGGGATCCCCCTTACTGGGACCGTGCCCCGCCCACTACGGGGCGAGCGGAACGTAGCGCGTTTGTGCCGATTCTGCATAGACGCAACTTTCAGTGGCGAACCGGGCGCAAATGGTCACGTTGCCGAGCGTGCGACGGCGCCGTGCGACGACAACAAACGGGGCGTCAGGTGCTCAGCGGGTGAGGACGGCGGACCGGGCCGAGGAGAAGAAGCCGAGGCCGTGGGTGCTCGGGCCGCACAGCGGGTCCACCGCGTGCTCGGGATGCGGCATCAAGCCGACCACGTTGCCCGCCTCGTTGGTCACGCCGGCGAATGCGGCTCGGCCGCCGACGTGGACAATCTCCGGACGCCGACCGGACTCCGGGCTGTGATCTTCAGTTGACGCTTCGCGGAGGGCGCGCTCGGATGGTGCATACCCGGCACACCGGCTGACCAAGACCGGCGGGTGCTCGAAGAGGATGCTCGTCAACTCTGCAAGGACCGGGATGACAGTCTCGTCCGCATCCGAGAACCGGACGCCAGGGGCTGGAACCGACCACTTCCAGCCGCGCTTCGTCGCTGCCGGAGACTGGAACCGGTCAGGAGTGTGACGATAACTGGATGGCCGCCATCCTGAGACAGCAGCGTGAGGCGGCTCGGGTCCTCAGCGACTTGCTAGCGGCAATCGAGCGAGGCGACCTCACGGTTGATGGTCCGGCAGCCAACGTTCTGCTTAGACGGCTCGAAGGAGCCCAGATCGCACTGGATGCTCTGACAGACGGCGGCGCCTAAAGAAGAGCCCACTTACATCAAACGTTCGTTTGGTGTATGCTAGCGGTGTGGGAACCTCCTCGGACACCAGGGCCACTCCCCTCAGAACTGTTGGCTATATGCGTGTGTCCACCGCGGAGCAGGCGGGAAGCGGTGCCGGTCTGGGCGCCCAGCGGGCCGCGATCGAACGTGAGGCAGCTCACCGGGGGTGGGAGCTGGTCGAGTTCTGCACCGATGCGGCTGCGTCCGGGCGCAGTATCACCGGGCGGCCCGCGCTGGACCGGGCGCTGCGTGCTGTCGAGGGGGGCGAGGCAGACGTGCTCATCGTTGCCAAGCTGGACCGGCTGTCGCGCTCGCTGCTCGACTTTGCTGCGCTGATGGCCCGCGCCCAGCAGCGCGGCTGGAATCTGGTGGCTTTGGACCTCGGCATCGATCTCAGTACTCCGGCGGGGGAGTTCTTGGCCAATGTCATGGCGTCGGCGGCGCAGTGGGAGCGCCGGATCATCGGTCAGCGGACCCGTGAGGCCCTGGCGGTCCGCAAGGCACAGGGTGTTCGTCTTGGTCGTCCTGTCGTCATGAGTTCTGAGGTGAGCGGCCGGATCGCCGGTCTGCGGAGGAAAGGTCTGACTCTGGCAGCGATTGCGGAGGTGCTGAACGACGACATGGTCCCGACCGCCCAAGGCGGTGTGCGCTGGCACCCCTCGACCGTGCGAGCTGTGTTGCGTCGAACCGACGGCGGCACCGACGGGTAAGCCACAGCGCCGCTTGGGCCTCAGGACATGAAGGGCAGTGAGCTCAACTCACGGCTGGGACACAGTGATTGTGGCTGGCCACTCAACTCGACCGATGGGAACAATGATGTCGTCCGTCAGCAACATGTCGATCTTCCTCGACGTGAGGGCGATCGAGTCAACCGTGCTGGAGCTGCGACCGGACATGGTC
>JACCWP010000014.1 GCA_013697585.1 Nocardioidaceae bacterium
CAGCGGCACCGCCCGGGTCGCCAACCCGGCGACGGCCAGGACGTCGACCGCGGCCGAGTCGGACTCGTCGACCAGCCAGCCGTCGAGCAGCCCGGCCCGCTCGCGCGACCCGTAGTGAGCGCCCACCCCCGCGGCCGACACCTCGACCCCGAGGTGGCCCAGCAACGGTCCGGCCATGCCGCGCACCGCGGCGCCGCCGACGATCGGCGACACCCCGACCACGGTCGCGTCGGTCGACCGGACCGCGTCGCGTACCCCCGGCACCCCGAGGATGGTGCCGACCGACACGACGGGGTTGGAGGGCGGCACCAGCAGCACGTCGCACTCGGAGATGGCGGCGAGCACGCCGGGGGCGGGAACGCTCTGGTCGAGCCCGACGACTACCACGTCCCGCACCGGGGGCTCGGCGTTCAGCCGCACCCAGTATTCCTGGAAGTGCACGGCGCGGCGCCCGCCCGTGTCGTTGCCGCTGGCGTCGATGCTGATGTGGGTCTCGACCCGGTCGTCGGTCATCGGCAGCAGCCGCACCGTGGGGCTCAGGTCGCCGAGCCAGCGCTGGCTCAGCGCGGCGGTGACGTCGGACAGCGGGTACCCCGCCTGCACCATCTGGGTCCGCACCACGTGTGTGGCCAGGTCGCGGTCGCCGAGCCCGAACCAGGTCGGCTCGACCCCGTAGGCCGCCAGCTCCTCCTTGGCCTGCCACGACTCGTCGAGGCGGCCCCAGCCGCGCTCGTCGTCGATCCCGCCGCCGAGCGTGTACATGACGGTGTCGAGGTCGGGAGAGACCTTGAGCCCGAACAGCCAGATATCGTCGGCGGTGTTGCCGATCACGGTGACATCGTCGGACGGGTCGAGGATCCGCAGCAGGCCGCGCAGGAAGCGCGCGCCGCCGATCCCGCCAGACAGTGCCGTGATGCGCATCGGCCCAGTCTCCCCGACAAGACCGGACCCGTGGCACGCTGGCCCGGTTGTCGATCCCGACGTCACCGTGACCCTGGAGCTGTTGTGACCGGCCTGCCGTCCACCCCCTGGCGCGAACGCGCCGCCATGGCCCTGCTCGGATACACCGGGCTGGTCGTGCTGATCCAGTTCCTGCTGCTGTTCGGCGGGGACGACGAGTTCGCCGACCGGGCCACCATCGCCTCCGGCACGTTCGTCAGCCCGGTGCTGGTCGCCCTGGTCGTCGCTGCCGTCGTGCTCGTCGCGTCGGGTGAACGTGCCCCGCGCGCGCGTCCGGTCACGATCGGCGCGCTCGCGGTGCTGGCCATCATGGCCGCCCTCGGCGCGCTCAGCTGGCTCGCCGGGCTCGCCGTCGACCGGTTCAGCAACGTCAGCTATGTCGGCGGCCTGGGCGGGATCCCCATGGCCGGCAAGCTCGCGGGCACGCTGGCGACGCTGATCGGCATCGCGTTGATCGCCGGCGCAGGGTGGTACGTGCTCTCGGTGCTGCACACCCTGCCCGCCCCCGCACGCAAGCCGCGGCCGACACCGGCCGCACCGTCACAGCCGGGCCCCGGCGCAATGACGTGGGGTGCGCCTCCACCCGCGCCTGTCCCTGCGACCTCCGCACAGCCATCGTGGGGTGCGCCCCCGGCGGCGGACGACCCGTACGCCGAGACAGCCCAGACCTCGGCGCGTCCGCCCAACGACACCGCGCCGCCGCCGTCCCCATCTGCTGCACCGCCAGCGCCAGCGCCAGCGACGCCGCCACCGTCAGCGACGCCGCCTCCGCCTCTGCGTCCGCCTCTGCCTCCGCCTCTGCCTCCGCCTCCGCCCGCGCCGCCACTGCAGGAACCCAGCACCGTCGACGAGGCGACCCAACCCTGGACCCCGCCGGCCGAGCCACCGCCGGCCGAGCCACCGCCGGCCGAGCCGGACCATCCGGGCCAGGAGGCGGAGGACGACCGGCCGATCTGGCGACCGCCAGCCACCTGAGGCGACTGCTCGTTGCTGCACGTCCGGGCCGGGGCCGGCAATGCTCGGGCGCGATGTCGGTGGCTGGGCCCACATGGTCGAACACATGATCGAAAGTGCGGGGGAAGCGGCGGGCCGGGAACCGCCAGGTCAACCGGGTCCTGCGACGGTCGTGACCGGGGTCGGCGTACTACGAGGGCCTATCAAGACCTGGATGGGTCTGCAGGGCCCTTCCTGGCGGCTCCGTTCCGCACGATTTGGTAGAAGTTCATGCTCACGCTGTGTGTCGATCTACGCTCTGTCATGGGCACCTCGCATGGTAGCCGCGATCGGAGACGCTGATGAGCACGTCGACATCTACCTCACGTCCACGGCTGCGCAGCCGCCTTACCGCCACCGCTCTACCGGTCGGTCTCGCGCTGGTCCTCGCATCACCTCTTGGCCCGGCGCACGCGGGCGGCCCCGCACCGTCCTGGGTGCCGGCCGTCAGCATGTCGTCGATCCATGTCGGCCACACGGCGACGCTGCTCCAGGATGGGCGAGTTTTGGTGGTGGGCGGCGACCCGGCCAGCACCGTGGCAGAGGTCTATACGCCGGGCAATGGGGAGTGGACAACGACCGACGGCCTCGCGACCGGCCGCACGCATCACACCGCCACGCTCCTGGACAACGGCAAGGTCCTCGTGGCCGGTGGCTACAACGGTGAGGCGCTCGCCAGCGCCGAGCTCTACGACCCCAGGACCGAGACCTGGTCACCCACCGGCTTCATGACACAGCGGCGCAGTTACCACACCGCCACCCTGCTCGAGAACGGAACGGTGCTGGTCGCCGGCGCCAACGCCGGCGACAGAAACACCGCTGAGCTCTACGACCCGCAGACCGGCACGTGGACGGCGACGGGAAACATGGTGCGCAACCGCAGCGCCCACTCGGCGACCCTGCTCGACAACGGTCAGGTGCTGGTAGCAGGTGGGTGGGGGACGAAGCGCC
>JACCWP010000052.1 GCA_013697585.1 Nocardioidaceae bacterium
GGTGTAGATCGCACCGCTGATGCCGCACTGCAAGGCGGTTTGGAGCACCTGCCGCTGGTTCTGCACGTACAGCCGGGTGAGCTCCGCGGGAGTCTCGGCCATCTGGTAGGCGCCGCCGTCCTCATACCACATGTGGTCTTCGACCTCGAGCCCGAAACCACCATGCTCACCGTCGATCGAGACCCGCGACTCGGTCGGGATGGGTGATGCCGACCCGACATATTGATGCCAGTCGATCACGTTGCCGCGACCGGAGTCGCCCTTCGATGCACAGCAGTTCACGCCGCTGTGGGCGTTGACGAGCCAGCTGGAGTCCTGCGCACCCACCTCGTCGGCGATGCGGCCGGTCGCCTGGCGGTCCCACTCGCCCCAACCCTCGTTGAAGGGGATCCAGCCGATGATGGAGGTCCAGGCGTCGTGCTCGCGCACCATCTCATGCAGCTCAGCCTCGAACTGCTGCTGGGCGTCGACCGGAGGCGTCCCGCGCCGACGCGACCTGGCAGCCGGTCGGCAAGCAGCGGCAGACTCCGGACCGCGGCATCTTCTACACCGGCGCCTCCGGCATCTGGCAGACACCAGCCTGCCGCTGACGCTGAGGGACCGACCGCTGCCAGTACGTGACGAGTCAGCGTTATCAAGCTGACGCAATGTCGCACGCGATGTCAACATTTCCGACCAGAAGGTCTCGCAGTGCCTACTCCCAGGACTCAGCCCTGTGGTGGTTCGTGGGAGGGCGTCGGTTCATGACAGCCGTGCCGGTGCTGGCAGCCGAGGAGCCGGACCCTCGTTGCGGTCGCGACCCGCACCCGGGCGATGCGGCGGGTGTCGAGCTCGGTGACGGTCAGGGTGTAGCGGTCGAAGACGGCAGCCTCCCCGACTCCCGGCACGTGTCCGAGCCGCTGCAAGATCTACCCGGCGACGGTCTCGTAGGGCTCGTCCGGCAGCGCTCGGTCTCGTCCTCGAAGTCGTCGAGGTTGAGGAATCCGTCGACCTCGAGATCACCGGTCAGCGAACGCGTAGTCTCCGGCTCCTGGACGAGGTCCTCCAGCGTGATGATGCCGGCCGTCCCGCCGTACTCGTCGACCACGATCGCGACGTGCGCACCCTCACGTCGCATGTCGGTGAGCGCCGACAGTATCTGCCGGGTCGAAGGCAGCATCAACACGTCACGAGCGATCTCCTTGACCCGCACCGAGCGGCTCGACAGTGCAAGCGATGTACGAGCAGCGCATCGACCCCGACACCCCAGCGCTGGACCAGCGTTCCGTCGCCGAGGCGCTCGGCCGCTCGCTCCCTGCCGTACTCGGAAGCGGCTCCGTCCCACGCCATCGGGTGCCTCGACGGCAAACGACCAGCCGCTGCCGCTCTCCCAGCCGTCCGCCCGGCTCGCGAGAAACGCGGCGGCGTCCGCACGCGAGTACGGCACGGGACGGGCTGGGCGAGATCGGCTTTTCGGGCTGCGAGCATCCCGACGTACGCGGCCGTGGCGTCACGACAGCGGCGGTGAGGCTGCTCCTCGACTGGGCCTTCACGGTCCAGGGCCTGCACATGATGCTGTGGCCGGCGATCGAGGGAAACGACGCCTCGCTGCGGGTCGCGTGGAAGACGGGTTTCACCTTCGAGGGTAGGACGCGGACCACGTTCCGCAGCGTGGGCAGCCGGTGACGGCTGGCGCGGCACGCTGGCTGCCGACGACTCGCGTGAGCCGAAGACCCGCTGGCTTGACGCCGTGACGATCACCGATGGACACGTCCGGCTGCGAGAGCTACGGCTCGACGACGAGCAGCGATACCTGGAGACGATCAACGACCCCGAGTCCCAGCGCTGGCTCGGCACCATCCCGTTCCCACGAAACCCAGCTGGCTTCAGCCGTTACCACGCTCGCCGCTGTCTCGGCAGTGCCGCGGACGTGTTTGTCGCTCGGCGCAGGCGACGGTAACCTCGGCTCGCATCGGGTCGCGGTCTCCGCGGCTTCACCGAGACGGCCGCGACCGGCAGTGCTATGACCTGTCAGACGGTTCGATGTCGACCTGGTGCCCTTCGACATCCTGAAGCCGGAGTTCGACGCCCGGCGATGCTGAACCTCAGGCATCGTGCAGCTGCGCCACTTCGACATGCGACAAGATCAGTTCCCGCTCTTTGCTGTCACGGCGGCCCCCTAGGAGGACGAACGGCATACGAACGGCACCGCGGCCGTCCGCCCTCGATGTTCGGAAATGTTTGACAGTGCGACGAGTCGTGCACGACTCTGGTCGCCATGACCGCATCTGCGCACCTCGACTCTGCACGCAGCGACGCCACGCCTCGTCGGAGCGGCTGATGCTCGCCGCGCAACGCCAGATGGCGATCCTCGACGCCGTCCGCCGCCAGGGGGCGGCGCGGGTGGCCCAGCTCGCCGAGGAGTTGTCGGTATCGGAGATGACGATCCGGCGCGACCTCGACGCGCTCGCGGCCAACGGGCTGGTGGCCAAGGTGCATGGCGGTGCGACGCTGGCCGGCAACAACAGCACGTACGAGCCCGGGTTCACCGCGAAGTCCGAGCAGCAGCGGCCGGAGAAGGCCGCGATTGCCGCCGCCGCGGCCGAGATGGTGCAGCCCGGGATGGCGGTCGGCCTGTCAGCCGGGACGACCACCTGGACGCTCGCCCCCCTCCTCAAGACGGTCCCGGGCATCACCGTCGTCACCAACTCCATCCGGGTCGCGAACGTCTTCCACGAGGATTCCGGCACCGACCAGACCATCGTGCTCACCGGCGGCGTCCGGACGCCGAGTGACGCCCTCGTCGGACCTGTTGCCGCGCAGACACTGCAGTCCATGCACCTGGACATCGTGTTCATGGGTGTGCACGGCTTCGACATTCGCGCCGGTTTTACCACGCCGAACCTGCTCGAGGCCGACACCGACCGTGAGCTGGTCAAGGCGGGCAAACGGCTCGTGGTGCTCGCCGACCACACCAAGGTCGGGGTGATCGGGATCAGCACGATCGCCACCCTCGACCAAGCTGATGTGGTCATTGTCGACGACGCCCTCGACCCCGGCCTGCGCGCGGAGCTCGAGGAGCATCTCCACCACCTGATCACGGTGCGGTCCAAACGAAGTTCCTCATGACTGTGCGCTGGGCCGCCCCCGGCCGGGTCACCCTGATCGGTGAGCACGTCGACTACCAGGACGGGCTGGTGCTTCCCTTCGCGCTGTCGCAGCGGACCACGGCCGTGGTCGAGCGTCGAGCAGGTGGCGAGGTCGTGGTCCGGTCACGCGGGCAGGAGAACTCGTTTCCCGTGGCGACCTCGCCGGGCGCGGTCGAGGGGTGGGCGGCGTACGTCGCCGGTGTGGTGTGGGCGCTGCGTGAATACCGAGTCGACGTACCCGGTCTCAGCATCGACTTGGACAGCGATGTCCCGGTAGGTGCAGGACTGTCGTCATCGGCCGCACTAGGGTGCGCGGTCGCTGCGGCGCTCGACGACGAGCTGAGGCTGGAGCTGTCCCCGACCGCACTGGCGACCATCGCGCGCCGAGCCGAGAACGACTATGTCGGCGCACCGACCGGAGCCATGGACCAGATGGCCTCGATGCTCGGTGAGAGCGGGCATGCGCTGCTGCTCGACTGCCGCGACCTCTCGACCCGACAGGTGCCGTTCGACCTCAGCGCCGCCGGCCTTACCCTGCTCGTGATCGACACGCACGCTGAGCACTCCAACGTCGGCGGCGCGTACGCCGACCGGCGCAGCGACTGTGAGACAGCAGCGGCAGGGCTCGGTTTGTCGACGTTGCGGGACGCAAGGCTGGCCGACCTGCCACGCATCACCGATGCCGTGCACCGCCGACGCGCACAGCACGTGGTGTCCGAGATCGCCCGTGTGCAAGAGGTCGCCGCCATCCTCGACGCCGGTCGACCCGTCGACATCGGCGCGCAGCTGTCGGCGTCGCACCTGTCGCTGCGCGACGACTTCGAGGTCTCGTGTGACGAGCTGGACGAAGCCGTCGACGCGGCGTTGGCCGCGGGGGCGCTAGGGGCGCGGATGACCGGCGGGGGGTTCGGCGGCTGCGCGATCGCGCTGGTGCGTGACAATGACGTCCCCGCCGTGGAGCAGCGGGTTCAGGCGGCGTACGACCGCCGAGGCTGGCGCGCCGCCGACATCTTCGCGGCAACCCCCAGCCGCGGCGCTCACCGCGTGGACTGACGACCAGCCCCCTCGACCGTTCAGGTGAGCCTGGCGTCGAGGTTCTCGTCGAGGGCCGCGAGGAACTCCTCCGTCGTGAGGAACTCCTGGTCCGGGCCGACGAGCAGGGCCAGGTCCTTGGTCATCTTGCCGCTCTCGACGGTCTCCACACAGACGCTCTCGAGCGCCTCGGCGAAGCCGGCGACGTCGGGGGTGTTGTCGAGCTTGCCGCGGTGCTCGAGCCCACCGGTCCAGGCGAAGATCGAGGCGATCGGGTTGGTCGAGGTCGGCCTGCCCTGCTGGTGCTGCCGGAAGTGGCGGGTCACGGTGCCATGGGCGGCTTCAGCCTCGACCGTCTTGCCGTCGGGCGTCATCAGCACCGACGTCATCAGACCCAGCGAGCCGAAGCCCTGCGCCACCGTGTCTGACTGCACGTCGCCGTCGTAGTTCTTGCACGCCCACACATAGCCGCCCTCCCACTTCATCGCGGCGGCCACCATGTCGTCGATCAGGCGGTGCTCATAGATCAGACC
>JACCWP010000080.1 GCA_013697585.1 Nocardioidaceae bacterium
GCCCAAGGGGCCGGGCAAGAACCGGATGCATCTGGACGTCCGGCTCGGGCCCGGTGACGACGCCGACGCGGTGGCGCGGGGGATCACCGATCGCGGCGGCCGCGAACTCCACGCCGATTGGGGCGACCTGCCGTGGCGGGTCTTCGCCGACCCCTCCGACAACGAGTTCTGCGTGCTGCCGTCGCGCGGCTGAGCCAGGTCGCCCATCGGACGTACAAGGTCCCAATGTCAGGGTGACTCTCGCCGCGTCTTGCCGACCACTCTCCAGCGGTTTGCCCAACCGGCGGGAGCACACGCGCCTCCCGCCGTTGGGCAGGCTCTGCGACACTCCCGCCGTATGGCTGTCCGACGCATCATGCCCTACCACGAGTCGCTGGACTTCGAGGCCACGCGCACCTTCTACACGCGGGTGCTCGGTCTCGAGGAGGCGAGCTTCGGCGGCGGCTACATCGGTTTCGGGTCCGGCCAGGCGCAGGTCGTCTTCGCGCCGCCAGGCGTGGAGCCGGTGCTGCCCGACATGGGCGTGGACGTCGATTCGCGCGAAGCCGTCGATGCGGCGCACTCGGAAGCAGTCCGGGCAGGGCACGAGGTCATCTACGGTCCGGTTGACGAGCCCTGGGGCGTCCGTCGCTTCTTCGTTCGCGACCCGCACGGCGTCGTGATCAGCGTGCTGGCGCACGACTGATCCCAGCTCCCGCATGCTCCGAGGCGGACGTCGAGTGCCGGAGCTTTCCTCCCGTGTCGGTCACACCTCCCCACCACGGCGACAGTGAGCGCGGACGGTGACACCTCAGGCCGGCGGCTTCCAAACCGGTCGCCGAGTGCGGTAGTCGGTGAGTGGAGCTCGACCGCGCCTCGTTGGAGGTTCCGTCGCGATGCCCGTCGTCGACCTGCCGCTGACGGATCCAGTTCCGTAGCGGTGTCAGCGGGGCGATGCGCTGTGCGCCGCATCATGGTTGACGTGCGAGCCGGCTGCGTTCTGCCGGTAGCAGCGGGTCAGCTGATAGGGCCTCGTGAGCGTCGTCGTCCAGGGTGGCTGGGGTGACGGGTGATCGTGGGGCTGGTAGGGGTTTGGGCAGCTGGAGTGCCATCTCGGGTGTGGGTCTGCCGAACAGGTACCCCTGGCCGTATGACCAGCCGTGTTGCAAGGCCCGGTCGCATTGGTCTTCGGTCTCGATGCCCTCGACGACGCCGTGTGCGCCCATGCTGTTGACCAGGCTGCCAACTGCCGAGGTGATCCGGTCGGCGGCTTGATCCGTCCCGAGTTGCGCAGTGAAGGAGCGGTCCAGTTTGATGCCACTGATCGGGGTCGTCAGGATTGAGCTGAGCGCCGAGTAGCCGGTCCCGAAGTCGTCCATGAGCAACTCGATCCCTGTGGCACGCAGCTTCTGCATCTCGGTGAGGCTGGAGCCGGCGGCGTTGAGTACGCCGTTCTCGGTGATCTCGAGGCCGAGGCGGCTGGCCGAGACTCCGGCAGTGTCGAGTTCGGCTCGGACCACGCCGTCGAGGTCGCGACCGAGCTGGATGGGCGCGACGTTGACGAAGACACGCCAGGTCGCGCTGGGGTGGCGGGCCAGGAACTGGCAGGCTTTGCGCAGCACGAGCTGTCCGAGCGGGACGATCAGGTGAGAGTCCTCGGCGACTTCAAGGAAGGATGCGGGCAGGAGCATCCCGCGCGTGGGGTGCCGCCAGCGCAACAACGCCTCAAAGGCGACGGTGTGCCGGCCGGCGAGTGTCACGATGGGTTGGTAGTGCAGCTCGAACTCGTCGCCCTCGATCGCCCGTCGGAGCTCTTCCTCGACTGAGAGATGGTCCAGGACTCGACTGCGCATGGCCGCGGTGAAGACCTCTGAGCGCGAGCGGCCGCCTTCCTTGGCGGCGTACAGGGCGGTATCAGCGTCGCGGAGCAAGGTCTCGGCCGACTGGTCGGGACCTCCCACAACTAGGCCTGCACTGAACGAGATGCGCAGTGAGTGGCCGTCGACTTCGAGTGGTTGCTCCACAGCCTGCCTGGCACGAGCGAGAACTGCCACTGCCATGTCCAAGGAGCTCGTCTGCGGCAGGATCAAGACGAACTCGTCCCCTCCCAGGCGGGCGACCGTGTCGCCTCCGCGGACGACGCCCTGCAATCGGCGTGCCACCTCTTGAAGCAACTCGTCCCCGGCAGGTTGGCGGCCACCACCAGACCGCGTCTGTCGAGCAGGACAGCCGCGGTGAACCCCCCCATCCGCACATCCCGGGCAAACTCGCTCGCAGTCCCCCCACCTCGCGGCAACGAGGCAGCGATCCGGCGCTCGGACGCGAAGACGTCGTCAACGTAAGCCGTCACGAACGCCGCGCTGGTGTCGGCGCGATCGGCAAACCGAGCGACCAAGTTGTCTCGTGCCTGCGTCTGCCCGTCCGCCACCGCTAGCCCCGCGCCGATGACAGCCACGGCCCAGCACAGGCCCACGGCAGTCACTTGCAGTGAGGTCCTCATTACCTCAGACTCGCCCAAGTCATTCCGTTGACCCCAGCGATCCGTTTGCTGACAACCGCTCGGGTGACCGGAATTAGCCGACCCGGTCTCCTGACTGGCCGTTCGTTCGGTTCGTGAGCCGCCGGTGGCCGGCCTAGGGGGCTCTGCATGGGCCGACTCGTCATCGTTGGCGTTGTCCTCCAGGGCCTACGCCGATTCCAGTAGACGGATGACGCTCCGGGCCTTGAGCGGGTCGGGGTGTAGCGAGCCGACGGTGATCCGGTGGCGGTCTCGGTTCGCCGAGCACGGCCTGGCCGGGCTGGTCGACCAGCCGCGTTCGGGTAAGCCGCCGACGATCAACGAGTCGGTGCGAGACGAGATCTTGACCGCGACATTGATCGAGCCGCCGTCCGAACTGGGGATCACGCACTGGTCGAGCCGCCGGTTGGCGACATGGTTGCGCCGCCAGGGCAACCGGGTATCGCCTGTCAGCATCTCCAGGCTCTGAGAGTGATTCGGCATCCAACCGCACCGGTCCGGGACGTTCAAGTTCTCCACCGACCCCGAACTCGAGGTCAAGGTTCGCGACATCGTTGGGCTCGACTTCAACCCACCGGACAAGGCGATCGTGTTGTGCGTAGACGAGAAGTCCCAGCTCCAAGCCCTGGACCGCACCGCGCCGATCCTGCCGCTGCGAGCGGGGCTGCCAGCCGCCGCAACCCACGACTACGTCCGACACGGCACCGCCTCGCTGTCCGCCGCCCTGGACGCGGACAGCCGCGGCCACGTGACGCCCTGACACCGTCGTGCAACAGCGGAAGTCTCCAGTCGAGTCAGGCACCGTGCCCGGAATCGCGGTGCGGGCTTCGGTTTCAGCAACTGCCTAGGATCGACATCGTGAGGGACTCCCGACGCATCGCCACGACTCGCCGAGCGCGGTTCCTCCTCGTGGCGGCCGCCGCGGCGGCTGTTCGGACCTCTCTCGATGCACGGCTGGGGGACGCACGCCGGGATGCGCTCCGACTCCGGCCACGTGCCAACCCGTTGCCGCAGCCAACAACGACGCCGTGCTCGATGGTGAAACCACTCAAAATCGCAGGTCTCGATCGTGACCACGTCGCACGACGGTGCGGGCGCCGCCACCTGCATCGAGGACTGCGACGGGTCCGGCTCCACCGATGGCATGGGACTCCTCGGCCTGTGCCCGCAACAACATCACCCTGACCAGGAGACGAACATTTATGCGCAAGACCCTGACCGCCGCGTTGCTCGCGGCGTCCCTGCTAACGCTGGCTGCCTGCGGCAACGACACCGACACCGACCCCGGCGCAGCACACAACGAAGCCGACGTCACCTTCGCCCAGCAGATGATCCCCCACCACCAGCAGGCGGTCGAGATGGCCAGGCTCGCCCAAACGCGAGCCGGCGACCGAGAGGTGCAAGACCTCGCCGCCGACATCGAGGCCGCACAAGACCCCGAGATCGAGACCATGACTGGCTGGCTCGACAGCTGGGGGGAGGAGGTGGCGGGCAGCGACATGCCCGGTATGGACCACGGCAACATGCCGATGGGGGAGATGCACGGGATGATGAGTGCCGAGGAGATGGCTGACCTTGAGGCAGCCTCCGGCGCCGAGTTCGACAGCATGTTCCTCGCCATGATGGTCGCGCACCACGAGGGAGCCATCGAGATGGCCAAGACCGAGCAGGCAGATGGCGAGTACACCGACGTCATCGCCCTGGCCGAGGACATCGAAAAGGCGCAGACCGCCGAGATCAGCACGATGAACGAGCTTCTCGGATCCTGACCCAGGAGCCGTTGTGTCGGATCAGGCTGGTACGCACCGAACGTCGGCAAGGACGTGCCGGTCGAGCAGGTATCGGTAGTCCCGGCGCGTCCGCGGCTTGAGGGTCCGGTCGCCCAACCAGGTGTCGTCGTAGTCAGTCACGGCTTGACTCTGGTCGGCGGGGTCCAGTCCGCACCGTTGACGGCGGCGCGTTGCCGGTGGAGCCAGCGCCCTCGGCGTCATCGCGGGTGTCGAACTGCCGCGGCGCCTTGTGCCGGCCGTGCGGGTGAGGTGCAGGACGCCTGGTAGCGCCCCGACGGCAGCCTGCGGATGGCGCAAAGCCGAGATGAGGCCGCAATTTGCGTCACGGGTTCTGCCCTCGCGGCTGCCTTCCGTTGCCGCCACCCCCGGTTGTCGAGTGCCCCAGCTCTGGCGCACCATGGCGCCGTGGACGTCGACTGGGCGGCATGGCTGATCGGGTTGGCGGCCGCCGCCGCAGTCTGGCTCGTGCTGTGCGTGGTCATGGTGCTGCTAGCCCGCAGGTTGCCGCCTGGCCTGCTTCGCGACATCACGGAGTTCCTGCCGGCTTGTGTCACGACCGCCCGGCGGCTGCGCCGCTCACCTGAGGTACCGCGGCGGGCGAAGGTGGCGCTGTTGGCGGCGATCATCTGGGTGGTCTCCCCGATCGACCTGCTGCCGGAGTTCCTGCCGGTGATCGGGCCGCTCGACGACGTCGTTGCCGTGGTGCTGCTGCTGCGCTACGCCGCCCGGTCGATTCCTCGTGACCTGCTCGTCGCGGCGTGGCCCGCCGAACTCCGCCTGCTCGACCGGCTACTGGACGGCCGTCGCCGGACCGACCGGGACCCGAAGCCGCGGTAGTCTGCATGTCACGTCATGTCGGGTTGTTCTTCATCGATATGGAGCGTATGACCACCCAGATCTCGGGCCTCGTCATGGCCTACGGCAACGAGCGGGAGGCTTTCTGATGCCACACCCGTGGCTCGAGGTGATCTCGGTGCCCCTCCCGGGAGCACTGGCCAGGACATGAGGGTCAGCGGACAGACACAGGCCGAGCCCGAGACCAGGCGGTGGATCTGCGAGCCCTGTGGATTCATCTACGATCCCGAGGAAGGTGACCCGGACGGCGGCATCGACCCGGGGACGCCCTTCGAGCACATCCCTGACGACTGGATGTGCCCCATCTGCGGTGCCACCAAGGCGGATTTTCGCGAGCTGGAGCCAGGAGAGTTCCGGCGGGCTGAGGACGCCGAGCCATGATCACCGGATACGACCATTTCGTGCAACTTGCCGAGTCGCTGCAGTGGGACGAGACGGACATCGACTACTCAGCCGACCGCGAGGCCTGGCCGCAGCTCACGAACGCCGAGAACGCCAAGGTCCTCGGACTGATCGCAGGGTTCGTCATTGCCGAGACATCAGTATCCGGACAGCTCGTTTCCTATCAGGTGGCCGCGTCCGACGACTCGATGGAGGCGGCCTTCCGCGCCCAGGCCCGCGACGAGGCGCGCCACGCCCGCTTCTTCGACCTCGTCTCCGCCGAGGTCGCCGGCGTCCCGGGGGCCAACCCCGCGGCACGGCGGGACGCCCTGCGCGCCCACGTCAGTACCGAGCTCGTCGACTTGTTCGAGGAGCGCCTGCCGGCCGCCGCCCAGCGGCTCGCCGAGGAGCACGAAGGCCTGACCGCCGCGGTCGGGCTCTACCACATGGTGATCGAGGGCGTGGTCCTCCTGGCGGGACAGCATGCATTGCTGGACACGCTGGAGGGCCTGTCCGTCGGGCTGCCGGGTGCACGTAAGGGGATGGAGCTGGTCCTCCGTGACGAGCGCTGGCACATCGGGTTCGGATCGCGCATCGTCCAGAGCGCCGCGATCGGCCGGGACGAGGCGGACGCGCTACTCGAACAAGGGGATACGGCCGCCAAGGTGTGGGGGGACCTCATCACAACCGATGCGATCGAGACCGCCGTGCGGCAGCACCGGCGCCGGCTCAAGGCCGTCGGCATCAAGTTCTGGTGATCCATGATGATCGCGTTCTGCGTCACCGTCCGGCGACACCCTTCAGGACCGACGGGCTACCCGTCCATCGCGCCCAGCGGGAACACCCGCACGGCACCCGCGAGTTTGGTGGCCCCGACGGCGGAGCACCTCCGCGATGTCACGCAGAGTCGGAGCGTACGACGTCGGCCCGCATGGTTGGGCGTCGAACCGGTTGACTGGACCCGTGAAGAGATCGGGTCTGCCCCCGCTTTGGCGACTCGACGGGGTGATGGTGCTCAGGCCGCGTGAGCGGGCGGGCAGTGACCTCATAGGAGCCTGATCTGTCGGAGCGGACCACGGTCGCCGTGGCACTTCGCTGGGCAGTCGCGCTACGCAGCGCTGTGACGGCCAAGCCGGCGGTCTACTGCTCGCCCATCGAGTAGCCCACGATCCGGTTGGAGCAGCGTCCCTGATCGCGCACAGGTACAGCTTGCCCTGGTCGGTGGGGTGCTCGGTGATGTCGGTCGGCCACAGCTGGACTCATCGCCGGGGTTGACCCCGCAGTGGGGCAGTGTGAGGGTCATGACGTACTCCGCCGCAAGAACACTGGATTCGGGAGGATGAAGTCGATGACGACTACTTCAGGTGATCGATCGGCCCAGCTGGCCGAGGCGGGTCTGGACGGGCAGAACAGGACCGCGCTGGGTCGCCCGCTCGGTAGCGGCAACATCGGGTACGCCGAGGAGGGACCCGACGGAAAGATGACCGCCACGGTCCGGATCCCAGAGGACGCGCTGTGTTGGGAGCCCGGGACCCTCATCCTGCCCCACGGCGGGGACTTCGAGCTCACGCTCATCAACGATGACAAGAACACCCACTGTGCGGTGTTGCCCAACAACGGGGACCCCAAGTTCATCTGGTTGGTGAACCACGCGAAGGGGACAGCCTCCCTCAACCTGGACGGCCCGGGCACGTACTACTACGCCTCCACGACCGGTAACGACGAGGGCCGCGGCCTGACCGGGTCGATCGTGGTGAGCGGCGAAGTCCCCGACGAGGCCAAGCTCGACCGTCCCCCGCAGCCGCGCCCGTGAGAAGGAGGACGAGATGACCAGTTACGTCGACGCAGGACAGGCCATTCCCCACCAGCAACTCAGCGCCGTCAAGGGAAGCGCGCCAGCCACCGGCACCGTGGACTACGACCGCATCCTCGACGCTCGCACGGAGCCGCAGAACTGGCTCACCTACTACGGCACCTACGACGGTCAGCGCTATAGCGAGCTCGACCAGATCACCAAGGAGAACGTCAAGCGACTGTCCCCCGTGTGGGTGTTCCAGGCTGGCGCGACGGGCATGCAGTCCGGCGCGTCGACCTACTCGAACGAGGCCTCCCCGATCGTCGTGGAAGGGGTCATGTACGTCTCCGGCCCGGACGGCAAGTGCTGGGCCCTGGACGCCAAGACCGGCGCGGAGCTCTGGCGGTACAAGCACGCCTCCCCGTACGACGTCTCGCTGTGCTGCGGGAACGTGAACCGCGGCGTGGCCGTGGGGCACGGGAAGGTCTACATGGCCACCCTCAACGCCCACGTCATCGCGCTCGACGCGACGACCGGCGAGAAGGTCTGGGACGTGACTGCCGGTGACGTGCGGGCCGGGGAGAGCCGTACCGTAGCGCCGCTGCTCGTGAAGGACATGGTCATCGTCGGGAGCTCCGGCGGGGAGTTCGGGACCCGCGGGTGCCTGGACGCATTCGACGCGCACACCGGCGAGCGCCGCTGGCGCCGCTACATGATCCCCAAGCCGGGCGAACCCGGGTCCGATACCTGGCCGGACGACGGCGAGGCGTGGCAGCGCGGCGGGGCGAACTGCTGGGTCACCCCCACGTACGACCCGGAGCTGGGCCTGCTCTTCCAGGGGACGGGCAACCCGGCACCCGACTTCGACGGCGGGGTCCGCCCGGGCGACAACCTCTACACCGACAGCGTCGTTGCGGTGGACGTGGACAGCGGCGAGATCCGCTGGCACTACCAGTGCACCCCGCACGACCTGTGGGACTACGACTCCACGATGGAG
>JACCWP010000232.1 GCA_013697585.1 Nocardioidaceae bacterium
CCTGGTAGACCGCCTCGTGGGAGATGCACATCGACTCATCATGGGGGAAATCGACTGGGAGCCGGTTCGAGATCTGCTCCGGACTCCACGACTTCGCCCACCGCCGATCGGCGCGTCGGCCGTGACGGCGGCCGATGAACCGCACGTCGGGGCCGGCCACCAGCTCGCCGTCCGGGCGGGCGATTGCACCAGCGAGACGGTCCTGCACGTACTCGCGGAGCTGGTCGTTGGCGGCGAGCTTGGAGACCTTGGGTCGGCTGGCGCGCCGCTCGGCGTGCCACTGCGCCGTCGTTGCCCGATACGTCAACTCGTTGCTCCGTGTCGACGCGTTGCGGCGCAGCTCCCGCGAGATCGTCGACGGCGAACGCCGCAGCTCTCGGGCGATCGCACGAACCCCACAGTGCTTCGCGTGCAAGATCGCGATCTCCTCCCGCTCGACGAACGACAGGTAGCGGCCCGACACCGGGGTCAACGCGATTGGCGGCATCCCGCCAGCGTCGCGGAACCACCTCGTCCCAACCGCGGATGACACCCTCGCCTCGCCCGCAGCCTCCTCGCTCGACAGTCCCCGGGCGATCGCTTCCCAGAACCGCACCCGATCCTCGCGGCGCGCCGTCGAAGGCCGACCCGGCGACCAGATCTTCCCGCGCATCGCACGAATCGCCAACTGACGCTGATGCTTGTTGACCATCCCGAACCACCTCCCCATCGAGGTGTTGCGACAACCAGTTGAATCCGCCCAATACACCTCGATCCGTTACCACTCCCGGCTGTGCGATGTCGGCGCTGTCGCCTCGATCGGCTCCGTCGGCGACTCCTATGACAACGCCCTCGCCGAAAGCTTGATCGGCCTCTACAAGACCGAATGCGTCGCCGTCGACGGCCCGTTTCGCGGCGTCGCCGACCTCGAGTTGGCAACGTGCGACTGGGTGCACTGGTTCAACAACGATCGGCTCCACAGCGCCATCGGCCACGCCCCACCGATCGAGTACGAGACAGGGCACTACCGTCACAACCACACCCACCAGCAGCCGCTGATGGGAGAACCCAGCCTCCACTAAACCCGGGGCGGTTCAGTCCGAGATCGCAGCCCCGTCGCGTGCTCACCCATCGAGGACTTCGGCAGGTCAGCGTCGGCGTGTTCAGCGCGGTGACCATGCAGGGATGTCGTGCGGCAACGTTCACCCCTTGTTCGTCTCATCGAGGGCTGCGCGAGATCACCCAGCCATGTGCCGTCGGTACGTTACATTGCGTGAGTTGTACGAACGGAGGACACATGTTCGGGACAAGCGCAGTTGGCAAGGCCGAGCATCTCGGCACGATCCAGGCGATCCCTGGAGACTGGGCGAATCGACTGCTGAAGTTCGGCACCGCAGCCATTGCGCTTCTGCTCATTCCGCCGGCCGCTGTTTTCGCCGGCAAGGGCCGAGCCCGCGGCAGGCGCAGACGGCCTTCTGTTCAACAATGGATTCTCCGCGTTCCGCGAGCCAGTCCAGCGCCCACTACTCTCCACGCAACGTGTTGGAACACGAGGCCGGACGTTCATCAGCCGCGATATTGTCGTCGAGCACCCGCCGGCTGCACCCGGAGGGGGTGACCAGGGCGAGAGCTGCGGCGGAGCTCGGGCCGTGAAGGACATGGCTCGACCTGCCGGCTGACACGCATTGATGCGAGCTAATGAGTCGACGATCCAGCTGTGCGCTGATCGGGCTTCGCTTGGGCGGTCACGTGGTGCTACGCCCCGGACTGCGGGCATCGGGGCGTGTCGTCAGCGGCGGTGAGACCGGCGCTCGCGCTCCTCACTTGGTACGGGGCGTCGTCGCGCGATCCAGTGCCGCAGGAGAGCGGGTGCTGCGGAACGCGCGTATCCGATGGGACCGTAGACGAACCCGAGCCGCTCGAGCAGCAGCAGCGACGTCTCTCGCTGGTGCGAGGTATGGCTCGGTGCACGTTCTGTCGGAGCCATCCGGCGGCCTCGCACGAGAGCCTTTGGCAGCACCTTCGGTATCTGCCGGGCGAAGAAGCTGGCGGTCCTGCGGTCAGAGGTCGCCGCCTTCGTCAACATTGCCGTCATTGCCGCCGAGTACGTGAACACCTGCCACTTGAGACCGTCCCAATCGCTGCGATGGGCGTGGCGAACGATCGCGGACGGCTCGTAGCTCACTTGATGACCGGCGAGAACGATCCGAAGCAACAGATCCAGATCCTCGTCAGCGTACGTCGGCGTGCCAGGTCCAAGAGCGTCGTCGAACCCTCCGAGTGCGAGGACTGCTTCCTTCACGACCGCCATGTTGTTGCCGGCACCGAAGCCAACCGTGTACGGGTACAACAGTCCCGGGCCGCGGTGGACATCGAGGTCGTACAACCGCTGCTGGAACCCTTTGCCAAAGCCGCCGTAGAGCTCGAAAGCAACTTCCGCGGGAGTGTCCAGCTTCTGCGGCACCGTCAACCCCGTCACCGCAACGACACGATCAGCTCTCTGAAAGCCACGCAGGGTCGCGGTCAGCCAACGCTCGTCGACGACCGCGTCGTCGTCTGTGAATGCAACGATCGCGCCTTTGGCTGCACGCAGACCGTGGTTCCGAGCTGACGAGGCCCCAGGTCGCGGCTCGACCGCGTACCGCACCCTAGAATCGCTGACCTGGACCCGCCCGACGATGTCCCTGGCGATCGGGTTCCACGCGGTGTTGTCAACGACGACCACCTCGAGATCCCGGTGGGTGGAGCGAAGCACGGACTCCACCGTTTGCGTGAGCGACTCACGCCCTACGGTGGGGATCACCACGCTCACGAACATGTCGCGACCGACTACCGGTTGGCATGGCAGGGGATCAGAGTCGGCGATCGCTGCGCCCCCGCGAAGCGGGACGGCTGATCTATCGAGTCCGTCCGAGTCGAGGTGCTGGTCGATCTCCCCTCCGAACGCGGCTTCGATCTCCGCTCCGAGCGTCTGAACACTTCGCAAGTCGTTGAGGGTGAGTTGCATCACGCCGAGGGGTTGACTATGAAGCTTGACGAGCACTCGTGCCGAGCCGAAGCGGATGCCCTCATCTCGGATCGGCAGATCACTGATCGGACGCGAGAGCTCGACTTCCAGCAACAGCACCGGCGCAAGCACCGGCGCCGGCGCCCGACTGAGAGCGAGCACCAACCGCCGCAACGGTGAGCCGCGAAGATAGCCGACACCACTCATGCTTCCCGCCTGACCCTCATTTCCGGACCATACAACGGTGCAGGGTTGACCCCTTAACTCAAGGGCTAAGCTAAGCCGCTGGTGGGGTGCGGCCGTGGCGGTCGATGTGGCGGAACAGCGCTCCGGTGAGGACCTGGCGGGCATGGAGCATCGCCAGGCGAACCGGGCACGTCGAGGGGGTGGGTCGGCTAGCCCGCCCTGTTCAGTGGTGGCGTGAGCCGGGATTGTCCGCTTCCGCGAAAGTGCCCTTCTGGTGCGGGAAACTTGCGTTTGTCGAGAACGAGGTTTCCGAACCGGAAGGACACTTGCATGGTGAAGCGTAGACGGCGCCGGCCGGCGTTGAAGATCACGGGCGGCGGGGCGGGGCTGGTCAATCATGTGGGCGCCAGGCTGCTTGCCGATCTGGCTGATGCTGTCGGGTAGTCGTCGGCGTTGTCGGCGGCGATGGCGCCGACGAAGCAGCGACGCCGGGGTCATGACCGTGGCGATGTGCTCGTCGATCTGGCGGTGATGGTCGCCGATGGTGGTGAGTCGATTTCGGATCTGGCGGTGTTACGGGATCAGCCGGACCTGTTCGGCGAGGTCGCCTCGCATCCGACGGCGTGGCGGGCCCTGGCCGCGGTCGATGATGCCACCCTGGAGCGGATCAATCGGCGCGATCCGAAGCCCGCCGGCGGGCGTGGGCGGCGGGTGCGGATCCCGGGTTCTATGTCATTGATCTGGATGCCACGCTGGTCGGTGCGCACTCGGAGAAGGACGGGGCGGCGCCGACATGGAAACGCGGGTTCGGGTTTCATCCGCTGCTCGCCTATCTCGACGCGACCGGCGAAGCACTCGCTGGGTGTTGCGGCCGGGCAACGCCGGATCGGGCACCGCGGCCGATCACGTCGTCGTGCTCGGCGACGCGCTCGCCCAGATCCCGATCGATCCGACCGAGACCGAGGTGGTCGTCAGGGCTGATTCGGCGGGCTGGTCCCACGGCTTTGTCGACGCCTGCCGAGACCGTCACGTGCGGTTCGTGATCGGCCACCAACTCAGCGTCGACATCGCCTCGGTGCTGGTTGATGTGCCCGACCAGGCGTGGCAGCCAGCGATCAGCGCCGACGGCAGCGAGTGGCGTGACCACGCC
>JACCWP010000159.1 GCA_013697585.1 Nocardioidaceae bacterium
GCTCGAGCTGGAGCTGACCGAGCCGTCGCTGTTCCTGGGCCCCGAGCCCGGCGCAGCCGCCCGCTGGGCGCGGACCGTCCGCACGGCCGCCGCGGAGGCCCGCGGGTAGGGTCCGCGCATGCCACCAGCCGCCCCTGCCGCTGTCAGCGAGCGCACCCTCGTCCTGCTCAAGCCGGACGCGGTCCGGCGCGGGCTGGTCGGAGAGGTGCTGCGCCGCTACGAGGCCAAGGGACTCACTGTCGTGGCGATGGACTTGCGCCGCATCGACCCCACGCAGGCCGACCGGCACTACGCAGAGCACGTCGCGCGGGACTTCTATCCGCCGCTGCGCGCCTTCGTGACGTCCGGCCCGCTGGTCGCACTGGTGCTTGCCGGCGACCAGGCGGTGGAGGTGGTCCGGTTGCTCAACGGCGCGACCGATGGACGGCAGGCGCTGCCGGGCACGATCCGCGGTGACCTCGCGCTGTCCAACCGCGAGAACCTCGTGCACGGCTCGGACTCGCTGGAGTCGGCCGGCCGTGAGATCGCGCTGTGGTTTCCCGACCTTTGACCCGCGCCCTTCACCGAACTGGCGGAAGGCTGCCTTGCCATTCGGCGAGTCGTCCGCGTGTCTCCGCCAGTTCGCGGCCAGGGGGCCGGGTGGGGCAGGGTGGGTCAGCGGGTGGCCGGGGCCGGGCCGGGGCGCTCGACCGGGGCGGCGACGTTGGGGACGGTCGAGACGGCCAGTGCGGCCAGCACGGCGACGAGGGCGAACAGGTAGAACCCCCACGGGTAGGCGATCCCGGCCGTCACCAGCAGGCCGGCGAGGATCGGTCCGACGATGGCGCCCGCCCGCCCCACGCCCGCCGCTGAGCCGATCGCGGTGGCGCGCACCTGTGCCGGGTACAGCTGGCTGACGTAGGCATAGACCAGCACCTGTGCGCTGAACACGAACAGTCCGGCGGCCAGCACGACGGTGTAGACACCGACGATCGGCAGGTCGACGCTGAGCGCCGCGAGGGCTGCGGCCGCCAGCCCGAACCAGACGATGGTGATCGGCCTGGTGCCCGACCGGTCGGCGATCTTGCCGGCCACCAGCAGGCCGCCCACCGCACCCACGTTGAGAGTCAGCAGCATCGCCAGCGAAGCGCTCAGCGCATAGCCCGCCTCGGCCATGATCGTCGGAAGCCAGGTGTTGAGTCCGTACACCAGCAACAGTCCCATGAACGACGTCACCCAGAACGCCACGCTGGCCCGAAGGTAGCGCGGCCCCAGCAGCGTTGCCGGGCCGACCCGGGTCGTCGCCACCCCTGTGGGTGGGTGGGTCAGGACCACGCCGTACGTCAGCGCCAGCTCGCGGGCCTCGTCGGCTCGACCGCGCACCAGCAGGTAGGCCGCCGACTCGGGCAATCGGGCCCACATCAGCGGCAGCGCCACCAGGCCGAGGACCCCGCCGATGAGGAACATCGCCCGCCAGCCTTGCTCGGGGATCACCGGGATCGCCAACAGCGCGGCCAGGACCGCGCCCACGTGGTATCCCGTCATCAGCCGGGTGACCGACGCGCCGCTGGTGCCGGGCCGGGCGTACTCCGCGGCTATCGCGAGCGCGACCGGCAGACAGCCGCCGAGGCCGAGACCGGCGAGGAACCGCAAGATGCACAGCGTGGTGAAGCCCGGAGTCGCCGCGCAGGCGACCGTCAGCACCGAGAACCAGGCGACGCAGCCCAGCAGCGTGGGGCGGCGTCCGAAGCGGTCGCTCGCCAGCCCGACACCGACCGCGCCGAACGCGACACCGACCAGACCCACCGTCGACAGCAACGACCCGTCGTTGCCGCTGAGCTCCCAGTCGGCAGACATCGCCGGCAGCACCGCGCCGAGCACGACCAGGTCGTAGCCCTCCACCGCCAGCGCGAGCCAGGCCAGCAGGATCGGCCAGCGCACGGTGACGGCAGGGGGTCGGGGCATGGGGCGATCCTGGCCCCTTCGCCCCCCGCCCACCGCGATTGCGGGAAAGCGTGTGTTCCCGGACCGAGCGCCAACACCCAGAATCCCGCAATTCGCAGAAGTGGGGAGGGTGCGGGGTCCGCGTGTCGCAGCGCCGACAGCGGGAGGCCGGCACCTAGCCTGTAACAGGAACCAACTCCTGTGACGAGTGCGAGGCGTGGGGTCGCGTGGCGAACAGCATCCTCGGCCGCGACATGGCGGTCGACCTCGGCACCGCGAACACCTTGGTCTATGTCCGGGGGCGCGGGGTCCTGCTCAACGAGCCCTCCGTCGTCGCCCTCGACGCCCAGACCCGCGAGATTCTCGCGGTGGGCTCGGAGGCCAAGCAGATGCTCGGCCGGACTCCTGGCGGAATCACCGCGATCCGGCCGCTCAAGGACGGCGTGATCGCCGACTTCGAGTCGACCGAGCAGATGCTGCGGCTGTTCATCCAGCGGGTGCACCGGCGGCGCTACTTTGCCAAGCCGCGGCTGGTCATCTGCGTCCCGTCGGGCATCACTGCGGTGGAGCAGCGCGCGGTCAAGGAGGCCGGTTACCAGGCTGGCGCTCGCCGGGTCTACATCGTCGAGGAGCCGATGGCTGCCGCGATCGGCGCCGGGCTCCCCGTGCACGAGGCCACCGGCAACATGGTCGTCGACATCGGCGGCGGCACGACCGAGGTCGCGGTGATCTCGCTCGGCGGCGTCGTCACCAGCCTGTCGATCCGTACGGCCGGCGACGACCTCGACGCGGCGATCGTGGCCTGGATGAAGAAGGAGTACTCCCTCATGCTCGGCGAGCGCACCGCCGAGGAGGTCAAGATCACGCTGGGCTCGGCCTTCCCGCTCGCCCGCGAACCCGAGGCCGACGTGCGCGGTCGCGACCTCGTGTCCGGACTGCCGCGCAGCGTCCCGGTCTCGTCGGCCGAGGTGCGGCAGGCGCTCGAGGAGCCGTTGCACGACATCGTCGACGCGGTGCGCACCACGCTTGACCGCACCCCACCCGAGCTGGCCGGCGACATCATGGACCGCGGTCTCGTCCTCACGGGTGGTGGCGCCCTGCTGCGTGGCCTCGATGAGCGGCTGCGGCACGAGACCGGCATGCCGGTGCACGTCGCCGAAGACCCGCTGCACTCGGTCGCCGTCGGCGCAGGCCGGTGCGTCGAGGAGTTCGAGGCCCTGCACCAGGTGCTCGTCTCCGAGCCACGCCGGTGATCGGGGTCGGCCCCGATGGGCACCGGATGTCGACCCGTGCGACCTGACCCCTGGCTGTCCGGCCGTGAGCGCTCCGACACCCGCCGGGCCCGTACGACGCTCGTGCTCGCCGTGCTGACGGCGGTGACCGTGATGACCCTCGACGCGGGTACCGGCGACCGCTCCCCGGTCGAGCCCGTCCGCGCGGCGGTCGGCGAGGTGTTCGGCCCGGTGCAGTCGGCGGCGTCAAAGGTCACCGACCCCGTCGTGGACGCGGTCGACGCGCTCGGCGACCTGGGCGGTCTGCGCGCCGACAACGAACGGCTCGAGGTCGAAGTGGCCCGGCTGCGGGCCGAGCTGGCCACCGGCCAGGTGGCCCGCAACCGCCTTGCCCAGTACGACGCGCTGGCGGGGGTGACGGAGGGGAGCGGCTTCGAGCTCGTGGCGGCTCGCGTGGTCGCCATGGGTCCTGCCCAGGCGTTCACCCGCACGGCGACCATCGACGCCGGCAGCGGCGACGGGGTCGAGCCGGACATGACCGTCGTCGAGGCGGGCGGGCTGGTCGGACGGGTGCTGCGGACCGACCGGCACACCGCGACCGTGCTGCTGGTCGTCGACGCGGAGTCGTTCGTCGGCGGGCGCCTGGGTCGCTCGATGGAGCTCGGCTTCCTGCAGGGCTCGGGTGACCTGGGCGACGATGGTCTGCTCGCGATGGACCTCGTCGACCCGACTGTCGTGCCCGCAGCGGGCGACACGGTCGTGACCTGGGGTTCGCGCGGCGGCGCGCCCTATGTGTCGGGCGTGCCGGTCGGCCAGGTCGTGGACGTGCAGTCCAGCGCTGGCGACCAGTCCGTCACGACGTCGATCGCTCCGTTTGCCGACATGTCGTCGCTCGACCTGGTCGGCGTCGTGGTCGGAGCCGGGCCAGGCAGCCGCAGCGAGCTCAGCCGGGTCCCCCCCGGGGGAGGTTCCTGACGTGGTCCTGCTGCGCGCCGCCGCCTGTGCCGTGCTGATCGTCCTGACGATCACCGTGCAGGTCGGGTTGTTCGCCCACCTCTCGATCGCGGGCGTCGTACCCGATCTCGTCCTGCTGCTCGTGGTGGGGGCTGCGCTGGCCCGCGGCCCGTCGTACGGCGCCGGGCTCGGACTGGTCGCCGGTCTCGCCATCGACCTCGCACCCCCCGCCGACGGCGTGGCCGGCCGATGGGCGCTGGCCCTGGCGGTGGCCGGCTTCCTCGCCGGGCTGGTCCGCGGCGAGGCGCGCCAGTCGGTGGTCGCCACCGTTGCGACCGTTGCGGTGACGTCGTTCGCAGCGTCGTCGCTCTATGCGCTCAGCGGGCTCGTGCTGCGAGAGCCGGGCGTCACCATCTCCCGGGCCCTCGAGGTGATGCCGATCGCGGTCGGCTATGACGTCGCCTTGACCCCGCTGGTGGTGCCGCTGGCCGTAGTCGCGTTCCGACGGCTCGACCCAGCCCCGGTCCGCTGGTGACGCGCGGGTGGTCCGCCCCGTGACCGGCCCCGTGAGCGCGCCCCCGCGGGCGATCGACCTGTCGCGTACCCGCCTGATCGTGATCCAGGTGCTCGTCGTCGCGCTGATGGCGACCCTGTTCGCGCGCCTGTGGTACCTCCAGGTGGTCAGCGGGGACGCGTACCAGGCGCAGGCTGCCGAGAACGCGGTCCGCGACGTCGCGGTGCAGCCACAGCGTGGTCTCATCGTCGACGCGATGGGCCGCCCCCTGGCTGCGAGCCGGCAGTCGTGGGTGCTCAGCGTCGACCGGACCGCCCTCGACGAGCTCGCGAAAGAGCGGCGTGCCGACCTGTTGCGACGAGTCGCCGGCCTGTCCGGCACCGCGCTGAGCGACCTCCGCGACCGGCTCCAGCTCTGCGGCAGCCCGGGTGCGCCACCGCCCCCGCGCTGCTGGAACGGGTCCCCGTACCAGCCCGTCCCCATCGCCGAGGACGTGCCCCAGCGGGTCGCCGTCTCGATCCAGGAGCGCAGCGAGGACTTTCCGGCGCTGATCGCCGAGCGGCAGACCGTACGTGACTACCCCGAGCCGTTCGGCGTCAACGCCGCCCACCTGCTCGGCTACCTGAGCCCGGTCACGGGCGAGGAGTACGAGCAGGCGCAGGCGCGCGACGACGTGACCCTCACCACGAGTTCGCTGGTCGGGCGCTCCGGCGTCGAGCGCGAGTACGACCGTTGGCTGCGCGGCGTGCCGGGGATCGAGGCGCTGGGCGTCGACTCGCTCGGCCGGGTGCTTGGCCTCGAGGCACGCCGCAAACCGGTGCCAGGCGACACCCTGGTCACCAGCATCGACGCCCGGGTGCAGTCAGTCGTCGAGCGCGAGCTGCACTCGACGATCATGCGCGCCAGACAGACCGTCGACACGGTGACCGGCCGGCCCTACGAGGCGACGTCGGGTGCCGCAGTCGTGCTCGACCCGGGTGACGGCAGCGTCGTGGCGATGGCCAGCTATCCGACCTACGAGCCACAGGTCTGGGTCGGCGGCATCAACGACCGACAGCTCGACCACCTGTATGACAAGGGGTCCGGTGAGCCGCTGTTGTCGCGGCCGACGCAGGCGCAGCTGGCACCCGGGTCGACGTTCAAGCCCTTCATGGCGCTCGGCGCGCTGGCAAGCGGTGAGTACACGATGAGCACGCAGCTGGACTGCTCGTCGTCGTTCACGGTCGGCAACCGGGCGTACGACAACTTCGAGTCGGGTGCCTACGGAAACATCACCATGGCTCGGGCGCTGCAGGTGTCGTGCAACACGTTCTTCTACCGGATCGGCTACGACCTCTGGCTCAAGGCCGGCGGCGACGACGCGCCCGCCGGGACGCAGGACCCGCTGGTCGAGGCCGCCCAGGGCGCCGGCTTCGGGTCGCTCACCGGCATCGACCTGCCGGGTGAGGCCAGCGGCCGGATCGCCGACCGGCGCTGGAAGCTGGAGTACTGGCAAGACAACGAGGACTACTACTGCCGGATCGGCAAGCAACCGGGCAGCGACTACCTGCACGTATTCGCTCGCGAGTTCTGCATCGACGGCTACGACTACCGCGCGGGCGACGCGGTCAACTTCGTGATCGGCCAGGGCGACACGATCATCACGCCGCTGCAGCTTGCCACCGGCTACGCCGCGATCGCCAACGGTGGCACGCTGTACGCCCCCCGGGTCGGCAAGGCAGTGCTCAGCCCGGACGGCGAGCTGGTGCGCCGGATCCCGCCGCAGGTGCAGGGCCGGCTGCCGTTCCCCAAGGCCGACATCGAGGCGATCGACCAAGCCCTGCTCGGGGTGCCCCGCGATGGCACGCTGGCCTGGAAGATGGGCGGCTTCCCGCTCGACCAGGTGCGCCTTCGGGCCAAGACCGGCACCGCGGAGGTCTATGGCAAGCAGACGACCTCGTGGCTGGCGACCTACGACAAGAACTACGTCGTGGTGATGATGGTCGAGCAGGGCGGCACCGGCTCGGGCACCTCCGGCGACTCGATGCGCCGCATCTGGGAGGGGTTGTACGGCATCGATCGCGGCCGCGTCACCCCCGCCGACGGGCTGATCCCTGGCGTCACCCCCCCGACCGGCCTGCCCAGCGTCGACGCGTCAGGCACCATCACCCCGCCGAGGCGGGCGCAGCGATCGGCATGGCCCGAACAGCCGGAGCAGGGGCAGCGGCGGTGACCGCACTGCACACGCTGACCGGCCGTCGGCCGACGGCGCTGCCGACCGGCCGGCGTATCGAGGGGAGCTGGTGGCGGCAGGTCGACTGGGTGGTGGTGGCTGTTGTGCTCGCTCTGTTGGCGATCGGGATGGTGCTCGTCTGGTCGGCAACGTTGCACCGCGACGATCTCACCGGGGGAGACCCGGCCGCCTTCCTTCGCAAGCAGGCGGTCAACGCAGCCATCGGGCTGGTGCTTGCTGCGGTCGTCGCCGCCACCGACCACCGCTGGCTGCGGGCGTGGGCGCCGGTGGTCTACATGGCGTCGATCATCGGACTCGTCCTGATCTTCGTACCGGGCGTCGGCGCCACCCTCAACGGCTCGCACTCGTGGCTCCTGGTCGGCGGGTTGTCGTTGCAACCGGCCGAGCTGGCCAAGTTCGGCGTCGTGCTCGGCATGGCGCTCGTGCTCGCCGAGCGTACGGAGGCGCACCTGCGCCAGGGTGTCAACGCCGTCGACGTGCTGCCCGCGCTGCTGATCGCGGTCGTCCCCGCCGCGCTGATCCTCGCCCAGCCCGACCTGGGCACGTTGATGGTGCTGATCGCCACCGTGTTCGGGGTGATCGGGTTGTCCGGCGCGCCCAAACGGTGGTTGCTCGTCCTGCTCGGCGGCGGCGCTGCGGCTGTGGTCGCCGCGATGCAGACCGGCGTCTTGGAGTCGTACCAGCTGTTGCGGTTCCAGGCCTTCATGGACCCGTCGCTCGACCCGCGCGGCGCCGGCTACAACACGATCCAGGCGCGCATCGCGATCGGCAACGGCGGGATCAACGGTCAGGGGTTGTTCGAGGGCACTCAGACACAGTCCGGGTTCGTGCCGGAGCAGCACACCGACTTCGTGTTCACCGTGGCCGGTGAGGAGCTCGGCCTGATCGGTGCGTCGGTGATCGTGGCGCTGTTCGCCTTGTTGCTGTGGCGGGCGCTGTGGATCGCGCGGCACGCCGAGGATCTCTTCGGTCGGGTCGCCGCCGCCGGTGTCGCCTGCTGGTTCGGCTTCCAGGCGTTCCAGAACATCGGCATGTGCCTCGGGATCATGCCGGTCACCGGGGTCCCGCTGCCGCTGGTGTCCTATGGCGGTACCTCGATGTTCGCCTCGCTGATCGCCGTCGGTCTTCTCCTCAACATCCACCGCCGCACCCAGCGCCGCGCCGGCCTCGGCGTCGTCGTCCACTCCCGTCTCGCCCGCTCCCGCTTCTGACGTCCGCTGGTCGACGGGATGCCGGTTTCGCAAGGCCCCCTGCGAAACCCGCAGTGCCGGGGGGCTATAGCGCCCTGGGACTGGCACCTTCGCGATGGGAGTGGACGCCTCAGGGCCCACGGAGGCGGCGGCGGGCGCTTCGGGACAGGGCTATCGTGGGCCCGCCTTCGCATCCCACCTACTCGGAGCGTCCCCGCATGCCCGTGCAGGACCTGTTCGCCCGGCTGGAGCCACTGCTTCCCCAGGTGAGCAAGCCGATCCAGTACGTCGGCGGCGAGCTCAACTCCGTAGTCAAGGTCTGGGACGCCGGCGACGGCGCGCCGATGGTCCGCTGGGCGTTGATGTACCCCGACGCCTACGAGGTCGGCTTGCCCAACCAGGGCCTGCAGATCCTGTACGAGGTGCTCAACGAGCGCGACCACACCCTGGCCGAGCGCACGTACGCAGTGTTTCCCGACATGGAGCGGGTGATGCGCGCGCACGACATCGCCCAGTTCACCGTCGACGGTCACCGCCCGGTGGGGGAGTTCGACCTGCTCGGCGTCTCGTTCGCGACCGAGCTCTCTACACCAACCTGCTCACCGCCCTCGATCTCGCTGGCGTCCCGCTGCACAGCCGGGACCGCGGCGACGAGCACCCTGTCGTCGTGGCGGGTGGGCACGCGGCTTTCAACCCCGAGCCGGTGGCCGACTTCGTCGACGCCGCGGTGCTCGGCGACGGCGAAGAGGTGGTGCTCGCGATCACCGAGGTCGTGCGCGAGTGGAAGACCGAGGGGCGACCCGGCGGACGGGACGGGTTGCTGCTGCGGCTGGCTGCGTCGGGCGGGGTGTACGTCCCGCGGTTCTATGACGTCGACTACCTCCCCGACGGACGCATCCGGGCGGTCGCACCCAACCGCGACGGTGTCCCGTGGCGCATCCACAAGCACACCGTCATGGACCTCGACTCCTGGCCCTACCCCAAGAACCCGCTGGTGCCGTTGGCCGAGACCGTGCACGAGCGCTACTCGGTGGAGATTTTCCGGGGTTGCACGCGTGGGTGCCGGTTCTGCCAGGCCGGCATGATCACCCGGCCCGTGCGCGAGCGCTCGATCACCACCATCGGCGACATGGTCCAGGGCGGAATCGAGCGGTCGGGCCTCGACGAGGTAGGTCTGCTCAGCCTGTCCAGCGCGGACCACTCCGAGATCGGCGCGATCGCCAAGGGTCTGGCCGACCGCTACGACGGCACCAACGTCTCGCTGTCGTTGCCGTCCACCCGCGTCGACGCGTTCAACGTCACGTTGGCCGACGAGCTCAGCCGCAACGGCCGCCGCTCTGGCCTGACCTTCGCTCCCGAGGGCGGCAGCGAGCGGCTGCGCAAGGTGATCAACAAGATGGTCACCGAGGACGACCTGATCCGCACCGTTGCGACGGCGTACTCGCACGGGTGGCGGCAGGTCAAGCTCTACTTCATGTGCGGTCTGCCGACCGAGACCGACGAGGACGTCATGCAGATCGGCGAGCTCGCCAAGCGTGTCATCGAGACCGGCCGCGAGGTGTCGGGCCGGCGCGACATCCGTTGCACGGTGTCGATCGGCGGCTTCGTACCCAAGCCGCACACGCCATTCCAGTGGGCGGGGCAGCTCGACCACGAGACCACCGACGCGCGGCTGGCCAAGCTGCGCGAGTCGGTGCGATCCGACAAGCGCTATGCCCGCGCGATCGGTTTTCGCTACCACGACGGCAAGCCCGGCACCATCGAGGGACTGCTCTCGCGAGGCGACCGCCGAGTCGGCCGGGTGATCGAGGCGGTGTGGCGCGACGGCGGCCGTTTCGACGGTTGGAGCGAGCACTTCTCGTACGAGCGGTGGGCGGTCGCCTGCGAACGTGAGCTGGCCCGCGAACCTGTCGACCTCGACTGGTACACCACCCGCGACCGTGACGTCGATGAGGTGCTGCCGTGGGACCACCTCGACGCCGGCCTCGACCGTGACTGGCTGTGGGAGGACTGGCAGGACGCCCTGGACCCCGACGGCGCCGTCGAGGTCGAGGACTGCCGCTGGACACCCTGCTTCGACTGCGGTGTGTGCCCCCAGATGGACACCGAGATCCAGATCGGCCCGACGGGCAAGCAGCTGCTGCCGCTGTCGGTGGTGTGATCCGGGCGGCGGCACCGAGCGACGCAGCGGCATCGGCGGGGTTGCGACGGCACTGGTGCCTGGAGCGACACGGGACCGCGCCCGACACCGAAGAGGGCTTCGAGGCACGGTTCACCGAGTGGTACGCCGGCCAGCTCGCCTCCGGGTCGCGAGCCTGGCTGGCGTACGAGGGCGCCGAGCCCGTCGGCATGCTGGTGATGTTCGTGCACGAGCGGATGCCGGAGCCGGACCGGGACCCCGGTCGGTGGGGCTACCTTGTCATCGTGCTGCCCGACCGGCGCGACGCCGGGATCGGGCGAGCGCTGCTGGAT
>JACCWP010000168.1 GCA_013697585.1 Nocardioidaceae bacterium
GCTCACGGAGAGCCACCCGCACGACATCCAGATGACCGTCGAGGCGCCGAACTACTCCGCCCGCTGACCTGCCCTGGCCGCGCCATCCGTCCGCACTTTTCGCTGGCTTACCAGCAAAAGATGCGCCTCCCCGGCGAAGTGTCGCTGGGCAGGCGCACATATCGCCGGGGGAGTGGGCGGCGCTGGCCGGGCCGCCCGTTGCGGCCGTCGACCGGGAGCTGCGCGCGGCGACGACGACCCACGGTTGCAATTCTGCTACCCGGACCGGCCCACGGATAGGGTCCTGTAGTGGCTGAGATCGAGATCGGACGCGCCAAGCGCGGCCGCCGCGCGTACTCGTTCGACGACATCGCGATCGTGCCGAGCCGGCGTACCCGTGACCCTGAGGAGGTGTCGGTCGCGTGGCAGATCGACGCCTACCGCTTCGAGATTCCGGTCGTGGCCGCCCCGATGGACTCGGTCATGTCCCCCGACACCGCGATCGCGTTCGGCAGGCTCGGCGGTCTCGGTGTGCTCGACCTCGAGGGTCTGTGGACGCGCTACGACGACCCCGCTCCGATGCTCGACGAGGTGGCCAAGATGCGCGGCCACGAGGCGACCGGACGGCTGCAGCAGATGTACGCCGACCCGGTGCGCCCGGAGCTGGTCCGCGACCGGTTGCAGCAGATGCGCGACGCAGGTGTCACGGTCGCGGGTGCCCTGTCGCCCCAGCGGACGCGTCAGCTCGCGCAGACCGTCGTCGACGCGGGCGTCGACCTGTTCGTCATCCGCGGCACGACCGTGTCGGCCGAGCACGTCTCAGGTCAGGCAGAGCCGCTCAACCTCAAGGAGTTCATCTACGAGCTCGACGTGCCCGTCATCGTCGGCGGCTGCGCGACCTACCAGGCCGCGCTGCACCTGATGCGCACCGGCGCCGCCGGAGTGCTGGTCGGCTTTGGTGGTGGCGCTGCGCACACCACCCGGTCGGTGCTGGGCGTCGCGGTGCCGATGGCGACCGCGGTCGCCGACGTTGCCGCGTCGCGGCGTGACTACCTCGACGAGTCCGGCGGTCGCTACGTGCACGTGATCGCCGACGGCTCGGTCGGCCGCAGCGGCGACGTCGCCAAGGCGATCGCCTGCGGTGCCGACGCGTTGATGGTCGGCTCCCCGTTTGCGCGGGCAGAGCAGGCGCCGGGTCGGGGGTTCCACTGGGGTGCCGAGGCGTGGCACCCCGACCTGCCGCGCGGCGAGCGGGTCGAGATCGGCACCGTCGGCACCATGCAGGAGGTGTTGTTCGGTCCGTCCCGAGTCGCCGACGGCACCATGAACCTCATCGGTGCCCTCCGCCGGGCGATGGCTACCACTGGCTACACCGAGCTCAAGGAGTTCCAACGCGTGGAGGTGGTTGTGCAGTGAGGCTCGGCTGCTGGTGGAAGCGACCACGCGCGGCAGTGGAATCGACGATGTCGACTACCTGATCGCGGTGACGGCACTGATCATGGCGGCGAGCTGTTGCCGCCGGCGTGCGCCCGCGATCCGATGGTCCCGGACCTGACGGAACCGTACTGACATGCACAGGTCCGGGGCGGACAATGCCTCCGTGCGCGACTTCGAGCTGCCCGTCAATCTCGCCCGGGCAGCAGCCGAAGCCAACGACACGGGTTCCCCGCGGCTGGCCTGGTTGACGGCGTTGCCCGAGATCGTCGGCGAGCTGGCGCGGCGATGGACGCTGGATCTGGGTCCACCGTTCCAGCCTGGCGGTGTCGCGTCCTGGGTGGCACCCGCGACTGATACGTCGGGTGCGTATCTGGTGCTCAAGGCCGGGTGGCGGCACGGCGAGGCGCTGCACGAGGCGGATGGCTTGCTCGCCTGGGACGGTCACGGGGCGGTGCGCTTGGTCGACTCGCTTGTCGTCGGAGACGCCAGCGCGCTGCTGCTGGAGGCCTGCGAGCCTGGCACCGCGTTGTCGGAGGCGTTGCCGCCGCCCGAGCAGGACGTCGTTGTCGCCAGGCTGCTGCGGCGGCTCTGGATCGATCCGCCCCCGGATCACCCCTTCCGCACGCTGCACAGCATGTGCGGCTGGTGGGCCGACGAGTTCGACCACAAGTACGTGACCGCCCCAGATGCGTTGCGAGTGGACCCGGGGATCGCCCGCCACGGGATGGAGCTGTTCCGCGGCCTGCCCGGCACCGCCGCCCGGTCCGTGCTGCTGTGCACCGACCTGCACCACGGCAACGTACTCGCCGCCCAACGCGAACCGTGGCTGATGATCGACCCAAAGCCCTACGTCGGCGACCCGACCTACGACCCGGTGCAGCACGTGCTCAACTTCCCCGACCGGCTGACGGCAGACCCGATCGGCCTCGCGGATCGGATGAGCCTGTTGCTCGATCTCGACCGCGTACGCGTGCGGCAGTGGCTGTTCGCCCGCTGCGTGCAGGAGTCGGTCGATCAGCCGTACCTGCGCCGCGTCGCAACCGCCCTGGCGCCGTGACCGGGCCCGCCGAGAGGCACGCAAGTGGCGGAGACACGCCGATAATCGGACGAAAAGTCAGCGTGTCTCCGCCAGTTTGCGGGTGGGGAAGCGGCTCGGACCGCTCCGGCTAGCGCGGCTCGACCTGAAGCAACGACAGCCGCCACCCGAGGGCGCCGGCCCTCGGTTCAGCCGGCCCTGCCGTCGCGGGGGCCGAACGCGCGCAGTGCGTCGACGTCGCTCGCCTCGGACCGCAGGAAGTACTCGGCCCACGCGGCACGGTCGGGGAAGGTCGACCCCGCGACCACGGCCGCGATCGCGCGGTCCAGGTCGAGGTGCGAGCGGCGGAGGCTGACCGCACCGTCGCGGAGCAGCGCCCAGTGCGCACCCGCCCGGCCATAGGGCATGCCGACGCTGCCAGGGTTGACGACCAGCCGGCGGTCGACCAGCCGCGCGAACGGCATGTGGGTGTGCCCGCAGACCACGGTCGAGACCTCCGCGGGCAGGTCGGCGAATGCCTCGGCCCACCGCTCCAGCCGGGTGTCGACGAGGACGACCTCGTCGTCGTCGCGAGGCGAGCCGTGGCAGAACAGCACGGACCCGAAGCCGTCGATCTCCCGCGTGACCGGGTGCGGCAGCCCGGCGAGCAGCCGGACGTGGTCGGGTGCCAGCTGCGAGGCGGCCCACCGGGTCGCCCCGTCGGGGACGTCGACCTGCGCGCCGCGGGCCATCGCCACCAGATCGCGGTCGGCGTTGCCGCGTACGAGCAGCACCCGCTCGCCGAGCCTGGCCAACCGGTCCAGCACGGCCGTCGGCTGCGGCCCCGCCGCCAGGTCGCCGGTCACGACCACCAGGTCGGCCGCCACCACGTCGGGCTCGTCGAGGACGGCCTCCAGCGCTGGCAGCACGCCGTGCACGTCGGACAGCACCGCGACGGACCTGGCTGACACGACCATCCCCGTAGTGTGCCCGCCGACTAGGCTGCCCGAGGTGAGCCAGGACCTTCCCGAGCACGATCTGGTGCTCGTCGTCGACTTCGGTGCGCAGTACGCCCAGCTGATCGCCCGCCGGGTGCGCGAGGCCCGGGTCTACTCCGAGATCGTGCCCCACCAGGTCGCTTGCGAGCAGGTCCGGCTACGCCGTCCTCGGGCCGTCATCTTGTCCGGCGGACCACAGTCGGTCTACGTTCCGGGCGCGCCGCAGGTCGATCCCGCCCTGTTCGAGCTGCAGCTGCCAGTCCTCGGCATCTGCTACGGGTTCCAGGCGATGGCCCGTGCGCTCGGGGGTGACGTCGCCCGTACCGGTCGTTCCGAATTCGGGCGCACGCTGGTCGACGTGGGCGAGCCGGGTCGGCTGCTGTCCGGGATGCCCCGGCAGCATCGGGTGTGGATGAGCCACGGTGACGCGGTCGCCGCCGCCCCACCGGGCTTCACGACTCTGGCGGCAACCGACGACACCCAGGTCGCGGCGTTCGAGGACCTCGACCGCGGCTTGGCCGGCGTGCAGTGGCACCCCGAGGTGGCCCACACCGAGCACGGGCAGCGCGTGCTGGAGCACTTCCTGCTCGACGTCGCAGGCTGCCGGCCGACCTGGACGATGGTCAACATCGTCGAGGAGCAGGTCGAACGGATCCGTGCCCGGGTGGGCGGCAAGCGGGCGATCTGTGGACTGTCCGGAGGTGTCGACTCGGCAGTCGCCGCGGCGCTCGTGCAGCGTGCGATCGGCGATCAGCTGACCTGCGTCTTCGTCGACCACGGGCTGCAGCGCCTGGGTGAGGCCGAGCAGGTGGAGCGCGACTACGTGGCGGCTACCGGGGTACGGCTCAAGGTCGCGGACGCCGCCGGGACGTTTCTCTCGGCCTTGGCCGGGGTGTCCGACCCGGAGCACAAGCGCAAGGTGATCGGCCGGGAGTTCATCCGTGTGTTCGAGGCGGCCGAGCGCGAGATCGTCGCCGAGGCGGGTGCGCACGGTGAGGTGGTCGAGTTCCTCGTCCAAGGCACGCTCTATCCCGACGTGGTCGAGTCGGGTGGGGCGCTGTCGAACGGCCAGAGTGCGGCCGCGACCATCAAGAGCCACCACAACGTGGGCGGGCTGCCCGAGGATCTCCAGTTCACGTTGGTCGAACCCCTTCGTACGCTGTTCAAGGACGAGGTACGCAAGGTCGGCGAGGAGCTGGGCCTGCCGGCCGACATCGTGTGGCGTCAGCCGTTCCCGGGCCCCGGCTTGGGCATCCGGGTCGTCGGCGCTGTCGACGCGGAGCGGCTGGCGGTGCTCCGCGCGGCCGACGCGATCGCCCGCGAGGAGCTGACGCTCGCGGGGCTCGACCGCGACGTGTGGCAGATGCCGGTGGTGCTGCTCGCCGACGTCCGCTCGGTCGGCGTGCAAGGCGACGGCCGCACCTACGGCTGGCCTGTCGTGCTGCGCCCGGTCACCAGCGAGGACGCCATGACTGCCGACTGGGCCCGGCTCCCTTACGAGCTGCTGGAACGGATCTCTACCCGCATCACCAACGAGGTCCGCGAGGTCAACCGGGTGGTGCTCGACCTGACCAGCAAACCCCCCGGCACCAT
>JACCWP010000189.1 GCA_013697585.1 Nocardioidaceae bacterium
AGCGCTCGCCGACGGACGCGGGCTCGACCCGGCGGCGGCGTTCGCGTTGGCGGCCCAGCCGGTCGCGACGCTGAACACGCCGGTAGGCTGACCCCGAGCGACGGACGGGTCAGGCTGCGGCGACGACGTCTCCCGCCGCAGGCATCGGCGCCGGGGCGGGCCGGGCTGCCAGCGACAGCCGACGCTCCTCCGGCCCGGTGGCGAGAGCCTCCTCGACGGCGAGCCGGTCGCTGACCTCGCGCAGCACCCCGGACAGCGGCACCTCGAGCGCGGAGCACAAGGCGGCGAGCATCTCGGACGAGGCTTCCTTCTGACCACGCTCGATCTCGGAGATGTAGCCGAGGCTGACCCGCGCGTCGGCGGAGACCTGACGCAGCGTGCGGCCCTGTCGGGCCCGCTGGGCACGCAGCACGTCGCCGAGGAGCCGTCGCAGCACGATCACCCGTCTACCGTACCCGGCAGGTCGGACCAGCGGCCGACGTCGCGAGCCAGCGCGTCGCCGAGCAGCCCGAGCGCGCCCGCGACGGCACCCGTGCACACTGCCTCGCGGTCGCCGTCGAGGAGCAGCTGCTCGGTCCGGGTGCCGCCCGGACCCGCGACCGCCACGTGGACGAGTCCTACGGGACGTCCCTCGACCGGCTCGGGCCCGGCGACGCCGGTGGTGGCCACACCCCAGTCAGCGGCCAGCAGGGTGCGGACGGCGGCCGCCATCGCCGCCGCAGTCTCTGCGGCGACCGTCCCGTGCCGTGCGACGAGGTCCTTCGGCACCCCAAGGACCTCGCTCTTGACGTCGGGGGCGTAGGCGACGACCGCGCCGCGGACGACGGCGGACGCGCCGGGGACCGAGACCAGCGCGGCGCACAGCAGCCCCCCGGTCAACGACTCGGCCAGCGCGACGGTGGCCGGCGCCGCGGCCAGCTCGGCCACGATCTCGGCAGCGTCGACGCTCACCCGCGCGATCGGCCCTCGCGGCGCAGCGCGATGGCGCGGGTGACGTAGTCGATGCCGGTATAGACAGTGACCGCGACGGTGGCGACGAGCAGCACCGTCAACACCCGACCCAAGGCAGGCTCCAACGCCGAGTCGAGCGCATCGGGCAACGGCGTCAGGTATGCGATGAGCACAACGATCTGCAGCGAGGTCTTGAGCTTGCCACCGGGGCTCGCAGAGATGACGCCGTAACGGATCACCCAGAACCGCAATGCGGTGATGCCCCACTCGCGCACCAGGATGATGATCGTCGCCCACCACGGCAGCTCGCCGAGAATCGACAGGGCGACGAAGGCGAAGCCCGTCAGCAGCTTGTCGGCGATCGGGTCGGCCACCGCGCCGACGTCGGTGACCAGACCGCGCTTGCGAGCCAGGTGGCCGTCGATCTGATCGGTGATCGACGCGAGAACGAACACACCGAGTGCGCCCCACCGCCAGGCGTCCGAACCGTCGGCGCCGAGCAACAACCAGCCAAAGACAGGCACCAGCGCCAACCGCAGCAACGTGAGCGCGTTGGCGATGTTCCAGTTGCTCGGGACCGACCGTGCGGCCGCGGACGACCCGGCCATCGAGGTGTCGTCGGGACTGCTCATCGACCCGACCCCCGGTCGGGCGCGTGCCGGGCAACCAGGTCGACCCCCACCCCGGCCTCGACCGTGGCCGTCACCAGGTCGCCGACGCGTACGGCTGCGGGCGGGTCGGACACGGTGGTCGAGCCGTCGACGTCGGGGCCCTGGTGCGCGCTGCGCCCCTCGACGGTGCCGTCGACGCGCAGCTGCTCGACGAGCACGGTCACCGCCTCGCCGATGCGGTCCTCGGCACGCTGGGCGGTGAGCTCCTCGACGAGCCGACCCACGTGGTCCACGCGCTCGCGGATCGTGGCCGCGTCGAGCTTGCCGTCGAGGCTCGCCGCTTCGGTGCCGTCCTCGTCGGAGTACCCGAAGACCCCCACCACGTCGAGTCGAGCGGCGACGAGGAAGGCGCCGAGCACCTCGACGTCGCGCTCGGTCTCACCGGGGAAGCCCACGATGACGTTGCTGCGCACCCCTGCCAGCGGCGCACGGCGGCGTACGTCGTCGAGCAGGGCGAGGAACCGCTCGGGGTCGCCGAAGCGGCGCATCCTGCGCAGCAGCGGGCCGCTGGCGTGCTGGAACGACAGGTCGAAGTACGGCACCACGCCCGGTGTCGAGGCCAGCGCGTCGATGAGGCCCGGTCGCAGCTCCGCGGGCTGCAGGTAGGACAACCGCACCCGTTCGATGCCGTCGACAGCGCTCAGCTCGGGCAACAGTCGCTCGAGCAGGCGGAGGTCGCCGAGGTCCTTGCCGTAGGACGTGGTGTTCTCGCTGACGCAGAAGAGCTCGCGAACCCCTCCGGTGGCCAGCCACTGGGCGTCCGCGAGCACGTCAGCCGGCGGACGGGACACGAACGCCCCGCGAAACGACGGGATGGCGCAGAATGCACAGCGCCGGTCGCATCCGGACGCCAGCTTGACCGCCGCGACCGGGCCGGAGCCGAGCCGGCGCCGCACCACCGGGGGACCTGACGCCGGACCGACCCCGACGGGGAGGTCGGGCTCGGCGGGCCGGTGCCCCGGGATGCTCGCGCCGGTGCCCGCACGCTCGACGGGCGTGAGCGGCAGCAGGGTGCGCCGATCTCGTGGGGTGTGTGACGGCACTGGATCGCCATCGAGCACCGACCGGACGCGCTCGGCGATGTCGGGGTAGGAGTCGAAGCCGAGCACTGCGTCGGCCTCTGGCAGCACGGCGGCGAGCTCGCCGCCGTAGCGCTCGGCCAGGCAACCGACGGCGACGACGGCGTGACCTCCGCCGGCGGCAGCGAGCACCGTGTCGACCGAGTCCATCTTGGCGGCCTCCACGAAGCCGCAGGTGTTGACCAGCACGGCGTCGGCAGCCGCGGGCTCGTCGACCAACCGGAAGCCGCCCTGGACGAGCCGCGCGGCGAGCTCCTCGGAGTCGACCTCGTTGCGCGCGCACCCAAGCGTCACGACAGCCACTGCAGGCAGGGGCTCGGTGACCGGATCGGCTCCCGGCCTGCGAGTGGTGGGTGCAGGCGCCGGCATGATCCGCCCATTATGCCTGTGGTCCGTGCGCCGACCCGGTAGCGCGCGCTCAGCCCTCCGGGGGGGTGCGGGCCGGACGCTCGCCCATGTCGGCGAAGCGGCTGGCTGCCGTATCGCCGTCGGGCGGCGCGTCGGCCGGTGCACCGGTCTGCGAGAAGCCGGGTGCGGATCGGCCGGAGCCCCCCTCCCCCTGGTCGGGACTACCATCCGGAGCCGGCGGCACCAGCAACCGGGCGACGGCCCACACGAGCACGAGGACCAGCACGACGAACACGAGCACGGACCAGCGCGGACCACCGCTGGTGGGACGCAGCGAGCGACCGGGGCCTGCCAGCTCTGCCTCGAAGACACGGCGTGCGGTGACCGGGGCAGACGCGTACCGCGCGTCGAACTGGGCGACCAGGGGATCGCCGTCGACGCCGAGCACGCGGGCGAGCGCGCGCAGGTGGCCCCTCGCGTAGACGTCTCCCCCGCAGGACGAGAAGTCGTCCACCTCGATCGCGTCGATGACGTGCGGCCGGATCCGGGTGCGGTCGGCGACGTCGTCGATGCTGAGCCGCAATCGCTGGCGCGCCCCGGCGAGCTGGGACCCGACCACCGCGCGCTGGGGCGGCCCCGCACTGTCCGGGTCCGGCTCGACCGCGGGACCCGCCTCAACCGCGACGACAGGTGGCGTGCCCGGCTGGAGGCCAGTGTGCTCGAGGACCATCTCCACCCGGCCGGGCGCAGCGTCCCGCAAGGCCCGCACCTCCACCCGACCGTGCGGCAGCCGTGACCCGTCGTCGGGCGACCGGTGCACGACGTCCGCGCGGGCCGCCGACCCGCCCTGTCCCGCCGAGATCCGCTCGCCGTCGGTCGACAGGCCGGATGTCGCGGCACCCGCACCGGCGGCGCCGGCCGGGTCGCTCGGGGAGTCCGGGTC
>JACCWP010000196.1 GCA_013697585.1 Nocardioidaceae bacterium
ACCGACTACATGGAGTCGGTCATGTGGGCCTTCAAGTCTCTGCACGACAAGGGTCTGGTCTACGAGGGGTTTCGGGTGCTCGCGTACTGCTGGCGCTGCGAGACACCGCTGTCCAACACCGAGACCCGGATGGACGACGTCTACCGGTCGCGCCAGGACCCGGCCAGCACGGTGTGGTTCGAGCTGGAGACCGGCGAGCGCGCGCTGGCGTGGACGACGATGCCGTGGACCCTCGTGCCCAACACCAACCTAGTCGTCGGTGCCGAGATCGACTACGCCGTCATGGAGCACACCGACGGGCACCGGTACCTCCTCGCCGCCACGCTCGTTGACCGCTACGCGCGCGAGCTCGAGGGGGCGCACCGGGTCGACACGGTGCGCGGCAGCGAGCTGGTGGGACGCCGCTACCAGCCCGCCTTCGACTACCTCGTCGACCGGCTCGCCGATGTGCCCGCCGCCTTCACCGTGCTTGAGGGCGACTTCGTGTCGACCGACGAGGGAACCGGCATCGTCCAGGTCGCGGCAGGCCACGGCGAGGACGACTTCGCAGTCACGACTGCGGTCGGCGTGCCAGTGATCATGATGGTCGACAACCAGGGCCGCTTCACCGAGCTGGCGAGCAGGGTGCAGGGCCTGCAGGTGTTCGAGGCGAACCGGTCGCTGCTGCGCGAGCTGCGCGAGCAGGGGCGGCTGTTCCGACAGGACTCGTACGAGCACCCCTATCCGCACTGCTGGCGTTGCGACAACCCGCTCATCTATCGCGCGGTGTCGAGCTGGTTCGTGGAGGTCACGAAGATCAGGGACCGGATGGGGGAGCTCAACCAGCAGATCAGCTGGACACCCGGGCACGTCCGCGACGGGCAGTTCGGCAAGTGGCTGGCCAACGCCCGCGACTGGTCGATCAGCCGCAACCGGTACTGGGGCAGCCCGATCCCGGTGTGGAAGTCCGACGACCCCTCGTACCCACGGGTTGACGTGTACGGCTCGCTCGACCAGCTGGAGAGCGACTTTGGCCCGCACGGGTTCGGCCGGCTGGACGACCTGCACCGTCCTGCCGTCGATGAGCTGACCCGCCCCAACCCGGACGACCCGACCGGGCGATCGACGATGCGGCGGGTGCCGGAGGTCCTCGACTGCTGGTTCGAGTCGGGGTCGATGCCGTTTGCCCAGGTGCACTACCCGTTCGAGGCCGCCGACTGGTTCGAGCACCACAACCCGGGCGACTTCATCGTCGAGTACACCCCGCAGACCCGCGGCTGGTTCTACACGATGCACGTGCTGGCCACGGCGTTGTTCGACCGCCCGGCGTTCAAGAGCTGCGTGGTGCACGGGACTCTGCTCGGTTCCGACGGCCGCAAGATGTCCAAGAGCCTGCGCAACTACCCCGTCGTCACCGAGGTGTTCGACCGTGACGGGTCCGACGCGATGCGCTGGTTCCTGATGAGCTCACCGGTGATGCGCGGCGGCGAGCTCGTCGTCACCGAGCAGAGCATCCGCGCGGGCGTTCGTCAGGTGTTGATCCCGCTGTGGAACGCCTGGTCGTTCTTTGCCCTGTACGCCAACGCCGCGTCACCGGACGGGCCCTACGATGCCAGCTGGCGTACCGATTCGCCCCACGCGCTCGACCGCTACCTGCTGGCGAAGACGGCTGGCCTGGTCGAGGACGTCACCCGACAGATGGACGCCTATGACGTGGCCGGTGCGTGCGCTTCGGTCCGGGCTCATCTGGAGATGCTCACCAACTGGTACGTCCGGCGCTCGCGGCAACGGTTCTGGTCCGGCGACGCTGCCGCGTTCGACTCGCTGTGGACCGCGCTGAACGTGCTGACCCGGGTCGCGGCACCGCTGCTGCCGCTGACCACCGAGGCGGTGTACCGGGGGCTCACCGGCGAGCGCAGCGTCCACCTCACCGACTGGCCCGACCCGTCCGACCTGCCCGCCGACGCTGGCCTGGTGGCGGGCATGGACGCGGTGCGCGGCGTCTGCTCGGTGGCGTCGTCGCTGCGCAAGTCGCGTGGGCTTCGCGTGCGGCTGCCCCTGCTGCGGCTCACCGTCGCCGCTCCGGACGCGGCCAGGCTGCAGCCGTTCGAGGACCTGATCCGCGCCGAGGTGAACGTGCGCCAGGTGAGGCTGACCGACCCCGTCGAGGGTGACCACGGCGTGGACAGGCGCCTCACGGTGCTGGCCCGACAGGCCGGACCGCGCCTCGGCTCCGACGTGCAGCAGGCGATCCGGGGCAGCAAGACTGGCGACTGGAGCGAGTCCGACGGCCACGTGGTCTCCGGTGGGATCGTGCTGGAGCCGGGCGAGTACGAGCTCGATGTCGTGGTCGAGGACACGGCCAACGAGCCCGACTCGGTGTCGGCGTTGTTCGGCGCCGGTTCGGTCATGCTCGACACCACGCTCACCCCCGAGCTCGCCGCCGAGGGTGTCGTACGCGACCTGATCCGGGTGGTGCAGCAGGCCCGCCGCGACTCCGGGCTGGACATCTCTGACCGCATCCGGCTCGGGGTCGACGGCGACGACGAGGTCGCCGACGCTGTCGACGCACACCGGGAGCTGCTCGCCCGCGAGACCCTGGCGACGGTGGTCGAGCTGGGCACCGTGCCCGCCGACCGCTGGGTCGACGCCGAGGTGGGCGACGGCCACCCGGTACGCGTCACGGTCGAGCGCACCACCCGACTCGATGGTGCCGGGGAGCGCACCAGATGAGCCGCGGGAGCCAGGTGACCCGCAGATGAGCGCGCGCCGGGTGGTCGTCAAGGTGGGGTCGTCGTCGCTCACCACGCCGGGCGGCGGACTGGACGTCGATCGCCTCAACGCGCTGGTGGACACACTGGCGGCCGCCAGGGCCGGCGACGACGTCGTCGTGCTGGTCAGCTCCGGGGCGATCGCGGCCGGGCTGGCGCCGCTCGGGCTGGCGCGCCGGCCGCGTGACCTCGCCACGCAGCAGGCGGCTGCAAGCGTCGGGCAAGGGCTGCTGATGCACCGCTACAGCGAGCGGTTCGCCAGGCACGGCATCGTCACCGGGCAGGTGTTGCTGACGGCCGATGACGTGACCAGGCGCGGCCACTACCGCAACGCCTATCGAACGCTTGCGCGGCTGCGCGAGCTCGGCGCCGTCGCGGTCGTCAACGAGAACGACACGGTCGCCACCAGCGAGATCCGGTTTGGCGACAACGACCGGCTCGCGGCGCTGGTGGCCCACCTGGTGCACGCCGACCTGCTGGTGCTGCTGTCCGACGTCGACGGCCTGTTCGACGGCGACCCGCGGGCGACAGGGTCGCGGCGGCTCACCGACGTGCGCGGCGACACCGACCTTGCCGTCGCGCGGATCGGTCGCACCGCCTCCGGCGTCGGTACGGGCGGAATGGTCACCAAGGTCGAGGCTGCCCGGATCGCCACCGGAGCAGGCATCCCGGTCCTGCTCACCAGTGCCAACCAGGTCGGCGGCGCGCTGGGAGGTGAGCCGGTGGGCACCCGATTCCACCCCACCGGGCGTCGTCGCCCCACCCGGCTGCTGTGGCTTGCGTACGCCACCGCGGGCCACGGCCGGCTCACCCTCGACGCGGGTGCCGTCCGCGCGCTGACCGAACGGCGAGCCTCGTTGCTGCCGGCCGGCGTGGTCGAGGTCGACGGGACCTTCGGCGCCGGCGATCCGGTCGACCTGGTCGGACCCGACGGAGCGCTGGTCGCGCGTGGCCTGGTCAACTACGACAGCGACGAGCTGCCGAGCCTGCTCGGACGATCCACCCGCGAGCTGGCCCGCAGCCTCGGTGCTGGCTACGAGCGCGAGCTCGTGCACCGTGACGACCTCGCACTGCTCGGCCCCTGAGGTCTCCACCGCGAGCGGAAAGGACGTTCCGCCCGCACCGGGCCGGTGCGTGGCCCACAATCTTGTTGTGGACGCCGCGGCTGGAGTGATGCAGGAGCAGGAGTCGCGGCTCTGGCACGTCACGGTGACTGTGGCAGGCGACGGGCACGACCCCGAGGTGGTGCGGGAGGCGATGACCCGGCTGCTGGACGAGCGGCCGTTCCTGCACGCGCTGCGCTTCTCGGGGGACCGGGCCGAGATCCGCTACTGGGAGGAAGCCCCCGACATGCTTGACGCCGCCTCCCTCGCGCTGCGCCTGTGGGACGAGCACCGCGAGAGCGCCGCCCTGCCATGCTGGGAGGTGGTCGGCCTCGAGGTGGTGGAGCGCGAGGCGTTCCAGCGTCGCGGGCACGAGCCTCTGCCTGTCTCGATCGGTGCGCACCACCCCGCCCCGCAACCGTTCTGACTCGCCCGACCGGTCCCAAGCCCGCCCCGCGAGCCGCCGCCGGGGCGCTTAGGCTGGCTGGATGATCGGGGTGAGCGAGCGCGTACGCCACCAGGCCGAGCGGGCGCGCGAAGCTGCCCGGGTGCTCGCACTGGCCTCGCGCGCCGACAAGGACCGCGCCCTGCACGCCGTGGCAGACGCGCTGGAGGCTCGGGTAGGCGACGTGCTCGACGCCAACGCTGCCGATGTACGCGCCGCGCACGACGGCGCAGCTGCCGGGCACCTGGTCGACCGGCTGCGCCTCGACGCCGGCCGTGTCGACGCCATGGCCCGGAGCGTGCGCCAGGTCGCGGGCCTGCCGGACCCCGTCGGTGAAGTGGTGCGCGGGGTGACGCTGCCCAACGGGCTCGTGGTGCGCCAGACACGAGTGCCGCTGGGCGTCGTCGGCATCATCTACGAAGCCCGGCCAAACGTCACCGTCGACGCCGCCGGGTTGTGCCTCAAGTCGGGCAACGCCGTGCTGCTGCGCGGATCGGGCTCGGCGGCGGGCAGCAACGGCTGCCTGGTCGAGGTGCTCAGGGAGGCTGTGGCGTCGACCGACCTGCCCGCCGACGTCGTGCAGCTCGTCGATGCGTCCACCCGTGAGTCGGCCACCGCCCTGATGCGCGCTCGGGGGTTGGTCGACCTGGTGGTGCCGCGTGGAGGCGCCGGCCTGATCCGGGCTGTGGTCGAGGAGTCGACCGTGCCCGTCGTCGAGACCGGGGTCGGCAACTGCCACCTCTACGTCCACGCTGACGCCGATCTCGACATGGCTCTGGCGATCGTGGTCAACGCCAAGACCGACCGCCCGAGCGTGTGCAACGCCGCCGAGTCGTTGCTCGTGCACGAGGCGCTCGCGGACAGCTTCGTACCCAGGGTCGTCGCTGCGCTGCACACACAAGGTGTCGTCGTGCACGGAGACCGGGCCTTCCAGGCCGTATCGCCTGACGTGGTGCCCGTCACCGACGACGACCACGCACGCGAGTACCTGTCGCTGGACATCGCGGCGTCTGTCGTGCCCAGTCTCGACGCAGCGCTGGTGCACATCCGGCGCTGGTCGAGCGGTCACACCGAGGCGGTGGTGACCCGATCGATCGAGGTGGCGCACCGCTTCACCACCGAGCTCGATGCCGCCGCGCTGATGGTCAACGCCTCCACCCGTTTCACCGACGGCGAGGCGCTGGGGCTGGGCGCCGAGATCGGCATCTCGACCCAAAAGCTGCACGCCCGCGGACCGATGGGGCTAGCCGAGCTGACGACCACGACCACCGTGGTGACCGGCCAGGGACACGTCCGGTGAAATGGCGGCTAGGTTGGTCCCATGCTGGGCACCGTGATCCGCGCCGAGGAAGAGCTGCGCGACCTACCCATCGAGCCGTTGTGGTTCGGCATCTTGACCCTGGCGATCTTCATCGCGCTGCTGGTCGGCCTGCTGATGTTCGGCAAGGGCCGACCGCACACCTGAGTGGACTGTGACCGAAGCCCCTGCCCAAGCCGTTGCCGCTGCGACCCCCGACGGCACCGCCCGCCCGCGCAGTCGACGCGTCGGCATCATGGGCGGCACCTTTGACCCCGTGCACCACGGCCACCTGGTCGCGGCCAGCGAGGTGCAGGCGTGGTTTGGACTTGACGAGGTCGTCTTCGTCCCGACCGGCGAGCCCTGGCAGAAGAGTGATCGCCGGGTGTCGGCTGCTGAGCACCGCTACCTGATGACCGTCATCGCCACGGCGGCCAACCCGCGCTTCTCGGTGAGTCGGGTCGACATCGACCGGGCAGGGCCGACGTACACGATCGACACGTTGCGAGACCTGCGCGCGCGGCGGCCGGAGGACGACTTCTACTTCATCACAGGCGCCGACGCGCTGACCCAGATCCTCACCTGGCGCGACCGCAGCGAGATCTTCGAGCTGGCGCGCTTTGTCGGCTGCACCCGGCCGGGCCACCGCCTCGACGCCGACGCACTGCAGGGACTGCCCGCCGAACGCCTGACGGTGGTCGAGATCCCTGCGCTCGCGATCAGCTCCAGCGACTGCCGCGAACGCGTCGGTCGTGGTGAGCCGGTCTGGTACCTGGTTCCCGACGGAGTCGTGCAATACATCGCCAAGCACGGCTTGTACGCAGCCACCCTGGCCGATCTGCCGCTGCGCGAGAGCACCTGACTGGCCCGTGACAGCCACCGACCGGGCCCGTGAGCTGACCGTTGCCGCGGCAGCGGCCGCCACCGACAAGCTGGCCCGCGACCTCGTCGCGTTCGACGTCTCCGACCAGCTGTTCATCACCGACGTGTTCCTGGTCTGCTCAGCCGCCAACGACCGGCAGGTCCGCGCCGTCGTCGATGCGGTGGAGGAACGGCTGCAGGCGCACGGCGCACGGCCAGTGCGCCGTGAAGGCCAGCGGGAGGGTCGCTGGGTGCTGCTCGACTTCGGCGACATCGTCGTGCACGTGCAACATGCGGAGGAACGCGCCTACTACGCGTTGGAGCGGATCTGGCGCGACTGCCCGCTGGTCACCCTGCCGGATGTCGTACGGCAGTCAGACACCCCCGGGAACGAGGCAGCGCGGTGACCTGCTGGTGACGCGGCGGCTGGTGCTGTGGCGTCACGGCCGGACCAGCTGGAACGCGGAGGGCAGGGCGCAGGGCCACAGTGACATCCCGCTCGACGACGTTGGCCGGACGCAGGCGCGCGCGTCGGCGACGCGGCTCGCGTCTCTCGGACCGGCCGCGATCGTGTCGAGCGACCTGCGGCGCGCGGCCGACACCGCTGCCGAGCTGGCCGCCGTCACTGGGCTCGCGGTCGCCTACGACGTGCGGTTGCGCGAGATCTCCTTCGGCGAGCGCGAGGGGCTGACCCATGCGGAGTCGCTGGCCAGGTTTCCCGAGCAGATGCGGCGCTTGGCGGTCTCGGACGACGTGCGGTTCCCGGGTGGCGAGACCTACGTCGAGACGGCGGACCGGTTCACGGCGGCGTTGACCGATGTCGTGGCTGCCATGGCGCCCGACGACCTGGTCGTGGTCGCCTCGCACGGCGGAGCGATGCGAGTCGGCGGCTGCCGCTTCCTCGGCTTTCCGGTCGAGCTGTGGACTGCGTTCGGCGGGTTCGCCAACTGCAACTGGTCGGTGCTCCGCGACGGTAGGCGCGGTTGGCGGCTCGAGGAGTGGAACGCCGGTTCCCTGCCCGAACGCGTGATCGGCGACGACGAGCGCGAGGTCACCGAGCGACGGACTGCCTGAGGCCTGGTCAGCGCCCGAGCAGGGTTGCCGCTGCGGCGCGCGCGTGCTCGAAGGCGTCGGCCTGCCCGCCGGCCGTGGCCGCGACCAGCGCGCCCTCGTACAACAGGTCCAGCCGCGGCCCGAGGTCGGGGTCGGCTGAGGGCGTCGCCATGACCAGCTGGACGAACAGGGTGCGCATCCACCGCTTCTCCTCCAGCACCACAGCGCATCCGGGGTGGTCGGTGCCGCCAAGCTCGGCCCAGGCATTGACGAACGCGCAGCCGCGACTGTGCCGCTGGTGCCACGCGCGGGCGGAGTCGAAGACGGCCAGCACGCGCTCCGCGCCGGGCTCAGCCGCATGCTCGTCGAGATGGCTCCCGACGAACGCCCGCCACAGCTTGGCCCGGCGACGCAAGTACGCCGCCACCAGCCGGTCCTTGGAACGAAACTGGTCGTACAGCGTCTTCTTGGTCGTGCCCGCCACGTTGGCCACCTCGTCGACGCCGACCGCGCGGATGCCGCGCGCATAGAACAGCTCGCAGGCGGCGTCCAGCAGCCGTTCACCGGCGGGCGTCAGGGCTCGGTCCGGTCGGGCGGGGGTCACAGGCATCGAGCGCTCCTTGCCGTGTGCGGTCACGATGATCAAGCTATACCCACCGGTATGGTTATATGCCACCATGCGCGGTCGAGACACAGCAGCGTCGGGAGCACTGGTCGTCTTCTGGAGCTCAGGCTTCATCGGCGCCGAGCTCGGCACGACGTACGCGCCCGCCGACACGCTGCTGGCGTGGCGCTACGTCGTCGTGGGCGTCCTGCTGGTCGCGGCCCTGTGGTGGCGCGGTATTCGTCCCGACCGGGCCACCGTTCAGCGACAGGCGGGGCTCGGCCTGTTGTGCCAGGCGGGCTTCCTGGGCCTGATCGTGACCGGCGTCGGTCTGGGGGTGCCGCCCGGCACGGCGGCCCTGATGGCGGCCATGCAGCCGCTGGTGGTCGCCAGTCTGGCCGGCCCGGTGCTCGGCGAGCTCGTGTCGTGGCGGCAGTGGTGCGCGCTCGGCGCCGGCCTGGGTGGGGTCGCGCTCGTCGTTGGTGGCGACCTCGGCGCGGCCACCGCACCACTGTGGGCCTACGCGCTGCCAGTGGGGGGAATGCTAGCCCTGTCGGCGGGAACGTTGCTCGGTCGGCGCTGGCGCGCCCCAGAGACGCTGCTGGAGTCACTGGCTCTGCAGTCGCTGGTGGCGGGTGTCGTCTTCGTCACCGTGGCGACAGCGCGCGCGGAGCTCACGCCGCCGATGTCCGTCGGCTTCTGGTCGTCGGTCGTCTGGGTCGTGTTCTTGTCGTCGTTCGGCGGCTACGGGGCGTACCTGCTGGTGCTGCGACGCAGTGGGGCGACCCGGGTGAGCACGTTGCTGTATCTGACACCGCCCACCACGATGCTGTGGGCATGGGCGATGTTCGGCGACCGGGTCACCTGGCTCGGCGTCCTGGGACTGGTCGTGTGTGCGGTGTCGGTGACGGTGGTCCTGCGGGCCGACACTTCCCTGGTGTCAGATGCGCCTCCCCAGGTTCCGAAACCTGGCAGAGTGCATCTTTTGCTGGCTGACCAGCGAAAACGACGGGCGGTTCGGGGGCGAGGAGGGCGGGATGGCGACGATCGCGCGGGTGACGGCCGATGACGTGGCCGACGTGGTGCCGTTGCTGGTGGCCTACTGCCGCTTCTACGACACGGCCCCCCCGCCGGCCGCGCTGCAGGCCCTCAGCGAGGCGCTGCTGGCCGACACCGAGCACGAGGGGATGCAGCTGGTCGCCCGCGACGACGAGGGCAACGCCGTCGGTTTCGCCACCCTCTACTGGTCGTGGGACACCACCGAGGCGGTGCGTATCGCCATCCTGCACGACCTGTACGTCGCCAAACCGGCACGGGGCGCCGGGATCGGCCGGGCGCTGATCGACGCAGCGGCCGGGGAGGCAGCCCGGCACGGCAAGCAGCGCTTGGCCTGGCAGACCGCCCCCGACAACCAGACGGCGCAGCGCGTCTACGACGGGACGGCCGCGCAGCGCTCGACCTGGGTCAACTACACCCTGCCGGTCTGACGCCTCGCGTACGAGCGGTTGCCCGCGGACGGCTATGCTGTCCAGGCTTGTCGGGCAGCCGGTTTTGGGTGCCGCGATGGGCTGATCCGGGGCTGTGGCGCAGCTGGTAGCGCACCTCCATGGCATGGAGGGGGTCAGGGGTTCGAGTCCCCTCAGCTCCACCATGACCTTCCTACTCGAATTCGTGACCTTGAAGAGCTTCCGGATAGAGACCGAGTCGGACGGTGGTGGCTCAGATCAGACACCATCCGTAAGAGCGCCCCGGCCAGTCCGGGGGTGCTCTTCGCCTGCAGCAGGCCATTGCTTCAACCTCGGCCAAACGTTGAGGAACAATGGAACCGCTGTCGGCAGCGTCAGCGTCAACAAGTTCCCAGGACGGCTACGACACTGAGTTTGTGACCAACCAGACGTATTAACGGGTCGCGTGTCCGGCTCGCGGAGTGCCTGACCCGGATGGGTGGCCGCTCTCTAGAGTGCGCAGCGGCGAACCGACAGTCTCCGCTGTCGCGCTCCGGTGAGCACCCGGTGGTCACGTCGGCGCAGGCCAGGCTGCAACGGATGGTGTCCCTCGTGCGTCTTGGAGAGTGTGACATCGGTGCAGAAGGTGCGTCACGACTCGGCCGCGCTGAGCGACTTCTACCGCAAGGAGAGCGGGGGGCTGCTGCGCTATGCCTACGGCCTCACCGGGGAAGTGGA
>JACCWP010000203.1 GCA_013697585.1 Nocardioidaceae bacterium
GGTACCGCAGACCGCCGCCCCGCCCGTGCGGAGGGCTCCTCGCCCCCCGCCGAAGCGGCGGCCACCGAGGCACCCGAGCCAGCGCCGGTGTCGACCGCGGAGCCCACCGGACAGGAGGCCTGACCCATGCTGATCCCGCGCAGGGTCAAGCACCGCAAGCAGCACCACCCCGGTCGTCGGGGAATGGCCAAGGGCGGCACGTCCCTGGCCTTCGGCGACTTCGGGATCCAGGCCGTCGAGGGCCACTACGTGACCAACCGGCAGATCGAGTCGGCCCGGATCGCCATGACCCGGCACATCAAGCGAGGCGGCAAGGTGTGGATCAACATCTATCCCGACCGTCCGCTGACCAAGAAGCCTGCCGAGACCAGGATGGGGTCCGGCAAGGGCTCCCCGGAGTGGTGGATCGCCAACGTCAAGGCCGGCCGCGTCATGTTCGAGCTGTCCGGAGTGACCGAGCCGATAGCCCGCGAGGCGCTGCGCCGCGCGATGCACAAGCTGCCCATGAAGTGTCGGTTCGTCACCCGCGAGGCAGGTGAGTTCTGATGGCCACGACGACCACTGCCGCTGAGTTGCGCACGCTCGAGGACGACGAGCTGGCAGAGAAGTTGCGCGAGGCCAAGGAGGAGCTCTTCAACCTCCGTTTCCAGGCTGCCACCGGACAGCTGGAGAGCCACGGCCGGCTCCGCACCGTGCGGCGAGACATCGCCCGCGTCTACACGGTCCTGCGAGAACGCGAGCTGGGCATCATCGAGTCCGAGACGAGTGAGGCATGAGCACCAACGAGCAGACCCCGGCAGCCATCGGCGCCGGCCGCAAGACCCGCAAGACCCGCGAGGGCCTCGTGGTGAGCGACAAGATGGACAAGACCGTCGTCGTCAGCGTCGAGGACCGGGTGAAGCACCCCTTGTACGGCAAGGTGCTGCGCCGCAACTCCAGGCTCAACGCGCACGACGAACGCAACCAGTGCGGTACCGGTGACCGAGTGCGGCTGATGGAGACACGGCCGCAGTCGGCGACCAAGCGCTGGCGGGTCGTGGAGATTTTGGAGAAGGCGAAGTGATCCAGCAGGAGTCACGGCTGCGGGTCGCTGACAACACCGGTGCCAAGGAGATCTTGTGCATCCGGGTTCTCGGTGGTTCCGGTCGGCGTTATGCCGGGATCGGTGACGTCATCGTCGCCACTGTCAAGGACGCGATTCCGGGCGGCAACGTCAAGAAGGGCGAGGTCGTCAAGGCAGTCGTCGTGCGCACTGTCAAGGAGCGCCGGCGCCCCGACGGCTCGTACATCCGTTTCGACGAGAATGCCGCGGTGATCCTGCGTCAGGACGGTGAGCCGCGCGGCACCCGCATCTTCGGCCCTGTCGGCCGCGAGCTGCGGGACAAGCGCTTCATGAGGATCATCTCGCTGGCGCCGGAGGTCTTGTGATGGCAACTGGTCTGAGCATCAAGAAGGGTGATCTCGTACGCGTCGTCGCCGGCCGCGACAAGGGTGTCGAGGGCCGAGTGATCGCAGTCCGAGCCGAGCACCAGCGAGTCGTCGTCGAAGGCGTCAATCGGGTCAAGCGGCACACCAAGGTCGTCCAGCAGGGCGGCCGCGGCGGCACCACCGGGGGCATCGTCACCCAAGAGGCGTCGATCCACGTCTCCAACGTCCGGCTGCTGGTCGAGGTCGACGGGAACAAGGTGCCGACTCGCGTGGGCTATCGGCGCGACGAGGTCGAGAAGACTCGGCCCGACGGCACGACCTACCCCGCGCACCGCAGCGTCCGGGTCGCCCGACGTACCGGGGAGGAGATCTGATGACGACCGCCGTGACCGAACAGCGTGCAGAGCAGCGCACCCCACCCCGGCTCAAGCTGCGCTACCGCGAAGAGGTGGCACCGGCGCTGCGTGAGCAGTTCAGCCTGGCCAACGCCATGCAGGTGCCGCGGCTGACCAAGATCGTGGTCAACATGGGTGTCGGCGAGGCGGCGCGCGATTCCAAGCTGATCGAGGGCGCGGTCCGCGACCTCACCACGATCACCGGCCAGAAGCCGTCGGTGACCCGGGCCCGCAAGTCGATCGCGCAGTTCAAGCTGCGGGAGGGAATGCCGATCGGGTGCCACGTCACCTTGCGGGGCGACCGGATGTGGGAGTTTCTCGACCGGCTGCTGTCGCTGGCCCTGCCTCGCATCCGCGACTTCCGCGGGCTGGCGCCCTCCCAGTTCGACGGCAACGGCAACTACACCTTCGGTCTCACCGAGCAGGTCATGTTCCACGAGATCGACCAGGACCGCATCGACCGGACGCGCGGCATGGACGTCACGGTCGTCACCACCGCCGCTGACGACGAGCAGGGCCGCGCCCTGCTCAAGCAGCTCGGCTTCCCCTTCAAGGAGTCCTGACCGATGGCCAAGACCGCTCTGATCGTCAAGCAGCGCCGGACCCCGAAGTTCAAGGTCCGCGGCTACACCCGTTGCCAGCGCTGCGGCCGGCCAAAGGCCGTCTATCGAAAGTTCGGCCTCTGTCGGGTCTGCCTGCGGGAGATGGCACACCGCGGCGAGCTCCCCGGCATCACCAAGAGCAGCTGGTAGCCCCCACTCATCGACGCAGGTCCTCGCTCGACAGAGCCGGAAACCGCGGCGGGAAAGAAGTCCTCACACCATGACCATGACCGACCCGATCGCCGACATGCTGACGCGGCTGCGCAACGGCAACCAGGCCTACCACGACACCGTCACGATGCCGTCGAGCAAGCTCAAGGCTGGCGTCGCCGAGATCCTCCAGCAGGAGGGGTACATCGCGTCCTGGAAAGTCGAGGAACCGCGCGAGGGCGAGGTCAGCAAGTCGTTGACGCTCACGCTCAAGTACGGCCAGCACCGTGAACGTGCCCTTGCCGGCGTGCGCCGGATCTCCAAGCCCGGGCTGCGGGTCTATGCCAAGAGCACCGGACTGCCCCGGGTGCTCGGCGGCCTGGGCGTCGCGATCATCTCGACCAGCAGCGGGCTGCTGACTGACCGGCAGGCCAACCATCGAGGCGTGGGCGGGGAAGTCCTCGCCTTCGTCTGGTGACGGGGAGGAGAGACTGACATGTCCCGTATCGGCAAGGTGCCCATCCCGGTCCCGGCAGGGGTCGACGTCGCCCTCGACGGCCAGCGCGTGACGGTCAAGGGTCCCAAGGGCCAGCTGGCGCACACGGTGGTGGACCCGATCGCGGTTGTCCGAGGTGACGACGGCGTGATCGAGGTCAGGCGTCCCAACGACGAGCGCCGCAGCCGCGCGCTGCACGGCCTGTCCCGCACGCTGCTGGCCAACATGGTTGTCGGCGTCACCGACGGCTACACCAAGCGGCTCGAGATCGTGGGGGTCGGCTACCGCGCGATCTCGAGGGGGCCGACGACGATCGAGCTCAACCTCGGTTTCAGCCACCCGGTCGTCTTCCGGGCCCCGGACGGCATCACCTTCGCGGTCGAGTCGCCGACGCGGTTGTCGGTGTCGGGCATCGACAAGCAGCAGGTCGGCGAGGTTGCCGCCAACATTCGCAAGCTGCGCAAGCCCGAACCGTACAAGGGCAAGGGCATCCGCTACGCGGGCGAACAGGTCCGACGCAAGGTCGGAAAGGCAGGCAAGTAGCCATGGCTATCGCACTCAAGCAGCACAAGCGGGTCGCAGGTCGCACCGCGGCGCGGTTTCGCCGCCAGGTCCGGGGGCGCAAGAAGGTCGCGGGCACGGCCGGCCGGCCGCGGTTGGTCGTGACCCGGTCGAGTCGCCACATCGTGGCGCAGGTCGTCGACGACCTGCAGGGACGCACCGTGGCGTCGGCGAGCAGCATGGAAGGTGACCTGCGCGAGCGGGCCGACGACAAGACAGCCAAGGCGCACCGGGTCGGCGAGCTGGTGGCCGATCGGGCCAAGGCCGCCGGCGTGGAGACTGTCGTCTTCGACCGGGCAGGCAACCGCTACCACGGCCGGGTGGCCGCGCTGGCCGAGGGTGCCCGCGAGGGCGGGCTGGAGTTCTGATGACACGCACGACAGAGAAGAGGGACATCTGATGAGCGGACCCCAGCGCCGCAGTGGCGGCGCGGGCGACCGTCGTGGCCGTGACGGAGGTCGCGGCCAGTCGGCAGACAAGACCGCCTATATCGAGCGCGTCGTCAGCATCAACCGGGTCGCCAAGGTCGTCAAGGGTGGCCGGCGGTTCAGCTTTACCGCCCTGGTCGTCGTCGGCGACGGTGACGGCACGGTCGGCGTTGGCTACGGCAAGGCCAAAGAGGTCCCGGCGGCGATCGCCAAGGGCGTCGAGGAGGCCAAGAAGAGCTTCTTCCGCGTTCCCAAGATCCAGGGCACCATCCCGCACCCTGTCCAGGGTGAGAAGGCGGCGGGCGTGGTCCTGTTGCGTCCGGCCGCCCCCGGTACCGGTGTCATCGCGGGTGGGCCGGTGCGCGCGGTGCTGGAGTGTGCGGGGATCCACGATGTCCTGAGCAAGTCGCTGGGCTCGAGCAACGCGATCAATATCGTGCACGCGACTGTCCAGGCTCTGCGCGACCTGGAGTCTCCCGAGACCGTCGCGGCCCGTCGCGGCATGTCGGTCGAGGACGTCGCTCCCGTCGCGCTGCTCAAGGCGTCCCGGTCGGAGGCGACCGCGTGATGGGCCGCCTCAAGGTGCGTCAGACCCGGTCTGGCATCGGGCGCAAGCAGAACCAGCGCGACACGCTTCGCTCGCTTGGCCTCAAGCGGATCGGCGACGTGGTCGTCAAGCAGGACCGTCCGGAGATCCGCGGCATGCTCGCGACGGTGCCGCACCTGGTCGCCGTCGAGGCTGTGCCTGACGAGACCTTGCCTGACCAGAAGGGGGACTGACATGCCTCTCAAGCTGCATCACCTGCGTCCTGCGCCGGGAGCCAGGACGAGCAAGACCAGGGTCGGCCGCGGTGAGGGTGGCAAAGGCAAGACCGCCGGTCGCGGCACCAAGGGCAGCAACGCGCGCGGCCAGGTGTTCGCCGGATTCGAGGGTGGTCAGATGCCGTTGCACATGCGGCTGCCCAAGCTGCGCGGCTTCACGAACCCGTTCCGGGTCGAGTTCCAGGTCGTCAACCTCGACCGCATCGCGGCGCTCTATCCCGACGGTGGTGAGGTCACCGCTGAGTCGCTTGCCGAGCGGGGTGCCGTCCGTCCGGGGCGGCCGGTCAAGGTGCTCGGCCAGGGTGAGCTGACCAACCCAGTGCAGGTCAGCGCGCACCGGTTCTCTGCCTCGGCCAGGGCCAAGATCGAGGCGGCTGGGGGGTCTGCCACCCAGCTGTGAGCTCATGGCCAACTGTTAGAGTCGCGACGGCCGTGCCGCCCGACACGACCGGGTTCCCCAGCCGTGGGGGAGCCGCTGGGAGGACCAGGTGCTAGGCGCCTTCGTCAACGCGTTCCGAACGCCGGACTTGCGCAAGAAGATTCTGTTCGTCCTGTTCGTGATCGCGATCTTCCGGCTGGGCTCGACCGTTCCCGCCCCCGGCATCAACGTGCCCAACGTGCAGAACTGCGTCGACCTGAGCCAGGCCGAGGGCAGCAGCGTCTTCAGCCTGATCAACTTGTTCTCGGGTGGCGCGCTGCTGCAGCTCACCGTCTTCGCGCTCGGGATCATGCCGTACATCACCGCGAGCATCATCTTGCAGCTGCTGACGGTGGTGATCCCGCGGTTGGAGGCCCTCAAGAAGGAGGGCCAGTCCGGCCAGACCAAGATCACCCAGTACACCCGCTACGTCACCTTGGGCCTGGCCGTGCTGCAGGCCACCGGGATCGTCGCGCTCGCCCGCGGGCGGCAGCTGTTCGGCGGGGTCTGCACCGATTCGCTGATGTACCGCGAGGACAGCATCTTCGCCTTCGTGCTCCTCGTGGTCACCATGACCGCCGGCACCGCCGTGATCATGTGGCTCGGTGAGCTGATCACCGACCGCGGCATCGGCAACGGAATGTCGATCCTGATCTTCACCCAGGTCGTCGCGACGTTCCCGGGCACGCTGTGGCAGATCCAGATCGACCAGGGCTGGTTCACCTTCGCGGTGGTGGTGGCGGTCGGTCTCGCGGTGATCGCGGCGGTCATCTTCGTCGAGCAGGCTCAGCGCCGGATCCCGGTCCAGTACGCGCGCCGCATGGTCGGACGTCGGATGTTCGGCGGCTCGTCGACCTATATCCCGCTCAAGGTCAACCAGGCCGGCATCATCCCGGTCATCTTCGCGTCCAGCCTGATGTACCTGCCAGCCCTCGCCGCGCAGTTCAATCCGGCGGCCGGGTGGGCCGGCTGGGTGGGCAAGTACTTCGTGGTGGGTGACCACCCGGTCTACATGCTCACGTTCTTCGCGTTGATCGTGTTCTTCACGTACTTCTACGTCTCGATCACGTTCAACCCCGTCGAGGTCGCCGACAACATGAAGAAGTACGGCGGTTTCATCCCCGGGATCCGTGCGGGCCGACCCACCGAGGAGTACCTCGCCTACGTGCTGTCGCGGATCACGGCACCGGGTGCCCTCTATCTCGGCGTGGTGTCCTTGATCCCGCTGATCGCGATCGCGCTGGTCAACGCCAACCAGAACTTCCCGTTCGGTGGCACGACCATCCTGATCATCGTCGGCGTCGGTCTGGACACGGTCAAGCAGATCGAGAGCCAGCTGCAGCAACGCAACTACGAAGGGTTCCTGCGCTGATGCGCACGGTCCTCGTCGGACCGCCGGGTGCTGGGAAGGGGACCCAGGCCGCCTTCGTCGCCAAGCACTTCTCGATCCCGCAGATCTCCACCGGTGACATCTTCCGTGCCAACGTCGCAGAGCAGACCAAGCTGGGCCTCGAGGCCAGGAAGTACATGGACGCAGGCGACCTGGTCCCCGACGAGGTGACCATCGCGATGGTGCGCGACCGGCTCGCCGAAGACGACGCACGAGACGGCTTCCTGCTCGACGGCTTCCCGCGCACGGTGCAACAGGCCGAGGTGCTCGACGACATCCTCAGCGACCTGCACGCCGGCCTTGACGCCGTGCTCGAGCTGTCGGTCAAGGAGGACGAGGTCGTCCGACGCCTGTCTGGTCGCCGCACCTGCCACGGATGTGGTCGCAACTGGCACGTCGAGTTCGACAAGCCGGTCGAGCAGGGGGTCTGCGACGCCTGCGGCGGCGAGCTGTTCCGCCGCGACGACGATGCGCCCGAGACGGTCCGGCGTCGACTCGAGGTCTATGCCGAGCAGACGGCCCCGCTCGTCGAGCACTACGCCGACGAAGGGCGTCTGCACCGCATCGAGGCCACCGGAGCGGTCGAGGACGTGACCCGCCGCGCCATCGAGGCGCTCGAGTCAGTCGTCGACTGATCCGATCGGGGCGCGGTGTTCCGGCGACGCGGGGTCGAGATCAAGACCCCTGAGCAGATCTCGCACATGCGGTCGGCCGGGTTGGTCGTCGCCAGCACGCTGAGGCTGGTGCGCGCCGAGTCGCGGCCGGGCGTGACAACCGCTGAGCTCGACGTGTTCGCCGAGGCGCACATCCGGGACAGCGGCGCCACACCGTCCTTCCAGGGCTATCACGGCTTCCCGGCGAGCATCTGCGTGTCGGTCAACGACGAGATCGTGCATGGCATCCCCCGCGACCGAGTGCTTCGTGACGGCGACATCGTGTCGGTCGACTGCGGCGCCATCGTGGCCGGCTGGCACGCCGACGCGGCGCTGTCATTCGTCCTTGGTGAGCCGAGGCACGACATCGCCGCGCTGCTGGCGGTCTGCGAGGACGCGATGTGGGCTGGGGTGGCTGCGGTCCTTCCCGGTGGTCGCGTCACCGACGTGTCGGCCGCCGTGGAGAGCGTGGTCCGCAGTCGTGGTGACCTCGGGATCGTCGAGGACTACGTGGGCCACGGCATCGGCTCGCAGCTGCACCAGCCCCCCAGCGTCCCCAACCGGGGGCGTCCCGGCAAGGGTCCGCGGTTGGTCGAGGGGATCGCGCTGGCCGTCGAGCCCATGCTAACCCTGGGCAGTCCCGAGACCCGGGTCCTCGCTGACGACTGGACGGTCGTGACCGCAGACGGAACGCCTGCAGCACACTTCGAGCACACCGTCACCGTCACCGAGCGGGGCCCGTGGGTCCTGACCGAGCTCGACGGCGGCCTGGCTCGGTTGGCTGAGCTGGGAGTCGCGTACGGCGGGGAGCCGGTGTCGGCCGACTCCTGACCAGACCACGCCGAGCCGGCGACCACGCGTGACGCGATTCGCCCCGGCCGGTCGTCGTCGCCTACACTGGACAGTCGCCTCGGTGGTATGCGTGCTTTGACGTGCCCGGAGGTTGCACCATGACCAGTTCGAGGACCACCCAGCCGACACGATTGCGGAGGACATGCCAAAGAAGGAAGGGGTCATCGAGATCGAGGGCTCCGTGGTGGAGGCACTCCCGAACGCCATGTTCCGGGTCGAGCTCACCAACGGCCACAAGGTGCTCGCGCACATCAGCGGCAAGATGCGCCAGCACTACATCCGGATCCTGCCCGAGGACCGGGTCGTGGTGGAGCTGTCACCCTATGACCTGACCCGCGGCCGCATCGTCTACCGCTACAAGTGAGCGAGAACCACGTGCAGCACTCAGTGAAGGTTCAACCCCGATGAAGGTACAACCCAGCGTCAAGAAGATCTGTGACAAGTGCAAGGTGATCCGCCGCAACCGGCGGGTCATGGTGATCTGCGACAACCCACGGCACAAGCAGCGCCAGGGCTGACACGACCACCACCCCGCCGAAACTCAAAACAGCGCCACCCCAGCGCCACCCCAGCGCGACCGCTCACGAGTGCGTGCCGCACCCGTGCAACCCCCGGCCGGAGGCCGGGGCCTGGCCGAGGACACACCTCGAGGCGAGCCGGGACGCGGCGCGTACGACACCTCCGGATCAGCGAAAGGACGCCACCGCCATGGCACGTCTCGTCGGCGTCGACCTCCCCCGTGAGAAGCGGGTAGAGATCGCGCTCACTACCATCTTCGGCATCGGCCGCACCCGCTCGAGGCAGACACTCGAGGCCACCGGCGTCAGCCCCGACCTCCGCGTCCACCAGCTGGGTGACGAGGAGCTGGTCAAGCTCCGCGACTACATCGAGGGCACTTTCCAGATCGAGGGTGACCTGCGCCGCGAGGTCGCCGGTGACATCCGGCGCAAGGTCGAGATCGGCAGCTACCAAGGTCGTCGGCACCGCAGCGGCCTTCCCGTACGCGGCCAGCGCACCCGGACCAACGCGCGCGGCCGCAAGGGCCCCAAGCGCACCGTGGCCGGCCGCAAGAAGACCGTCAAGAAGTAGCCCCGTTCGGGGTTTGTCCCCGGAGGATCCAGAAAGCCCCGAGAACACCCGAGACTCAGGAGTAGTCACCCCACATGCCTCCCAAGAGCAGGCAGGCCCCCGGCGCCAAGAAGGTGCGCCGCAAGGAGAAGAAGAACGTCGCCGTGGGCGCCGCCCACATCAAGTCGACGTTCAACAACACCATCGTCACCATTACCGACCCGGTCGGTGCGGTGATCTCGTGGGCGAGCGCTGGGACCGTCGGGTTCAAGGGTTCGCGCAAGTCCACACCGTTCGCTGCCCAGATGGCCGCCGAGGCGGCGGGGCGACGTGCGATGGACCACGGCATGAAGAAGATCGACGTCTTCGTCAAGGGGCCGGGTTCCGGCCGAGAGACCGCGATCCGTTCACTCGGCGCGGTCGGGCTGGAGGTGGGGACCATCCAGGACGTGACCCCGACCCCGCACAACGGCTGCCGACCACCCAAGCGTCGCCGCGTCTGACCCGAACGACCCGCTGTCAGGGACCCTGACAGCACAACCAGTACAAGGGAGTACCTGACTCACATGGCCCGATACACCGGACCCATGACGAAGAAGTCGCGCCGACTGGGGGTTGACCTCGTCGGTGGAGACCAGGCCTTCGAACGCCGCCCGTACCCACCCGGCCAGCACGGCCGCGGACGGGTCAAGGAGAGCGAGTACCGCCTGCAGCTGCAGGAGAAGCAGAAGGCCCGCTTCACGTACGGCGTCATGGAGAAGCAGTTCCACAACTACTACGACGAGGCCAGCCGTCGAGCCGGCAAGACCGGTGACAACCTGCTGGCTCTGCTCGAGTGCCGGCTGGACAACCTCGTCTACAGAGCGGGGTTCGCCCGCACCCGGCGCCACGCGCGCCAGCTAGTCGTGCACGGGCACTTCCTCGTCAACGGGCGCAAGGTCGACATCCCGTCGTTCCAGGTCAGCGCGCACGACGTCATCGACGTCCGGGTCAAGTCGATCGAGATGACCCCGTTCATCATCGCCCGGGAGACCCACGGCGAGCGGGTCGTGCCCGCGTGGCTCGAGGTGCTGCCGAACCGGATGCGGGTCCTTGTGCACTCCCTCCCCGTGCGGCAACAGATCGACGTGCCGGTGCAGGAGCAGCTGATCGTGGAGTTCTACTCGAAGAAGTAGCCCTTCCCGGTGGCTCCGCCTCCGGGAAGCCAGCAGGAACACCCATCCACTACGACACGCGCTCGGGGCAGTCCCCGAGCGACAGCAACCGAGAGGCTTCCGCCTCTCGCAGGTCGCACCGTCAAATGGCGGTCGGTGCGGAAAGGAAACCCACGTGCTCATTGCCCAACGCCCCAACCTGTCCGAGGAAGTCGTCGGCGATCACCGGTCGCGGTTCGCGATCGAGCCGCTCGAGCCCGGCTTCGGCTACACCCTTGGCAACTCGCTGCGTCGCACCCTGCTCTCGTCCATCCCGGGCGCGTCCGTGACGTCGATCAAGGTCGACAGCGTCCTGCATGAGTTCTCCACCATCGAGGGTGTCAAGGAAGACGTCACCGAGGTGATCCTCAACCTCAAGGAGCTCGTCGTGTCCTCCGAGAACGACGAGCCGGTGACCATGTACCTGCGTAAGCAGGGCCCGGGCGACGTCACCGGTGCAGACATCGCCCCGCCCGCTGGGGTCGAGGTGCACAACCCCGACCTGCACCTGGCCACGCTCAACGACAAGGGCCGGATCGAGATGGAGCTGGTCGTGGAGCGCGGCCGCGGCTACGTCTCAGCCGTGCAGAACAACCTCGGCGACGGTGAGATCGGCCGGCTCCCTGTCGACTCGATCTATTCGCCGGTCCTGAAGGTGACGTACAAGGTCGAGGCCACCCGCGTCGAGCAGCGTACGGACTTCGACCGGTTGGTCATCGATGTCGAGACCAAGCCGTCGATGAAGCCGCGCGACGCGATCGCCAGCGCCGGCAGGACGCTGGTCGAGCTGTTCGGTCTGGCTCGCGAGCTCAACGTCGAGGCCGAAGGCATCGACATCGGGCCGTCGCCTGTCGACGAGCAGCTGGCCGCCGACCTCGCGTTGCCGGTGGAGGATCTCAACCTCACTGTGCGCTCGTACAACTGTCTCAAGCGTGAAGGCATCCACACCGTCGGCGAGCTGATCTCGCGCAGCGAGCAGGACCTTCTCGACATCCGCAACTTTGGCGCCAAGTCGATCGATGAGGTCAAGGCCAAGCTGGTCGAGATGGGCCTGGCGCTCAAGGACAGCGCGCCTGGCTTCGACCCGCAGGCCGCTCTCGAGGCAATCGGCGACGACGACCAGAGCTTCGTCGAAGACGAACAGTATTGAGCAGCGTCGAAGACGAACAGTATTGAGCAGCGTCGAGACGAAGTACCAAGCAGCGTCGAAGCCGACTGACCGCTGACAGATGGACACAGGAGACTGACAATGCCGACGCCCACGAAGGGGCCACGCCTGGGTGGTAGTCCCGCGCACCAGCGGATCATCTTGGCCAATCTCGCGACGAACCTGTTCGAGCATGGCCGGATCACCACCACCGAGGCCAAGGCGCGCCGGCTGCGGCCCTACGCCGAGCGATTGATCACCAAGGCCAAGCGCGACGATCTGCACCACCGCCGCCAGGTGCTGTCGCTGATCCGTGACAAGGCAGTCGTACACGCTCTGTTCACCGACATCGGGCCGCGCTACGCCACCCGGCCCGGTGGCTACACGCGGATCACCAAGATCGGCCCACGCAAGGGTGACAACGCGCCGATGGCGGTGATCGAGCTGGTCGAGGAGCGTACGTTCGGTGCGGCTGCCGCAGCGACGGAGCCCGCCGTCGCCGGCCAGCCGGGGATCGTGACCGAGACCGACGAACCCGAGTCGGACCAGGTCGAGGAGTCGCGGGCCGAGGAGTCCGGGGCCGAGGTCGATGAGTCCGCGGCGTCGGCACCAGCCGATGCCACCGACGCCGAAGCCCGCGCCGGCGGCGACGATGCCGGCGACGGGGCCGGCGACGGGGCCGGCGACGGGGCCGACCCCGACAAGGAGTCGAAGGCCTGAGCGGTTGCCGGCTGCGGCTCGACCTCGGCTACGACGGAGCCGGCTTCTCCGGCTGGGCCCGCCAACCCGATCGGCGCACGGTGCAGGGCGAGCTGGAGACCACTCTGGCGAGGGTCCTGCGGATCGATCCGGTCAGCCTGACCTGCGCGGGGCGTACGGACACGGGGGTGCACGCGCGCGGACAGGTCGCGCACGTCGACGTGCCCGTGCCGCCTGCCCCCGACCTGGCTGAGCGCCTGAACCGGGCGCTCCCCGACGACGTCGTCGTCGCCCGTGCCGAGCCGGCCGAGGCCGGCTTCGACGCCCGCTTCTCGGCACTGTGGCGCCGCTACGTCTATCGGGTGTGCGACCAGGCCACGTCGGCCGACCCGCTGACGCGACGGCACGTGCTGCGGTGGCGGCGCCCGGTCAGCGTCGAGCTGATGGGTGAGGCCTGTGCGGCGCTCGTCGGCGAGCACGACTTCGCCGCGTACTGCCGCCCCCGCGTCGGCGGTTCCACGGTACGCACCCTGCTCTGCTTGGACGCCGTGCGGCGATCCGAGCTGGTGGAGCTGACGGTGGTCGCCGACGCGTTCTGCCACAACATGGTGCGGGCACTCGTGGGCGCGTTGCTGGCTGTGGGGCAGGGGCGGTTGCCCGTGCCCGAGCCGGCGCGGATCCTGGCCGGCCGGCAGCGTGACTCGCGGGTGCAGGTCGTGCCGCCGCATGGTCTGACCCTCGAGGAGGTCGGCTACCCGGCTCCAGGCGGGCTGGCCACCCGCGCCGAGCAGGCGCGGGCCCGGCGGGGGACGACCCGGTGAGCGAGCACTACTTCAGCGTCGAGCCGGAATCGCCGGTGCGCTACGCCGACGTCACCGTCAGGGCCTGGGGGCACGAGCTCGTCCTACGCTCGGCGAGCGGGGTCTTCTCGTACGGTCGGCTCGACCTCGGGACGCGCGTGCTGCTGCGCTCGGCGCAGCCCGACCCGGCGGCGCGCAGCGTGCTGGACCTCGGTTCGGGGTACGGCGTGCTGGCCGCCGCACTCGGGCTGGCGCTGCCGGCAGCGTGGGTATATGCCGTCGACGTGAACGCCCGAGCGCTCGAACTGACCAGGGCCAACCTGGCCGCGCACGGGCTCGACAATCGGGCGCAGGTCTCAACCCCCGCCGCCGTGCCGCCCGCCGTGAAGCTCGATGAGATCTGGTCCAACCCGCCGATCCGGATCGGCAAGCCGGCGGTGCACGAGCTGCTGCTGTCCTGGTTGCCGCGGCTGGCGCCGACCGGTCGCGCGGTCGTGGTGATCGGGCGCAACCTTGGAGCGGACTCATACCAGCGGTGGCTCGTCGACGAGGGCTGGTCGTGCGAGCGCATTGCAAGCGCCAAGGGCTTCCGGGTGCTCGAGATCCGCAGCTCCACAGGCGACCTGTCACCGTGAGCCGGTGCCAGAGCCCCGGCTGGCGGTGACAACTCGGGTGCGCGGCGAGGCTTCCGCACCGCAGACTGGGGCCTCGTGGGACACGTGGAGCTGAGCGGGATCCGGTTCGAGCTGCCCGACGGGCGGGTGCTGCTCGACGACGTCGGCTTCCGGGTGGGCGACGGGGCCAAGGTGGCGCTGGTCGGGGCAAACGGCGCAGGCAAGACCACGTTGCTGCGCATCGTGACCGGCGAGCTGGTGCCTCACGCCGGGACCGTGACGCGCAGCGGCGGCCTCGGGCTGATGCGTCAGCTGGTGACTCCGACCGGCGCCGACTGGTCGGTGCGTGACCTGCTGCTGTCGGTCGCGCCTGCACGCGTCAGGGCAGCGGCGTGGGCCGTCGACGACATCGAGGCGCTGTTGATGGACCGCGACGACGAGCGGACCCAGCTGCGCTATGCCAGCGCACTCGCGGAGTACGCAGACGCGGGTGGCTACGACACCGAGGTCGACTGGGACTCGTGCTGCACCGAGGCGATCGGCATCTCCTATGACAGGTCCAGGTGGCGTCCGGTCGCGACACTGTCCGGCGGTGAGCAGAAGCGGTTGGTGTTGGAGGCGCTGCTTCGCGGCCCCGACGAGGTGCTGCTGCTGGACGAGCCGGACAACTTCCTCGACGTGCCGGGCAAGCGGTGGCTGGAGGGGCGGCTGTCGGGCTCGCCGAAGACAGTCCTCTACATTAGCCACGACCGCGAGTTGCTCGCCCGTACGGCGACCCGGGTCGTGACCGTGGAGCTCGGGGTTGCCGGCAACTCCGCGTGGGTCCACCCTGGCGGTTTCGAGACGTATCACGATGCCCGCCGCGCCCGCTTCGAACGGCTGGAGGAGCTGCGGCGTCGCTGGGACGAGGACCACGCCAAGCTCAGGGCGCTGGTGGCGATGTACAGGCAGAAGGCCGCCTACAACGACGGCATGGCATCTCGCTACCAGGCCGCGCAGACCCGGCTGCGCAAGTTCGTGGAGGCTGGCCCCCCACAGGCGATCCCACGCTTGCAGGACGTCAGGATGCGCCTCGTTGGCGGGCGCACCGGCAAGCGCGCCGTGATCTGCGAGGACCTCGAGCTCAGTGGGCTGATGAAGCCGTTCAATCTCGAGGTGTGGTTCGGCGAACGGGTCGCCGTGCTCGGCTCCAACGGATCGGGCAAGTCGCACTACCTGCGGCTGCTGGCCGCGGGAGGGACCGACCCCGACGTCGAGCACCGGCCGGTGGGCGACGGCGACGTCGAGCCCGTACGACACCGTGGCCGGGCTCGGCTCGGGGCGCGAGTCCGTCCTGGCTGGTTCGTGCAGACGCACACCCATCCCGAGCTAGCGGGACGCACGCTGCTGGAGATCCTGCACCGCGGCGACGCCGCACCGGACGGAATGGGTCGGGCCGGGATGCCTCGCGAGCAGGCCGCTCGGGCCCTCGACCGCTACGAGCTGGCACCCGCGTCGGAGCAGAGGTTCGAGTCGCTGTCAGGCGGCCAGCAGGCACGGCTGCAGATCCTGCTGCTGGAGCTGTCCGGCGCGACGCTGCTGCTGCTCGACGAGCCCACCGACAACCTCGACGTGCAGTCGGCAGAGGCGCTGGAGGACGGTCTGGCCCGCTTCCAGGGGACGGTGGTGGCGGTGACCCACGACCGGTGGTTCGCGCGCAGCTTTGACCGGTTCCTCGTCTTCGGCGCCGACGGTTCGGTGTACGAGTCCACCGAGCCGGTGTGGGACGAGACCCGCGTCGCGCGGGCTCGCTGATCGGGTCCCCGAGCGGTTCGCGGTGCGGCCGGGGGGTAGGGCGCCTATGCCCAGCGCTTCTCGCGGGGGGTGAAGTCGAGGGTTCGCTCCCCGGTGTAGATCTGCTTGGGGCGGGCGATCCGCTGGTCCTTGTCGTCGACCAGCTCGACCCACTGCGCCAGCCAGCCGGCCGTGCGGGGGATGGCGAACAGCACGGTGAACATCTCGGGCGGGAAGTTCAGTGCCTCGTAGATCAGCCCGGAATAGAAGTCGACGTTGGGATAGAGCTTGCGCTTGACGAAGTACTCGTCCTCGAGCGCGATCTTTTCCAGCTCGACGGCGATCTCGAGCAGTGGGCTGACGCCCGTCACGTCGAACACGTCGTCGGACGCCCGCTTGATGATCTTGGCCCGCGGGTCGTAGTTCTTGTAGACCCGGTGGCCGAAGCCCATCAGCCGCTCGTCGCCGTTCTTGACACCGGTGATGAAGTCGGCGACGTTGTCTCGGCTGCCGATCCGCCGCAGCATCCGCAGCACCGCCTCGTTGGCACCGCCGTGCAGCGGGCCGTACAGCGCGGCGATGCCGGCCGACACCGCGGAGTAGGGGTCGACCTGGCTGGAGCCAACCGAGCGCACCGCGTTGGTCGAGCAGTTCTGCTCGTGGTCTGCGTGCAGGATGAACAGGACCTCCAAGGCCCGCGTCAACCGCTCGTCGGCCGCGAACTTCTGCTCGCTCATGCGGAACAGCATCGACAGGAAGTTCTCGGCGTACGACAGCTCGTTGTCGGGGTAGACGTACGGCTTGCCCTGTGCGTGCCGGAACGCCCAGGCGCCGAGCGTCGGCATCTTGGCGATGAGTCGCACCAACTGGATGTGCCGGTTCTCGACGTCGCTGATGTTGCGCGACTCGGGGTAGAAGGTCGACAGTGCCCCCACCGAGGCCATCAGCATGCCCATCGGGTGCGCGTCGTAGCGGAAGCCCTGCATGAACGTCTTGATGTTCTCGTGGACGAACGTGTGGTAGGTGATCTCGTGCACCCACGCGTCGTAGTCGTCGCGGCTCGGCAGCTGACCGTGGATGAGCAGGTACGCGACCTCGAGGAAGGTGGAGTCCTCGGCCAGCTGCTCGATCGGGTAACCCCGGTACTCGAGAATTCCCCGGTCGCCGTCGATGTAGGTGATGGCGCTGCGGCACGACGCGGTGTTGGTGAAGCCGGGGTCGTAGGCGGCGAGCCCCGGGCCGTCGTCGTCGACCTTGATGGTGTTCAGCTCGGAAGCGCGGATGGTGCCGTCGACGATGGGCAGCTCGTAGTCGCGTCCTGTTCGGTTGTCGCGGACGGTGAGGGACTCAGCGTTGTCACGGACCACCGCTCAAACCTACGGGGGGCCGCGGTGCAGCGTCGAGTCCGCCACCCGCCATGCGGCCCGTCCGGGCGCTCGTCACGCCCAGCCACCGGGCCTTGGATGGCCTTGCGGCTTTGACCAGTCGCCAGTCCCGCAGGTAGCCTGAGCAGTCGCCGTGTGCACGACGGCTGCGCTGTGCGCGCAACCGGCACCGACGTATCCCACCCAGCCGAGCGAAGGCCAGCACCGTGCGTACGTACAGTCCCAAGCCTGGTGACGTGCATCGCCAGTGGCACGTGATCGACGCCACCGACGTCGTCCTGGGCCGGCTGGCCGTGCAGATCGCGACGTTGCTGCGCGGCAAGCACAAGCCGACCTTTGCCCCCCACGTCGACTCTGGCGACTTCGTCATCGTCGTCAACGCGAACAAGATCGCGCTGGGCGGCGACAAGCGGCAGACCAAGCTGGCGTACCGGCACTCCGGCTACCCCGGCGGTCTGCGTTCGGTCACGGTCGGTGAGCTGCTCGACAAGGACCCGCGCAAGGCGGTCGAGAAGGCGGTATGGGGGATGCTCCCCAAGAACAAGCTCAGCCGCCAGCTGCTCAGCAAGCTCAAGGTCTACGCCGGCCCCGAGCACCCGCACGTCGCCCAGCAGCCCCAGGCCTACGAGATCAGGCAGATCGCGCAATGACAACGCAACCGACCATTCGCCCCATGAGGACCGCCCAGTGACGACCGAGAACCCCGCCGTGGCCGAGAACCCCGCCGTGGCCGCCAGCCCCGCCAGCCCGACCCGCCGTGGTAGCCCGGGAGGCATCGCCAGCACCGCCCCGGCGACGAGCGACGGCGACGCGACGGTTGCCTACAGCTCTGAGAGCTCGGCCGCGCCCGACGCACCACCTCGTCCCGCCACGGTGGCGCCGGCAGCGGCCACCGGCCGCCGCAAGGAGGCGGTGGCGCGAGTACGGATCACACCCGGCAGCGGTCAGTGGACGATCAACGGCAAGTCGCTGGACGACTACTTCCCCAACAAGTTGCACCAGCAGTCGGTGAGCGAGCCGTTCGTCATCACCGACCTGGCTGACCGGTTCGATGTCGTCGCGCGCATTCACGGCGGCGGCATGACCGGCCAGGCCGGCGCGTTGCGGCTCGGGGTCGCGCGCGCCCTCAACGACGTCGACCTCGACGCCAACCGCGCGTCGCTCAAGAAGGCCGGTCTGCTGACTCGCGACGCGCGAGTCAAGGAACGCAAGAAGGCCGGCCTCAAGAAGGCCCGCAAGGCGCCCCAGTACTCCAAGCGCTGAGCCGGCGCAGCGCCTCGTGGGTCGTCTCTTCGGCACGGACGGGGTGCGCGGGCTCGCCAACGACGACCTGACGGTCGAGCTCGCGCTCGACCTCGCGGTTGCCGCGGCGCACGTCCTCGGTGAGGCCGGCGCGTTCGCCGGCCACCGGCCCTCGGCGGTGGTGGGGCGCGACCCCCGGGCATCCGGTGAGTTCCTCGAGGCGGCGGTCGTCGCTGGGCTGGGCAGCGCGGGCGTCGACGTGTGGCGTGCCGGCGTGGTGCCGACGCCGGCCGTGGCCCATCTGACCGGTGCCACCGGCGCCGACCTCGGTGTGGTTCTGTCGGCCAGCCACAACCCGATGCCCGACAACGGCGTGAAGTTCTTTGCCCGCGGGGGGCACAAGCTGGACGACGCGATCGAGGACGCCGTCGAGCTCCGACTGCGCGAGCCGTGGCAGCGCCCGGTGGGTGCTGACGTCGGCCGGATCCGCGACCTGCCCGACTCCACCGAGCGCTACGTCGACCATCTGGTCGCTAGCTATCCCGCGTCCGTTCGGCGCCTCGACGGTCTGCGGGTCGTGGTCGACTGCGCCAACGGCGCCGCGTACGCAGCCGTACCCGCCGTGCTGCGACGGCTCGGCGCAGACGTGGTCGCGCTGCACGCCCAGCCCGACGGTCTCAACATCAACGCCGGCTGCGGGTCCACGCACCCGCAGGACCTGCGGGCCGCCGTGGTCGCCGAGCAGGCCGACGCTGGCTTCGCGCTCGACGGAGACGGCGACCGCTGCCTCGGCGTCGACCACACGGGCGAGCTGGTCGACGGCGACCACCTGCTCGCCATCTTGGCGGTGGCCATGCGCGATGCCGGCGTGCTGCGCGACGACACCGTCGTCGCCACCGTGATGAGCAACCTCGGCTTCGTCCAGGCGATGGAGCGCGAGCGGATCCGCGTGCTGCGGGCGGCGGTCGGCGACCGCTACGTGCTCGCCGCGATGGCCGCCGGGGGCTACGTTCTCGGGGGCGAGCAGTCCGGCCACGTCGTGCTCGCCGAGCACGCCACCACCGGAGACGGCGTCTTGACGGCCGTCCACGTGCTCGCCCGGATGGCCGCGACCGGGCGCCCGCTTGCTGACCTTGCTGCGGTGATGACCCAGCTGCCGCAGGTGCTCGTCAACGTGCCGGGGGTGGACAAGTCCCGGGCCGATACCGACCCGGATGTGGCGTCCGCGGTGGCGGCTGCCGAGGCCGGCCTGGCTGGTGCGGGACGCGTCCTGCTGCGTCCCTCGGGCACCGAGCCACTGGTGCGCGTCATGGTCGAGGCACCGACCGCCGAGCAGGCCGACGCGGTCGCCCGTGGGCTCGCCGACGTGGTCGAGCAGGCACTCGCCCTGCGCTGAGCGCCAGCCCCGAAATCGGATGGACCCGCCGAGCTGTGACCCCCTAGCGTCGGCTGACGTGCTGATCCGACCGGTCGACCTCCGCTCACCCGACGATCTGGCGCGCTATCACGCCGGCTACGCACAGGCCAACGAGCACGGCCGTCGCAAGCCGACGACCTGGTCATATCCGGAGCTGGTGGAGAGCCTTCGCGAACCTTCCACGTCCGAGCGGCGCGAGCTCTTCGTGGCCGAGGAGGCTGGCGATGTCGTTGGCATCGCCGAGCTCGAGCTGCCGCTGCGAGACAACCTGCACCTTGCCTTCATGTACGTGGGCGTGCCGCCCGAGCACCGCCGGCGCGGGATCGGTACGGCGCTGGCCGCTCGGCTTCGCGCGGGTGCCGAGGGCGGCGACCGCCGGCTGGCGAGCGCGTGGATCCCTGGTGCCCAGCTGGACGGGGACGGGTTGCCGGCTGCTTTTCGCGAGGTGCCGGGCGAAGCGTTCGCCCGTCGTCTCGGGATGGACCTGCGCAACACCGACGTGCACCGGGTGCTCCCGCTGCCCGTCGACGGCAACCTGCTCGACGCCTTGGCCGAGCTCGCCGCGCCGCACCACGGGGACTACCGGATCGCGGGCTACGTCGGCCCATGCCCGGACGAGCACGTCGAGGCGTACTGCGCGCTCAAGGCGGCGATGGTGACCGAGGCGCCGCTGGGAGAGCTCGAGATCGAGCCCGAGCAGTGGGACGAACAGCGGTTGCGCGAGGAGGAGCGCGAGCTGGAGCGGATGGGCCGCACCCGGTCCAGCGTGCTCGCGCTCGCGCCCGACGGCTCGGTCGCCGGGTTCAACGAGCTGCTGCACGCAGGGCACGACGTCGGCAACATCTACAACTGGGACACGTTGGTGCTGCCCGGGCACCGCGGCCACCGGCTGGGCCTGGCGCTCAAGGTCGACAACCTGTGCCGGCTCCAGCGCGCGTACGACGACGGCCGCTGGCTGCACACCCACAATGCCGCGCAGAACGCCCCGATGGTCGCGGTGAACGACCAGATCGGCTTCCGGCCTGTCGAGCGGGTGGGAGAGTGGCAGGGGTCGTTGGCTGGCCTGCCGTCGTGAGCCTGCTCGTGGAGCCCGTCACCGGGCATGAAGAGGGGGTGCTCACGGCCTGGCACGCCGCGCTGGTGGAGGGTGTGCTGCACGACAGCCCATACGCCGACGAGCAGCCGCTGGAGGCTTTCCGGGTCTGGCTGACCCGCGAGCGGGTGGAGTCGCAGCCCCAGGCGTGGGCCGCTCGGCTCGACGGCACGGTCGTGGGGGCAGCCAGCGCGCTCTGGCCCCGGCAGGACAACGCACACCTGGGTGAGTTTGAGCTCGCGGTCGTCCCGGCGGCACGACGCGCTGGTGTGGGCACCGAGCTGTTGGAGGCAGTGGTTGCCGAGGGACGCCGCCGAGGGCGCCGAACCCTCACGACGGAGGCGGCAGCGCCGCTCGCAGGTCGGCTGACCGCCTTGCCCGGTGGCGCGTTCCTGGATCGGCACGGCTTCGCGGTGGCGATGACCGAGTTGCACTACGTGCTGCGGCTTCCCGTGGATGCCGCCCTGCTCGACCTGCTGACGGCCGAGGTGTCCGGACCGTCGGGTGCCTACCGGCTGGTGTCGTGGACGGGCCGGTGTCCCGACGAGTGGGTCGAGAGTCTCTGCCGGCTGCACGAGACGTTCATGGACCAGGCTCCGACCGGTGACCTGGACGTCGAGGCCGAGCGCTGGACTGTGCAGCGGCTGCGCGAGGGTGAGCAGCGGATGCTGGACCAGGGACGTACGACCTTTGACACGGTGGCGGTCTGCCCGGACGGCCAAGTCGTCGGCGAGACCGGGCTGATGGTTCAGCGCGGGATGGCGCGAGATGGCGGCTTCCAGAGCGGGACGCTGGTGCGGCCAGAGCATCGCGGGCACCGGCTCGGGCTGGCGATGAAGGTGCGCAACCTGCAACGGCTACTGGCACACGATGACCGGGAGCGGTTGCTGCACACCTGGAACGAGCAGGGCAACGCACCGATGATCGCGGTCAACACTCGGTTGGGCTTCGAGCCGGTCGAGCGCACCGGCGTCTGGCAACGTCCGTTGACCTGACGGCGGGCACAGCGCTAGGTCAGAGGAGCACGGCATCGCGCGGAACCGTCGTGATGGTGTCGCACCGACCCGACGCGTCAACCAATTGGTGTGCGCAGCGCGGGGGCCGCGCGTGACGGCCACCCTCCAGAGCTAGACCCGCCCCACCCGCCGCCACACCATGCGCTGCACGAGCAGGGTGAGCGTGCCGGAGAGCAGCAGCCCGGCGAGGTTGATGCCGAGCTGGGCGAGGGCGCTCACTGCCTCGCCGCCCAGGCCGACAGCCAGGGTGAGGCCGATCGTGCCCACCGCGGGGATCGTCGTCACGGAGATGAAGACGCCGACGAGCGTCCCTGACTTGGAGGCGGTCAGGGACAAGATGCCCGCGATCCCGGCGAGCAGGGCGACCACCAGCGACCAGCCGTCCGGCTGGATGATGAACTGTGTTTGGTTCCCCGTGCCAGCCTGCTCGGTCGAGACGTCCACCAGCAGGTCGGTGACGACCCACGCGACCCAGGTCACGGCGGCGGCGATCGCGAAGCCCAGCAGCAGAGTCGTCGTGGCCGGGACGAGCAGCCGCCAGGTCCGGGTCGCGAGCGCGACGCAGATCGCGGCGACGGGGGCGAACTCCGGGCCGACGACCACCGCGCCCACGATCAGGATTGGCTGGTCGAGGTAGCGGCCGACGCTGGCGATCAGCGCCGCCAGCGTGAGGAACACGACGAACGACCAGGACAGCCGGCTCTCGGCGTCGACCCGGTTTTGCACGGCGTCCCAGATCACCGCGTCTGCCGGCGCTCCCGGTGCGCGCCGCTCGGCGGCGTGTGCAGTGTCCGAGAGCAGCACCTCGGTCTCGTCGATGCTGATGGAGCCGTCGCGTTCGACGCCGAACGCGCGCAGGTCGCCGAGCACCTGGTTGGCGTTCTCGCGGGCGAGGTCGAACATCACCAGGTCACCGGGACACGACACCGCTGCGCCCGGGACAACCACGAGGTGAACGACCGTCGGGTCCTCGCGCAAGGACTCCACCACCAAGGTGGCCACCGAGGCGGGGGCGACGACCCGTACGTGGAGCACGATCGGAATGGTGGCAGACGACGGCACTGCGCCGGGTGGTCTCATGCTCGGACCGGCACACTTGTCAGAATCCTGCGCGACACGTTCGTGGGCCGCAGCCTGCTGGTCCCGGCGCTCGCGCTGGACCTCGGCCCGCGGTTCTGGTGGCCACAACGCTTACGCGCTGAGCGAACCGCTGTTGTGCGAGCACGGCGCATCGGCTCTGGTGCTGGGATGCGGCTCGCGCAGGCACGCGTCCGGAGTCACCGGCGCAGTCGCACCCACCGCACGGCGTGGTCGTGGTCCTTGCGCAGCACGAGGTTGGCCCGGGCCCGGGTGGGGAGGATGTTGTCGTGCAGGTTGGGACCGTTGATCTCGTCCCATACCTGCTCGGCCCGCTTGATCGCCTCGCGTTCGGTGAGCGCGGCGTAGCGAAAAAAGTACGAGGCGGGGTCTTGGAACGCGGTGTTGCGCAGCCGCAGGAACCGGTCGACGTACCAGCCCCGGATGTCGTCGGTCGCCGCGTCGACATAGACGCCGAAGTCGAAGAAGTCGCTGATCGCGAGGCCTTGCCGACCGTCGGCGCGCACCCGAGCTGGTGCCAGCACGTTGAGCCCCTCCACGATCAGGATGTCCGGCCCGCGCAGAGTCACCCGCTCGTCGGTGACGTCGTAGGCAAGGTGTGAATAGACCGGGGCGCTGACCTCGTCGATCCCCGACTTGACCTCGGCGACGAAGCGCAGCAGCGCCCGCCGGTCGTACGACTCGGGAAATCCTTTGCGCTCGAGCAGCCCGCGTCGCTCGAGCTCGGCGTTGGGCAGCAGGAATCCGTCGGTCGTCACCAGCTCGACACGCGGGTGCTGGGGCCAGCGCGCCAGCAGCTCGCTCAGCAGCCGGGCGGTCGTCGACTTGCCCACGGCCACCGATCCGGCGATGCCGATGACGAACGGCGTGCGCGGCGGTTTCGGCTGGTCGAGAAAGCGTTCGGTCGCCCGGTGCAGCAGGCCAGCGTGACGTACGTGCAGGCTCAGGAGCTCGCTCAGCGGCAGATAGACCTGCCGCACCTCGTCGATGTCGAGGAAGTCACCGAGCCCCCGGATCCGGTCCAGCTCGGTGGGGTCGAGGCCGGCTTCGGGTTGGTCACGTGCCGACGCCAGCCGGGCCCACGCCTCCCGGTCCAGCTCGACGTACGGGGAGGTGTCGGCCACGGCGCGCAGTCTGCCCCACCACGTCGAGCGGCTCGGCGCGAGCGGTCATACGATGCGTGGCCTGTTGCCGGTGAGTCGGATGACATCCGGGCGGGGTCGGCGGCGGTCCGCAGCGGGGGAGCCCGCCGTCGCTACGCTCGTCCCCATGTGCGGGATCGTCGGCTACGTCGGGGGCCAGCAGGCGATCGACGTGGTGATGGACGGGCTGCGCCGCCTCGAGTACCGGGGCTACGACTCCGCCGGCGTGGCCCTCGTCGAGGCGGGGTCCCTGCACACCGCCAAGCGCGCCGGCAAGCTGGCCAACCTCGACAAGGCCCTCGCCCACGAGCACCCGGTGCCCGCGACGACCGGCATCGGCCACACCCGATGGGCGACCCACGGTGCCCCCAACGACGTCAACGCCCACCCGCACACCGATGCGGCCGGCAGAGTCGCCGTGATCCACAACGGCATCATCGAGAACTTCGCCGAGCTGCGGGTGGGCCTGGAGCGGCGCGGCCACGACCTGGTCTCCGAGACCGACACCGAGGTCGTCGCGCACCTGCTCGGCGAGGAGCTGTCCCGCCACGACGGCGACCTGGTGGCCGCGATGCACGGTGTCTGCCGCGACTTGGCAGGTGCGTTCACGCTGGTGGCCGTCGCCGCCGCCGACCCCGACCGGCTCGTGGCGGCCAGGCGCAGCTCGCCGCTCGTGGTCGGGCTGGGGGACGGCGAGAACTTCGTCGCCTCCGACGTGTCGGCCTTCATCGCCCACACCCGCGAGGCCCTCGAGCTCGGTCAGGACCAGGTCGTCGAGGTCACTCGCGACTCGGTGACTGTCACCGACTTCGCCGGCGCCGCGGCCGAGGCGACGCCCTATCACGTCGACTGGGACGCATCGGCGGCCGAGAAGGGCGGCTACGCCTGGTTCATGCTCAAGGAGATCGACGAGCAGCCGCGGGCAATCGCCGACACCCTCCTCGGACGGATGGCCGCCGACGGGTCGCTGCAGCTGGACGAGATGCGCCTGTCGGACGAGGAGCTCCGCGTCGTCGACAAGGTCATCATCATTGCCTGCGGCACCGCGTTCTATTCCGGCCTGGTGGCGAAGTACGCGATCGAACACTGGACCCGGCTGCCGTGCGAGGTCGAGCTGGCCAGCGAGTTCCGCTACCGCGACCCGGTCGTCGACCGGTCGACGCTGGTGGTGGCCATCAGCCAGTCGGGCGAGACGATGGACACCCTGATGGCCATCCGTTATGCCCGCGCGCAGCGGGCCCGGGTGCTGGCCATCTGCAACACCAACGGGTCGACCATCCCGCGCGAGTCCGACGCCGTCATCTACACCCGGGCCGGACCCGAGATCGCAGTGGCGTCCACCAAGGGGTTCCTGTCCCAGATCGTCGCCTGCCACCTGCTGGGGCTCTACCTCGCGCAGGTGCGGGGGACCAAGTACGGCGACGAGGTCAAAGCGATCCTCGATCAGCTGCACCGCGTACCTGCCCAGGTCCAGCGGGTGCTCGACGACGCCGACCAGGTGCGGGTGCTCGCCCGTGACCTCGCCGGCAGCACGTCGGTGCTGTTCCTCGGCCGGCACACCGGGTTCCCGGTCGCGCTCGAGGGTGCCCTCAAGCTCAAGGAGCTCGCCTACCTGCACGCGGAGGGCTTCGCCGCGGGCGAGCTCAAGCACGGTCCGATCGCGCTGGTCGACATCGGCGTACCGGTGTTCGTCGTGGTACCACCGCGAGGCAGGGACGCCATCCACGCCAAGATGCTCAGCAACATCCAGGAGGTACGCGCCCGTGGCGCGCGCACCATCGTGCTCGCCGAGGAGGGCGACGACGAGGTGGCGGGCCACGCCGACGAGGTCATCTGGCTACCCCGGGTGCCCACGCTGCTGCAACCTCTGGTCGCGACGGTGCCGCTACAGATCTTTGCCTGTGAGGTGGCCACCGCCCTCGGCCATGACGTCGACCAGCCGCGCAACCTCGCCAAGTCGGTCACCGTCGAGTGATCACACCGGCGGAATCCAGGTGATCGTCGGGGTTGGCATCGACGTGGTCGACGTCGAACGCTTCTCACTCATCCTCGATCGCACCCCCGGGTTGCGGGCGCGCCTGTTCACCAGCGGCGAGCGGGAGCGGCCGACCGCGTCGCTGGCGGCCCGGTTCGCTGCCAAGGAGGCACTGGCAAAGGCCCTCGGCGCCCCCGCCGGGCTCGCCTGGGTCGACGCCGAGGTGTGCTCAGGCGACGACGGGAGACCGCACCTGGCGCTCACCGGCACGGTCGCGGCTCGCGCGGAGGCGGTGGGCGCGGCTCACGTTCATGTGTCCCTCAGCCACGACGCCGGGATTGCCTCGGCAGTCGTGATCCTCGAGGACGCTCGATGACCCCCGAGACGACGCGGCTCGCCTACCCGGTCGACCAGATCCGCGCTGCCGAGGAGCAGCTGATGGTGCAGGTGCCCGAGGGCGCACTGATGCAGCGGGCGGCGGCGGGGCTCGCGGTCGCGTGCGCCGACGTGCTGGGCGAGCGCCGCGGCGGGGTGTACGGAGCGCGGGTGCTGGTGCTTGCCGGCAGCGGCCACAACGGTGGCGATGCCCTCTATGCCGGCTCCCGGCTGGCCCAGCGAGGCGCCCGGGTGGAGGGGCTGCTGCTCAGCCCCGACCGGGTCCACCCGCGCGCCCTCGCCGCGCTGCGAGCCGCGGGCGGGCGGGTTGTCGACCG
>JACCWP010000212.1 GCA_013697585.1 Nocardioidaceae bacterium
GCACCAGGCGCTCCGGGGCGTACGGTCCGACGATCTGCTGCAGGTCGCCGAGGTGTTGCTCGAACGGCACCGCCGATCCCTGCTCGAGGCTGCGCAGCGCGTGCACGAACACCCAACCGTGCCAGCGCTCGACCGTCAGCCCCACCAGGGAGTGCTCACCCTGGTCGAAACCCTCGACAGCCCGGAAGCCGGGTGCCGCCCGCAGCCGTCCGGCCAGGTCATAGGTCCAGGCGTGGTAGGGGCAGACGATGCTCTGTTGCCCACGGGGCTGATCGCCGTGCGACGCAGCAGGCTCGCGCTCGGCGCCGTCGCGCGGCACCAGCTCGTGCCCGCGGTGCCTGCAGGTGTTGGCAAACGCGCGCAGCGCCGCGTCGCCCCCCTCACCCTCCCAGGTCAGCAGCACCGAGACATCGCCCACCTGAACCGCCCGCCGCGTCAGCTCGCCCTCCGCACCGGTCCGCATGTCGACCTCGCGCCCGACACAGGTCCAGGTGCCGGCGAAGAGGTGGCGCCGCTCCCAGGCGAGCACAGCTGGCGAGGTGTACGCCGCGGCGGGTAGCATCCGGGACCGCCCGAACGGCTCGAGCACCTGCCCGAGGGCGGCCTGATCGGTGCCGTCGGGGTCGAGCAGTGCCTCGTCGAGGGCGGCCGCCGCCCAGGTGTCGTCGGTCGCTGTCATCGGGCTCCTTCGCGGTAGGGTGCCACGCCATGGCGCGACGCGGCGTGGCGGTTCGCCGCGAGGAGATCCTCGCCGCCACAGTGGAGCTGATCGACACGGGTGGGCTGGCGGGCGCCCGGGTCAAGGACGTCGCGGCGGCGCTCGGCATCAGCGCCGGGCTGGTGTTCTATCACTTCGACACCAAGGACAAGCTGCTCGCCGCGGCCTTCCGGCACGCGGTGGAGAAGGACCTGCGCCGGCTGGAGCGAGCGATCGCGCGCGCCAGCGATCCCGTCGACCGGCTGCGGCGCATCCTCGCCCTCTATGGCCCGCAGGGCAGCGCGCCCGGGTGGCGGCTGTGGATCGACGCCTGGGCGCTGGCCCAGCGTGAGCCGGCGATCCGTCGGGTGCTCCGCCACCTCGACGAGCAGTGGGCGTCGGGCCTGCACGAGACGGTGCTGGCAGGCGTCCGCTCGGGCCACTTCAGCTGCCCCGATCCGGCAGCGTCGGTCGCCCGGATCGGCGCGACCCTCGACGGGCTGTCGGTGGCTGCTCTGGTCTATCGCACGGTGACCCGTACCCAGCTGCGCACCTGGGTACGCGAGGCTGCCGCCCGCGAGGTCGGGCTCGACCCCTCGCTGCTCACCTGACCGGCCGGCTCGCGCAGCCACCACATCGGCTGGCATCAGACCAACCACCGCGACGCGCAATCGGGTTCGATCAACGCCGGCCGGTCCAGCCGGAAGGGGCCCAGATCGCTGCCCGGCTCGGTGCCGACAGCCCGTTCGGCCAACAGCCGCCCCAGTGTCGGGGCGAACTTGAACCCGTGCGCTGCACCCAGCCCGACGAGCACGGCTTCGTGCCCCGGCACGGGACCGAGCACGAAGTCCCGGTCGGGGACCAACGTGTACAGGCAGCGCACCGATCGCACCGGCGGCCCCGAGCCGGGCAGCGTACGAGCCATGAACTCGGCGAGCCGGTCGCGCATCGCCGGGTCGGCGTCGAAGGAGCGCTCGTCAGGGCTGACTGTGGGGCCACCGCAGTCCTGCGCGGCTTTGACCGTGGCCTCGCCATAGCTGGGGAAGCCGTAGTAGCAGGGGTCGTCCATCCAGATCCACAGCGGCAGCCGGCCGGGGGCGAACCGCTCTGCCAGGTCTGGTCGGAAGTACGTCACCTGCTCCAGCGTGACGGTGAGCGGCACCCGGTGTCCGAGTCCGGACAGCACATCGTTGCTCCACGCGTCGACACACACGATCAGTCGACGACAGCGATACGTCGTGCCGTCGGTGTCGACCTCGACCCCGCGCTCGGCCAGGTCGCGCACGGCGGTGACGGGCGATCGGTCGCGCAGCACCGCACCGTGCGCCTGGGCCCGCTGCTGGAGCACCCGGGTGCCGCGCGCGGCAGGCACGATCGAGGCCCGCTCCTGGTGCACCGCGACAGTGCCCTCAGGCAAGGCGAGCTGCGGCCAACGCGCCGCCACCTGCTCACGGTCGAGCTCGTCGAAGGTGACGCCGCGGGCCGCCATCGAGGCGGTGTAGTCGGTGCGCGGGATCGCCCCACCGGGTGGGAACAGGTCGAGCCCGCCGACCTTCGTCACCAGCAGCTGGCCGCTGTCTTGCTCCAGCTGCGCCCAGTCGTCGTATGCGTCGTGGGTGAGGGCGACGTACCCAGGGGTGTGATAGCTGTGCCGAAGGATCCGGCTGGTGTCGTGCGAGGCGCCGCGCTCGTGACCCAGCGCGAAGCGCTCCAGACCGAGCACCGACGCCCCTCCGCGGGCGAGGTGATAGGCGGCTGCGCTGCCCAGCGCGCCGAGCCCCACCACGACGTATTCCACCGACTCACTCATGGTGCCGCCTTGCCTGGCGCACCATTGCCGAGCTTCGGCAGCAGCCAGTTGCGGATGTCGAGGCTCCACTCCTCCATCGGCGCGAACCACCCCTGCCGGTACGCCCGCGAGGACATGCCGCGGTGCACCGACTCGCACACGGCCCAGTCCTGCCGGTTGACGACGTCCCAGAGGTCACCCGCGTCGTCGGGGTCGAAGCCCGGGCGGTCAAGCTCCTGCGCCGCGAACAGCAGCACACAGGCGACGCTGGTGCGGTCGACGTCGAGAGGGCTCAGCACGAACGCCGCGACGTGGTCGGCGGAGCACGAAAGGAACAGGTTGGGATAGACGAGCTCGCCCTTGTGACGCGTGCGTTCGTGCTCGTCGAGGTCGGGGAACGGTGACCGGTCCGTGGTGCCGGTGACGGTGAACGTCCACGCACCCTCGCGGTGGGCGACCCCATGGTCCCAGTCGAGGTCGACGCCGCCGCCGGCGAAGGACGGAACGAGCCGAGTCAGCTCCGGGTGCACCGGTCCGCAGTGATAGCATTCGTTGTAGTTCTCGAGCAGGACCTTGTAGTTGGCTGCAACCTCGTAGTCGAAGCGCCGACCTGTCCGCAGGCTCGCAAGTGGGTAGCGCTGCAGGCGCTCGGCGAAAGGCGCTGTCTCCTCCGCCAACGGGTGCGCCCGCTCCGGGTTCAGGTGGCAGAACACGAACCCAGCCCAGGTGTCAACGCCCACCGGCGTGAGGGAGAAGTCGGTTGCGTCGAAGTCGCTGACGGCACGCGTGTGCGGCGCCTTGAGCAGCCGCCCGGCCAGGTCGTAGGTCCACGAGTGGTAGGGGCAGCGCAGCGACTGCGCTGCGCACGGAGGCGGCGCTGGTCCGTCGACCGGTACCAGCTGCGAGCCGCGGTGCCGACAGACGTTGTACGCCCCGTGCAGCTCGCCGTGCTCGTCACAGGTCAGCAGCACCGACTCGCCGGCCACGTCGACCACCGCGAGCCGTCCCGGGGCGTCCAGCCCGAGCGCGTCGACCCGTCCCACGCAGAACCACGAGTCGTACAGGACTCGTTCTCGCTCGCGCAACCAGTGGTCACGATCCACGTACATTTGCTTGGGCAGGGCAGGCTCCAACCGGTCCGTCACAGCCCACCTCTCTGTCCTTACTGACTCGTGAGTCAGCAGCGCGACCCAGCCTCTCACGCCGTGCCGGCGCAGGAAAGCCCGTCCCCGGCTCGCAATTGCGGGGAACTGGGTGCCCCATCCCGGCCGATCAACCCGCGCTTTCCCGCAATGCGGCCGGGGGGTGGAGCGGCGGCGGACGGAGGTGGCAGGCGGCGAGGTGGTCGCCGGTCGCGGGGAGCACCCCCAGCTCGCGACCTCGGCAGTCGTCGGCGATCCCTGCCGCCGCCGCGGTGCCGTCGGCGAGCGCGGGGCAGCGTGGATGGAACCGGCAACCGGGAGGGATGCGGCTGGGATCGGGCGCCTCTCCCGACAGCACGACGGACGGGATGTGCTCGATCTCCGGCACCACGGACAACAGCGCCCGAGTGTAGGGGTGCTGCGGATGGCTCAGCACCTGCTCGGTGCTTCCCTGCTCCACCACCCGACCGAGATACATCACGACGATGCGGTCGGCGATGTTCCAGGCCAGCCCCAGGTCGTGCGTGACGACGAGCAGGGACAGTCCGAGCTGCTCGCGCAGGCGGAGCAGCAAGGCGAGGATCTCTCCCCGTACGGACGCGTCCAGGCTGCTCACGGGTTCGTCGGCCACGACGACCTTGGGCTCCACGGCGAGAGCGCCGGCAATCACGACTCGCTGTCGCTGACCGCCGGACAGCTCGTGCGGGTAGCGCAGCAAGAACCGCTCCGGCGGCCGGAGACCGGCCTGCGCGAGCGAACGCGCGACCCTGCCCGGTTCGTCCCCCAGCCGGTGCACCCTCGGTCCCTCGGCAACCGCCTCGTAGACGGAGTGCCGGGGGTTCAACGCCCCGGTCGGGTCCTGCAACACCAGCTGGACGTCGCGCCGATATCGCTTCAACGCCCGCGCCGCGTACGAGAGCGGCTCGCCGCGGAAGCGGATCGTGCCCGACGTCGGCCGCACGAGACCGAGGATCGAGCGGCCGAGCGTGGTCTTGCCGCACCCGCTCTCGCCGACGACGGCGACGATCTCGGCGGCGCCGATCGCCAGGTTGACGCCGTCCAGCGCCCTGGCCGCCAGCCCCCCGCGGCCGCGGAAGGTCACGCTGAGGTCCTCGACCTCGAGCACCGGCCCGGACCCGGTGTCGCTCTCGCCCGGCAGGCTCATCCGACGCCCGCACCAACGTGGACGCAGGCGGCGACCCGGCCAGGGCCGGCCGGACGCAGTCGGACGTCCACCGACGAGCACTCGTCCACCGCGTCGGCGCAGCGCGGGTGGAACGGGCAACCGCTCGGCAGCCGGTCTGGGAACGGCGGGTCGCCGGGCAGCCCGGCGGGGGCGTAGCGCGACCGCGCCTCGCCGATGGTCGGGAACGCCCGGGCCAGCGCTCGTACGTACGGGTGCCGGGCGTGCTCGAACAGCTCCTGTGCCGGCCCCAGCTCGACCACCCGCCCGGCGTACATCACGGCGACCCGGTGACAGGTGGTGGCGAGAACGGACAGGTCGTGGCTGATGATCACGACCCCCATGCCGCGCTGGCGGGCGATCCCGACCAGCAGCTCGAGCACCTGCGCCTGGACCATCACGTCGAGCGCGGTCGTGGGCTCGTCGGCGATCAGCACCTGCGGGTCGCAGGTCAGTGCCAGCGCGATCATCACCCGTTGCTTCTGTCCGCCGGACAGCTGGTGCGGGTAGGAGTCGGCGTGCGTCTCGGGCAACCCGACCTGCGCCAGAAGGCCGGCCACCTTGTCGGCGGCGGTCCGTGGAGTCGCGGCGCTGTCGTGCAGCAGGATCGGCTCGACCAGCTGGCGGCCGATGCGCTGGATCGGGTTGAGCGAGTGCAACGCGCCCTGGAAGACTACGGCGGCCTCCCCCCAGCGGACCGCACGCAGCCGTCGCCACGACATCGTCTGCACGTTCTCGCCGCCGACGAGCACCTGACCGGTGACCGTGGCCGACCGAGGCTGCAGCCGGAGCACGCTCGCGACCAGGCTGGACTTCCCGCAACCGGACTCTCCCGCGAGCCCCAGCACCTCACCGCCGTCCACGCTGAGGTCGACACCCCGGACGGCGGGCACGGGACCCTGCGCGGTCCGGTACGTCAGGTGGACGTCACGCAGCTCGAGCACAGCCATGTCAGTCGCGGCCGAGCCGAGGGTCGAGCACGGCCTCGAGAGCGCGACCGATCAGCGTGAACGCCAAGACGACGAAGATCACGCAGACTCCGGGCGGCAGCAGGTACCACCAGGCTCCGGTGGAGGCCGCCCCGGCGTCGGTCGCCTTGTCGAGCATGGTCCCCCACGAGTCGAGGAACGGGTCGCCGAGCCCGAGAAACGCCAAGGTGGTCTCGGACAAGATGACGATGGCCACCGTGAGAGTGGTGTTGGCCACGACGAGTGGCATGACGTTGGGCAGCACGTGGCGCGACATCTGCTGCCAGTCGCTGCCGCCGAGCGCCTTGGCTCGCTCGAGGTAGGGCCGTCCTTCGACGCTCAGTGTCTGGGCGCGTACCAGCCGGGCGGTGCCGGGCCACGACGTGACACCGAGCACCAGCACGATCGTGCCGAGCCCGCGCTGGCCGAGCACCGCGGCCAGCACCACGACCAGCGGGATGAAGGGGATCACCAGGAACCAGTCCGTCAGGCGCTGCAGGGCGCTGCCGAACGGTCCGCGGAAGTGTCCGCTGCCGATCCCGATCAGCGTGCCCAGCAGCATCGAGATGAGGGACGCGGCCAGCCCCACGATCAGGGACGCCCGGGCACCCCACACGAGCACCGCCAGCACTGACCGACCGTTCTCGTCGGTGCCGAGCCAGAACTCGCCGCTGGGGGGCGCCAGTGCGTCGTTGTCGACCGTCTCGATGATGTCGAGCATCTCGGCGGGGAAGAGCACCGGAGCGAGCAGGGCAAGCAGGGTGAAGACGAGCAGGATGGCGACTCCGAGCATCCCGGCCCGGCGGCTCGCGTACGCCCGGACGAAGCGGCGCAGACTGGCCGCCCGGCGGGCCCGGGCGACAGCCCGCTGCGACAGCACCGGCGTCGTTGCCACCCCCACAGCATCGACACCGGGGTCATCGTCGTTCCCCGCCGGCTGCGTGCTCACCCGCGGATCCGGGGGTCGAGCAGCGCGATGACCACGTCGGCGATGATGTTGAACACGATCACCGACAGGGTGAACACGAGGAACAACGCCTGCATCAGCACGAAGTCCTGCTCGCTGACGGCTTCGAAGGTCAGCAACCCGAGCCCCGGGTACGAGAACACCGTCTCCACCGTGATCGCGCCCCCGATGATGAAGCCGATGTTGAGGAAGATCAGTGTGATCGTCGGCAGCGAGGCGTTGGGCACGGCGTGGCGTCGGCGAACCACGTGGTCCATCAAGCCCTTCGCCCGCGCCGTGGTCAGGTAGTCCTGGCTCTGCTCGTCGATGATCGAGGCCCGCATGATCAGCGAGTACTCGGCGATGTAGACCGCTGCGAGCGCGGTCGCGGGCAGCACCGTGTGCTCGGCCACGCTGACCGCACCGTCGATGGACAGGGGGTCGATGCCCGAGTCGATCACCCCTCCGCTAGGGAACAGAGCAGGAAACGGCCCCACGCCGCTCGACAGCAGCAGGATCAACATCAGGCCGAGCCAGAACTCCGGGGTCGCATAGAACAGCAGCGTCACCGCCGTCGACGCCTTGTCGAACCTGCCGCCGCGCTTCCACCCGGCCCGGATACCCACCCGGACGCCGATCAGCACCGAGATCAGCGTCGACGAGCCGAGCAGCACCACCGTCGGCCACGCGCGCCCTCCCACCAGGTCCCAGACCGGCTGGCCCTTCCAAGCCGAGATGCCGTTCAGCGCCAGCGGGTCGCGCAGGTAGGCCCAGAACTGCGTGAGCACCGGCGCGTCGAGCTCGGCCCGGATCCGGGCTAGGTCGGCGGCGCCGATGTTCTTGACCGCGCGATAGCGCGCGGCCGGGTCACCCGGGAGCAACCGGAACAGGAAGAAGTTGAACAACAGCACGAAGACCAACGTGCCCAGCCCGGACACCAACCGGTAGCCGATGAAGCGACCGATCCCGCCGGGTGTGGTGGCGCCACCGCTGCTGACTGTGCCCGTGCGCGCGTCAACAGGCGACGTCAGCGCCACCGGTCACTCCACGTCCGCGTCCGTGTGGTGGCGCCGGCGAGCCACGAGCCAGACGGCCGCGCCGCCGAGCACGACCGCCGCCGCGACGCCTCCCACCACCATCGTCGAGCTGGAGTCGTCGCCGCTCCCCGACGCCGTCGCGTCGCTCACCGGCTCGATGTTCAGGTAGGAGTGCACGCCCCACTGGAAGAGGATCGCGCCATCTGGGTCGGGCTGCGGGACGAAACCGGTGAAGCGATCCGTCCGGTATGCCTGCAGGTAGTCGTAGTACTCGGTCACAACATACGCGTTCGCCTCGTAGGCCATCAGCTGCATCTGCTTGACGATCTCGGTACGAGCCGCCGGGTCGAGCTCGGTCGCCTGCTGCTCGTAGAGCCGGTCGTACTTCTTGTTGCAGTAGAAGGCGTCGTTGAGCCCGGCGTAGATGGTTCCGCTGCCGACCTCGTAGCTGAACTGGTCGCAGGTGAAGGTCGACAGCTGGTAGTCGGGGTCGGGCTCGGTGGACCAGCCCCACTCGTACATGTCGAAGGTGCCCTCACCGGCGATCTCGTACAACCGGCCCTCGGACACGGTCTCGGCGGTGGAGTCGATGCCGATGTCGTCCAACCACCCTTGCAGGAACTGGATGGTGGTCTGGGAGGTCTCGGAGTTCTGCCGCGCGTACAGCTGGTAGACCAGCGGGTCGCTGCCGTCCGGCATGGTGCGGATGCCATCGGGCCCGCGGGCGTAGCCGGCTTCGTCGAGGATGCGGTTGGCCTCGGCGGGGTCGTAGGTGATCGGGTCCTCCGGCTCGGCGTGCTCGGGATAGAGCGGTGGGATGATCGTCGTACCAGGCTCACCCCTGCCGTCGAGCGTGCGGTCGACCAGGACGTCCTTGTCGATCGCGTGATGGATGGCGAGCCGCACCTGCGCGTCCTGCAGCGACGGGTGCCCGGTCCCGATCGGAGTACCGTCGACCAGCTCGGCGCCCGCGTTGAAGGTCAGGTAGTTCCAGCCGTAGTAGACCGACGACCTCGCCTCGATGTCCTCCTCACCCTCCAGGGCGGCGAACGGAGCCGGGTCGACGTCGTCGGCGAAGTCAATCTCACCATTCTTCAACGCCTGCACCATCGCGTCGGTGTTGCGATAGAGCCGGTACTCCACCCCGTCGATCGACGGGACCTTGCCCCAGTAGTCCTCGTTGGTGCTGAACCGGTAGAACTGCCCCTCCCGCGCCTCCTCGAGCACGAACGGGCCGCTGCCGATACCGCCGGCCGGATCGGCGTCCGGCTCGTTGGTGTAGTCGCGCACCTCCTCGTCGTCGATCTGCGACCAGATGTGCTCCGGAAGGATCGGTATGGCCAGCCGCTCCATGATCGGGGTCGGCTTCTTGAGCTCCATGACGACCGTCGTGTCGTCGCGGGCGGTCACAGTGTCGATCTGGGCGACGTAGCTGCCGTAGTTCGTCTTCTCGACCTGGCCGTCCAGCACCCGGTTGAACGTGTACGCGACGTCGTCGGCCGTGAGCGGCTCACCGTCGTGGAACGTGACACCCTCCCGGATCTTGTAGGTCCAGGTGAGGCCGTCCTCCGACTGCTCCCACGACTCGGCGAGCGCGGGGACAGGGGCGAAGTCGTCGGCCGCGTAGCTGGTCAGCGTGTCATACATCAGCGCCCACGACTCGTAGGCCGCCGCGGTGATCCCCTTGAACGGGTTGAGGTTGTCGATGTCCTGCAGGACGCCGACGCGGAAGACCAGCTCCTCATCGCTCTCGTCGGCCGTCGTCTCCTCGGCCGCTGCTGGGCCGACACCCGCCACGCCCGCGGCGAGGGTCACCGCTGCGCCGACGAGCAGGGCGGCGGTAGCGTCCCGCCCGTGACCCCGAACGCCGCGGTGGGCCCGCCGGTTGCCCGGCGCGATCCGGTCACCCGCGAGCTGCACGGCCTCCGCCGGGTCGACGACTATGCGTGGCTTCGCGGCGCGGAGACGGCGGAAGTGCGCGCGCACCTTGCCGCTGAACGTTCCTGGTACGACTCGTCCACCACTCATCTGCGCTCCCTCGGCTCGACCCTGGCGGCGGAGATGTCGTCACGGGTCCCGCCAACTGACCGCTCAGTCAGTTGGCGACGCGTGCAGTCTTCCTACTACACCCGGACGCCGGAAGGGAGTGAGTACGCGCAGTTGTGCCGAGATCTTGATGGGGAGCAAGTCCTGCTCGACCCCGCGCAGCTGGCGGGCGACTCGCCCTACGTCGACATCGGTGTGAGCCTCGTCAGCCCCGACGAGCGGCTGCTCGCCTACTCGGTGGACCTCACCGGTGAGGAGATCTTTGCGCTCGCGTTCCGAGACCTGGTGTCGCTGACCGACCTGCCCGACCGCGTGCCCCGCAGCTACTACGGCGGTGCTTGGGCGGCCGACTCGGCCACCTTCTTTTACACCGTGCATGACGAGGCTCACCGCCCATACCAGGTGTGGCGGCACCGCGTGGGCACACCGACGACCGAAGACCGGCTGGTGCTGACCGAACCCGACGAGCGCTTCTGCCTGGACGTGTGGGCGACCCGCAGCGGTGACCTCGTCGTCATCGAGTCGGCCAGCCGGGACACGTCCGAGGTCTGGCTGGTCGACGCGCACTCACCCACCGGCCACGCCCGCTCCGTACTACCGCGCCGGCCCGGAGTCACCTATCAGGTCGAGCACGCCCGCACACCCGATGGCGGCGTGCTCGTGATGCTCACTGACGACGGCGCCCGCGAGTCGCGGCTGCTGGTGGCGCCGGTGACGGCCGGCTCAGCAGGGGACGGGACGCAGTGGCACGAGCTCGTCGGTGGCGATCCGGCCACGCGGCTCGGCGAGGTCGACGCGTTCGCCTCCCACCTTGTGGTGTCGCTGCGCCGCGACGGGTATCCGTTGCTGCGGGTGCTGCGCTTCGACGGGACGCAGCTGCACGACATCTGCTGCCAGTTTCCCGCCGGCCAGATTCGGCTGGGACGTAACGAGCTCTTCGAGTCGGACACGGTCACCGTGGTGGAGGACTCGTTCGTGCAGCCGGCGACCTGGACCGACGTCGACCTGGCCACCGGCGCGCGCACCGTGCGGCACCGCCAGGTTGTTCCTGGGTACAAGCCCGACGACTACGTCACCGAGCGGCTCGCGATCCCGGCCGGCGGTGTGCACGTTCCCGCGACCCTGGTGCGGCACCGGGACACCCCGCTCGACGGCACCGCGCCCGCGCTGCTGTGGGCCTACGGCGCGTACGAGTCGTGCGACGACCCGGCGTTCGACCCGGCGCTGCCGAGCCTGCTCGACCGGGGCGTCGTCTATGTGCAGACCCACCCGCGCGGCGGCGGAGAGCGGGGTCACGGCTGGTGGCTCGCAGGCCGTCTGCAGCACAAGCAGCACACCTTCTCCGACCACGTCGCCGTGGCCGACTACCTCGCCGGCCAGGCCGTGGTCGACGGCTCCCGCATCGCCACCCGCGGCCTGTCGGCCGGTGGGCTGCTGATGGGGGCCGTCCTGAGCCAACGGCCCGACCGGTGGCGCGCAGTCGTGGCCGAGGTGCCCTTCGTCGACGTCGTGACGACGATGCTCGACCCGGCAGTGCCGCTGACGGCCAACGAGTGGGACGAGTGGGGCGACCCGCGTCGACCGGAAGACTTCGCGTGGATGCTCGCGTACTCGCCCTACGACAACCTGCCGCCCGCCGGCGGCCGCCCGGACCTGCTGGTGACTGGCGCGGTGCACGACCCTCGGGTGATGGTGTGGGAACCGGCCAAGTGGGTCGCCGCACTGCGCGCGACCGACCCCGAGTGGTCGCCGCGGTGCGTGTTCCGCTGCGAGATCGGCGAGGGCGCCCACACCGGTCCGTCCGGCCGCTACGCCACCCTCGCGTACGAGGCCGAGATCTATGCCTGGATCCTCGACCGGCTGACCCCGGCGCTGACCTCTGGCGCTGACCCCTGAGCGGGGCCTACAGCTGCCTGCGTGGCTGCCAGTCCAGGCGACACTGCTCGGCCGGAAGGAACGGCAGCCGGGGTGACAGCGTTACCGCTGCCCCCAGCCCGCGATTGCGGGCAACCGGGTGTTCCGGGACCGGCCCTGACACACCCCAGAAGCCCGCAGTCGCGAGGCCGAGCGGGACTACAGCGTGACGGCGGCGTCGTCGCCCATCGCGCCGGCGCCGGCGAGGAACGGCTCCACGGCCGCCAGCACCTCGGTCTTGGTCAGCGGCGTCTCGGTCGCGCCCATGTAGACACCGTCCTCGGCGCTGAGCCCCAGCAGGTTGCCGACGATGGCAGCGTGCCGCGCCTCGACCCCGAAGATCCCGGCCGCGGCCTGCAAGATCGCCTTGTCTTTGATGAAGCCGGCTGCGCCGAGATAGGCCTGCACGCCGACGTTCTCGAACGTGTGGCTGGTCTCGAGATAGGCCTGCCGGCTGGCGAAGGCGCCGCCGAAGTCGACCGACGGCATCGCGACGGGTTCGCCGCCGATCTGCTTCACCGTCTGCATGATGGTCGCCACGTGCGAGTCCTCGTCGGCCTGCACGGCGGCGAGGTACTGCTGTTCCTTGCCGCTGACCAGTCCGGCGCTGTTGCCCTGCCGGTAGAACTCGGCCTCGAGGTATTCGAGGGTGAGCGCGTAGTTGAGGACGTCGACGTCGCTGTCGAAGTCGGCCGCCTGCGCCCAGGCGAACCTGTTGTTGAGGGCGCCGACGGCGACGCCCGGCGTCACCGCGGCGACATCGCCACGGATAAGACCTCTGCGGGTGATGCTCATGGTTGTGCCTCCAAGCTGTTGGTGCGGTCGTCGACCACTGCCGTTCGTCGCCTCAGTTGGCGATGAAGGGCTGGGCCGCCTTGAGCACGGCCTTCATGGACAGGTTGGCCTCGATCGGGCTGGGGAACGGGTTCCCACCGGTCAGGTCGGCGAGGATCGCGGCATGCCGCGACTCGACCCCGGCGATCGCCGCTGCCGCGGCGAGGATGTCGGTGCTGTCCACGAGCGGGACCTGGCCGTGGTAGGCCTTCACGCCCAGCTCCTCGAACGTCGATGCGGTCGTCAGGAACTTGTCACGGCTGGTGAAGGTCCCCTGGGGAAAGACGAACTTCGGCTTCGCCACCGGGTCTCCACCGAGGTCGGTGATCGTGCTGGTCAGCGCGGCCACGTGCGCCTGCTCGTGGTCGCGGATAGGCGTCACCAGCTCCAGCTCACGACCGCTCAGTACGCCGCCGGCAACCCCACGCGTATAAAACTCTGCCTCGAGGTACTCCAGCGTCAGCGCGTAGTTGAGGATGTCCAGGTCGCCCGCGGGCGACGCCTGCGCGAGGTTGCCCGCCCAGGCACTGCCACGTCCGGCGGTGGGGTCGCCGGCTTGATAGCCCACGAATCCAGCGCCCACGCCCACGAGCACCGCGGTGCGCAGGAAGCTGCGCCGGTCATGCTCGCCCCGAAAGGCGATGACGGGCTTGCCGTCGAAGATCTCGTCTCGGTCCATCTTGGTCATGTCTGTTCCTCCACAGGTAGTGCTGTCTCGGCGAGGCTTCGCCTCGGCTATGTCGCTGGGTCGTGATTCGCGATCACCCCGCCTCGGCCTGCCCGTTCCCGACGAGCTCGGCTCGGACGACGATGCGGTGCGTGCTGTCCCACACGGGATTGCAGGCAAAGAGGGTCAGGATCCGCGCGTCCTGCGCGACTGGCTGCCGGGTCACATACGGCACGTAACGGGACTGGTCCACGATCGTGGTCCCTCGTACCCGGTAGGTGTAGGGCTCGTCCCGCCCTCCGACCCGCATCACGATCCGGTCGCCCGGGTCGAGCACGTCGAGGTCGACGAACTCAGCACCGTGTGTTGCCCGGTGGCCGCTGAAGACGGAGTTGCCCTCCTGGCCCGGCAGCGGCGTACCGGGCCAGTGACCGGGGCCGCGATCGATGACGGCATCGTGCACACCCTCGAAGTACGACGTGCGCAGGTCCATGGCGGGAATCGTCAGACGACCAACGGGAACCGCGGAAGCCACGGAGATCTCGGGTACGTCCGAGGCTTGGACCGGGTCGTCGATGGAGCGGATGGACCTGCCGGCACCCAGCCGCTCGAGCATCCGCTCGACGAGCGGCCGGGCCTCAGCGCTCGGCGTAGCCGCCGGCTTGTCGCTCGCGCCGCCGCTGGCCGCATCGTCGCTCGGCCCGCTGGCCGCACCACGGTTCAGCGTCACGAAGGCGATCACGGCGGCCACCAGGACGGTCGCCACCACAGCCGCGGCGCGACGGGCGGTCAGGGCAGTCATGGCAGGGGTTCGAGACCCGCCCGGGGTACGGATTGGCGCGGATCTTGCTACGCCCGCTCGCAGCTGCCAGCGGCAGCTCAGGAGCGGTGCGAGCCCGCCCACATGTTGATGCCGGAATCGACGGCGTGCTCGTCGATCGCCGTCAGCTCGTCGGCGGACAGGTCAGGGCCGTCGAGCGCGTCGAGGTTGGCGTCGAGCTGGCCCACGCTGCTTGCTCCGACCAGCGCCGTCGTCACCCGCTCGTCGCGCAGCGCCCACGCCAACGCCAGCTGTGCAAGCGTCTGACCGCGCGACTTGGCGATCTCGTTCAGCGCCCGCACACGTTTCAGGTTCGTGTCGCTCAGCATGTCCTCGTCGAGCGACTTGCCCTGCGCCGCCCGTGAGCCGTCAGGGATCCCGTCGAGGTAGCGGTCGGTGAGCAGACCCTGGGCGAGCGGCGAGAACGCGATGCAGCCCACCCCCTCGTCGGCGAGCACGTCGAGCAGCTCCTCCTCGATCCAGCGGTTGAGCATCGAGTATGACGGTTGGTGGATCAGCAGCGGCGCACCCATGCGGCGCAGGATGTCGGCTGCCTCGCGGGTGCGCTCGGGACCGTACGACGAGATGCCCACGTAGCGGGCCTTGCCCTGTTGAACCGCTGTGTGCAGGGCGCCCATCGTCTCCTCGAGCGGCGTGTCCGGGGCGAAGAGGTGGCTGTAGAAGATGTCCACGTGGTCGAGGCCCATCCGGGTGAGCGACTGGTCGAGGCTGGCCAGCACGTACTTTCGTGACCCGAACTCACCGTACGGGCCAGGCCACATGTCCCAGCCGGCCTTGCTGGAAATGACCAGCTCGTCCCGTACGCGGGCGAAGTCCTCTGCGAACAGCCGGCCGAAGTTCTTCTCCGCGGCGCCGTACGGCGGGCCGTAGTTGTTGGCCAGGTCGAAGTGCGTGACGCCTCGGTCGAACGCGCGGCGCAGGATCGCCCGCTGCGTGGCCAGCGGCTTGTCGTCCCCGAAGTTGTGCCACAGCCCCAACGAGATCGGGGGCAGCTTGATACCGGAGCGCCCGCACCGGCGATAGGTCAGCTGCTCGTAGCGGTCGGCGGCGGGCACGAACTGGTCCAGGTCATCCATCGGTCCAGTCTTGTCCGTCCGTCCTCGACAGGTCCGTGCGGGTCAGTCCACGGAGGCGTCAACGCCGACCCAGCCGACGACGTCAGGGATCGAGTCGACGACCCGGGTGGCGCGGCAAGTGCACCAGGACGCCGTCGATGTCACTGAGCCAGGTCGTCACCTGCTTCGTGTCCGTCATCCGAGGCATCCTTGCGTCCATCCGCAGGCAGACCCGGCGCAGGGGGGGCACAGTTGGCGCGTGACCGACAGCTCCTCGATGCCGCGAAACGCCGACCAGGTCAAGAGCAGCCGCCCACTGGAGGTCGGCATGCGCGTCGGCCTGGTCGCCTACGGCGCCATGCACCTGCTCTTCACCTTCATCGCCCTGCAGCTGGCCTGGACCAGTGGGAGCACCAGCTCGCAAGGCGCCATCAGCGCGATGGCGACCACCACGATCGGAACCATCGCGCTCTGGGCGGCCGCCCTCGGCCTGGTCCTGCTCGCCGCGTGGCAGGCAGCTGAGGCCGCCGCCGGATACACGTACGCGGAGGACTCGTCGCGACTGCGCAAGCGGGCCTCGTCGGCAGGTCGGGCAGTGGTCTATCTGGTGCTGGCCTGGCTGGCGGGCAGCAATGCTGCTGGCGTCTCCGGCGGAAGCAGCCAGGACGGTCTCACCACTCAGCTGATGGCCGCCCCGGCCGGTCAGTTCCTCGTGGGCGCGATCGGGATCGCGATCATCGCCGTCGGCGGCCGCCAGGTCTACAAGGGGATCAGGCAGACGTTCACCGAAGATCTCGAGCCCGGGGGCACGACCGGCTCCCCGGGCGACGCCCTGGTACGCCTCGGGCAGGTCGGCTACTGCGCCAAGGGCGTGTCGCTCGGACTGGTCGGTGCGCTGTTCTGCTGGGCGGCCCTCACCTATGACCCGCAGAAGGCCGGTGGGCTCGACGCCGGGTTGCGGGTCCTCCTCGACCAGCCATACGGAAAGTACCTGCTCAGCGTGATGGGGCTCGGGCTCGCCGCGTTCGGGACGTACTGCTTCGGCTGGGCCCGGCACGCCCGGACCTGACCGTTCGACGCTCCTCGCTGTCTGGCGCAAGATGTTGGCACCGAAGACGCTCGGACGAAGCCTTGCGCCACTCGACGGGAGTGACGCGGATGGGAGCCCACCGTGATCACGGCCATCCACCGAGTCCTCGCCCTGGGCCTTGCCTGCCTGCTCGCCGCGACCGCCTCAGCCGCAGCCGGACCCGCCGCTGCTGTTCCCGAGCGTGGCACCCCGACGTCAACTGCACCGGCCGACCGCGTCTTTGCCGACGCCGGCCGGGAGCGCAGCGGCGAGGCGTGGGTCGAGGTGGCCGGCGTCGACAGCGACCGCAACGGAGTCGACGACCGCGTCCACGTCCGCTGGGTTCGTCCGGCGGGTGACCGGGAGCGCCCCGTGATCGTCGAGCCGAGTCCATACTTTGCCGGCGGCAACCCGGTGCGCAACCACGACGTGGACGTCGAGCTGTACGTCCCGCGGGACCGAGGTGATCGGGGCCGCGACGACCGGACGGCTGCGGCGTCCGGCTACGCCTACCTGTACAAGAGGCACGGCTACGCCTACGTCGAGGCCGAATCGCTGGGCAGCGGGGGCTCGACCGGTTGCCCGACCGTTGGCGACGCCGACGAGACCGCGGGTGCGGTGGCCGTCGTCGACTGGCTCACCGGCCGCGCGCAGGCCTTCGACGCGCGCAGCGGCGGCGATCAGGTCCAAGCCCACTGGTCCGACGGACACGTAGGCATGATCGGCGTGTCCTACAACGGGACCCTGGCCAACGCCGCCGCCTCGGCCGGCGTCGAGGGACTCGACGCGATCGTGCCGATCTCGGCGATCTCGTACTGGTACGGCTACTACCGCGACGACGGAGCCGTGATCGCGCCGGGTGGGTACCAGGGTGAGGACGCCGACGTGCTGGCCAAGTATGTGCTCACCCGACGCAACCCCGAGGTCTGCAGGCCGGTCGTGCGCGACCTGCGTCAGCAGCAGGACCGGGTGACGGGCGACCTCAACGGCTTCTGGACCGCGCGCGACTACCGGCCCGGTGCGGCGACCACTGACACCGCGGTGCTGGTGCAGCACGGGTTGCGTGACTGGAACGTCAAGACCAGCCAGTTCGCCGGCTGGTACCGCGCGCTGACCGAGGCCGGGGTGCCGCACCGGCTGTGGCTGCACCCGGCAGGCCACGGGGACTTCCCGAGCTATAGCGGCGACCGGCTGTGGCGACGGCTGCTGGTGCGGTGGTTCGACCGCTGGCTGCGCGGCGAACGAAACGGTGTCATGTCCGGCCCACCGGTGGTGTGGGAACCGACGAGCGACCGGCATGTCCGACTCGACGAGTGGCCGAACCCGACCTCCGACCGGGTGTCGCTGCACCCCCGACCCGGCGGCCGCAGCCGCGGTGCGCTGCGGCTGGCTCATGGCGAGACCGCCGGCACCGAGCGGCTCGTTGACGACGCCGCCTTCACAGCCCGCGAGCTGGCCGCCCGCGACGTCTCCCGGCACCGACTGCTGTATGCGACCCGGCGCCTCGACGCAGGCGTCACGATCTCGGGGGCACCGGCGATGGACCTGCGGGTGGCCTTCGACGCCGAGGCGGCCAACGTCTCGGCCGCGCTGGTCGACATCGCGCCCTCCGGAGGAGTCAGGCGCATCAGTGAGGGGTGGACAGACCCGCAGAACCGCAGCTCGGCCGCAGTGACCACGCCGATCGAACCGGGGACGAGCTACGACCTGGAGGTAGGGCTGGAACCGCAGCAGTTCCGCTTCGCACCCGGCCACCGGATCGGCGTCGTGCTGCTGAGCAGCGACCACGACTACACCCTTCGCCCCTCACCGGGCACGGTGCTGTCCGTCGACCTCGCCTCCACCCGGCTGAAGCTCCCCGTCACCGGAGGTCGCGACACGCTGGCGGCCGCGCTGCGCTGACCTCGCCTGCGCAGCGGCGCTGCTCGGGCCAGCCGTGCCCCATGGCCCGGCTGCGAACCGTGTCGCCGCAGCTGCCCGGCTGGGCACGCCGCGAGCGGGCCGCGGCTTCGTCTATCCGGATCGGGGGTGAGACTTGCTGCAGGAGCACGGCAGCCACGGTCTCGCCACGCTCACCAAGGAGCACGTGACGATGCGCGGTGACCGGATGACGTTCTGCTTTGCGGCGGCGACGACCCCGGCGACGCTGGCCGCGGTGGCGCGATCGTGAAAGCTGCCGACGTGGTGATCGTGGGGGCTGGGCTGGCCGGGTTGTCGGCCGCCAGGCGACTCGCCGACGCAGGGATCGACGTCGCCGTCCTGGAGGCTTCCGACCGGGTGGGTGGCCGGATGCGCACGGACGTCGTCGACCGGATGCTGCTCGACCGCGGCTTCCAGCTGGTCAACCCCGCCTATCCGCAGCTGCGCCGGCAGGTCGACCTCGACCGGCTGCACCTGCGCGCCTTCGACCCTGGGGTGGTCGTGGCGCACAGCGGTGGCCGGGACCGGCTGATGCACCCGCTCCGCCGGCCGCAGGACGTGCGCGCGTCGCTGGCCCCGGCGACCGGTGGCCTGGGCGAGAAGGCGCGCTTCGCTGCGTACGCCGCCGCACTGCTCGCCCGACCGGTGCGGCGCACCCTCGCCCGCCCCGATCGCTCGTGGGGCGCAGCACTGGATGCTGCGGGCGTCAGCGGCAACCTGCGACGCCGAGTGCTGGAGCCGTTCCTCGCCGGAGTGCTAGGCGAGGACGAGCAGCAGACGTCGCGGCGGTTCGTCGACCTGCTGTTGCGCTGCTTCGTCGTGGCCACCCCCGCGCTGCCGGCTCGCGGCGCACAGGCAGTGCCCGACCAGCTCGCGGAGACGATGCCGGCGGGCACGCTGCACCTGGACACCCGGGTCGAGCACGTCTCCGGGACCACAGTGACGACGTCGCACGGACAGTGGCGCGGGACGGCCGTCGTGGTGGCAACAGACCCGCGGACCGCAGCCGGGTTGTGCGGGCTGCCGACGCCCGGGCTGCGGTCGCTCACCACCGTCTATCTGCGGGCCCCGCAGTCGCCGGCCGTCGATCGCCGCCCGCTGTTGCATGTCGACGGCGACCGGCGAGGCCCAGTCGTCAACGCAGCCGTCGTGTCCGATGCCGCGCCGTCGTACTGCTCCGACGGTGCCCTGGTCGCTGCGACCGTGCTCGGCGAGCGCGGCGACGAGGCGTCGCTGGCACAGGTGCGGCGCCAGCTCGGGTTGATCTACGAGACGTCGGCCGCCCGCTGGGACCATGTGGCCACTTATGCCGTCCCCGGCGCGCTGCCAGCGATGCTCCCGCCCCTGGACCTGCGCCAGCCGGTCGATCTCGGAGACGGCCGATTCGTCGCGGGTGACCATCGCGACACCGGCTCGCAGCAGGGCGCGCTGGCATCCGGCTGGAGGGCCGCCGGTGCGGTCCTGCGCCGCCTCGACTGTTGACCCCGGGCCGATCGCTTTGCGGCTCGCACCTGCCCGGCGAGGATCGCGTGCACTCGACGCGACGCGCATCGCGTGTGACGCTGCGGGCATGTGCCGAAACATCCGGACGCTGTCCAACTTCGAGCCGCCCGCCACGGCCGCCGAGATCGAGGCGGCGGCGTTGCAGTACGTCCGCAAGGTCAGCGGGCAGACCAAGCCCTCGGCGACCAACCACGACGCCTTCGA
>JACCWP010000245.1 GCA_013697585.1 Nocardioidaceae bacterium
CGGTTCGCGACCTGTGGCGCCGAGGCGGGCGTGTGCTCCGGGTGCGTCGAGGTGGCCACGATGACGCACCCGAGTTGCTCGGCCGTCACACCGGACACAGCGAGCGCCCGCTCGGCCGCGGTGGTCGCCATCGTGATGAGGTCCTCGCCCGGCCCGGCGAAACGCCGCGTCTTGATACCTGACCGGCTCTGGATCCACTCGTCCGAGGAGTCGAGGACCTCGCAGATCTCATCGTTGGTGACGACCCGCTCGGGTCGGTAGGCCCCCAGCCCCAACATCGCTCTATGGGTCGGGCCGCTCGCCTGCTGAATCGTCATTCTCCGCTCAGTTCTGGTCGATCGGAGCGGCGAAGTCGGGCTCAGTCGCGAGCATAGGCGCGTCGAGGCGGAGCACCAGCCATCAGACCTTGCCGCGCAGGATGCGCTTGAAGTAGGTCACTGGGAGGGCGTAGCGGTCCGCCCACCACGTGGCGCGCCGGGGCCGGACGAGATCGGGGAAGGGCACCGTCGGCGCCGGCCGGCCCTCGCGGTCCACCTCGACGAGCATGAGCCGGTGTCGGGCAACCGTGATCGGCATGACGGTGTAGCCGTCATAGTGCTCGAGCGGCGCGGTGTCGGCGGCGGCGATGTTGTGGGTCAGGACCGCGACCTGCTTGCGGAGCGCACCACCGGAGGGCTTGGTGCCGAGGTCGGCGACATCACCCAGCGACCAGACCGCAGGATGGCGGCGGTGACGCAGCGTATGGGAGTCGACATCCACCAGGCCGGCCTCCGTCGCTCCGGCGAGGTCGCCCTCGGCGATCCAGCGAGGAGCCCGGTAGCGCGGGACGACGTGGGCATAGGCGAGGTCGTCGAGCTCCTGGTCGCCCTCGGGGGTCGTCACCGTGATGCCTCGTGAGCCGAGGCCGGCGACCTCGGCCTCTCGCAGCACCTGCACGCCGTACGACGCCAGCTTCTGCTCGAGCAGCCTGTCGGCCTTTGGCACTCCGAGGGGAGAGGGTCCGGGGAGGACCAGGTGGACGTCGAGGTCTTGCAGCACTCCGGCACGCCGCCAGTGGTCGCACGCCATGAAGAGCGGTTTGAGGGCGGTCGCGCCACAGGGGGCCGGCTCGGGTGGCACGGTGAAGACCACGCGGCCTTCGGTCAGGTCCCTGAGCGCGGGCCACACGCGTGGGGCGCTCTCCACGACGAACGTCGACCCGGCCCAGCCGGCCGCATAGGACTCCGCCAGGCCGGGGGTGGCGTCCCAGTCCTCCTCGAGTCCGGGGCAGATGATCAGCGTGGAGCAGTCGATCCGCCGGCCGTCCAGGGTCAGCACGCTCGGGCCGCCGGGATCGACCGACACCACGCGGTCCTTGATCCACTTGCAGCCGTCGGGCATCACCGATGCTGCGGGCTTCTCCAGTGACGCCATCGTCGCCTCGCCGCCACCCACGTAGTTGAGCAGTGGTCGGTAGCGGTGGACGGACTCGGACTCCACCACCGCGACGTCCCGCGCGCCGTCGCGGAGCAGTCGGGCGGCCAGGGAGATCCCGGCGTTGCCGCCCCCGACGATCAGCACCTCGTAGTGCTCCATGGGTCCTCCGTGGTCATTGCCGGGCTGGTCCCTCGACCGTAACCGGCTCCCCCTCGCGGTCACCTCGAGCTCCTACGTCATGACGCAGCGCCGAGGTTCTGCGCCGCTACGACCAAGGCTGGCAACAGCGCGTCCGCAATCACGGCGTAGCCCGCACTGGAGGGATGGAACCGATCGCCGGAGAACAGCGACGGGTCGGCGGCGAAGGCCCGCGACGCTCGCTGGTCGGGATCTGCGACATGACCTCCCACGTCCCGGACGGCCACCATTTGCTGCTGCCGGAGGGACTCACCAGCAGCGCGCACGACCTCTCGCAGGAACACCGGCACATGCGGCACTGCACTCAAGTCGGGGACCGGAGCCACCACCACCTCCGCGTCGGCTTCCCGAAGTCGTCGCACGGCGTCGGCCAAGGCTCGCACGGCTGCGGCCGCAGGCTCGCGACGAGCAAGGTCATTGGCCCCGATCACCACCACGGCCAGGGCCGGGGACCAATCCAATGCCGAGCTCACTTGTGCGGCCAGTCCCGAACTTCGAGCGCCTGGTACGGCGAACATCTCGACTTCCACCTCGAAGCCCCGCATCGCCAGACCATCCGCTAACCGGGGACCCAGCCGGTCACGCTCGCGCGCCGCCCCCTGCCCCCACGCGATCGAGTCGCCGAGCACTGCCAGCCGTGTCTTCATCCTTCAAGCAGACCAAACACTCCCAAAGGAGGTGGCCACATACCTCTCCCCCGAACTTGGAGAAGAGCTCGCCAGAGGCGACGATGCTGGACCACGGCGAGCAAGGAGTGCGATGCATGATTCTGCCAAAGGACCGGGACCCTCGTTTCGTGACGATCCGCCGCGGTGGGACTCTCACCGATTCGGATCACCAACTTCTCGCTCTCCGGGCAGCATCGTGCGCGGAGCACGTCCTGCCCCTCTTCGAATCAGTTGAGCCAGAAGACCCTCGACCGCGTCGGTCGATCCAGCATGCCCACGCCTGCATGCGTGGCGAGGTCGAGATGATGCAGTCTCGTGCGGCGGGCGGCCCTGCGATGGGCGCGGCCAGAGACCTGCGTGGTGCTGCCCGGCATGCCGCCTACGCTGCCGGCCAAGCCGGGGCCTTCGCACTCGTCGCCGCGCACGAGCTCGGTGCCGCTGCCTATGCGATTAAGGCCGTGCGTGCTGCCGCGCCGGAAGACGAAGGTGAGGCCGCGGGTCGACTCGAGTGCCAATGGCAGCGTGACGAACTCCCGAGAAGTATTCGCGAGCTCGTACTTGACGACCAGCGGTTGCGGAACGACATCTGCTGGTCGGTGTTTGACTGCTGAACGTACTGATCGAAGGTGTCCGGGCTGTCGCAAGCACTCAGCCTCCGGTGCGTCTTTTAGCCGCGTGTGACCGTCAAGCGACGGCCCCGCCGAGGCCAGGATTGAGGATGACGAACAGCGTCGCTCCCCTGTCAGCTGTCTCCGAAAACCAACAGCGGATGTGCACTTCCCCTCTCAACCGCCACCAATGCCCACGGGGCAAATCTCGCCGGCGAGCAGGGGTAGTGTGCACACCTTGACCAGGGCTCCGTTATCGAGCTGATACGCATATCCACCCAACTCCCCCTCCACTTTCTTGAACATCCACACGGCAAAGACCCAGCCGAGAGTCTAAGCGGCACTCTCCGCTACCCCGCCCACAGACTCTC
>JACCWP010000244.1 GCA_013697585.1 Nocardioidaceae bacterium
TGACGAGGTGAGCCCGCTCGTCGGGAACGGAACCGGGTGGACTCGTGAACAGCCACGTGACCATCAGGATCGACAGCGTCGCCGCGATCAGCAACTGACGCGGCGCAAGCGGGCGCGCGCCACGATCCGTCGCGGTCCCAGCGGTCCCAGCGGTCTCAGCGGTCTCAGCGGTCACTGTCGACCGGCCGGTAGACGTAGAAGCCTTCCGTCTCGAAGACGTCCTCCTTGACGTAGATGCTTCCCTCCAGGTGCGCGTCGAGGCGGTAGCCCGGGAAACTCAACGGCGCCACTGCACGCCTCGAGCCGCCCCGCTTGTCGCTGGCGATGATCGCGTCGGGCCGCTCACCGGGCGGCGCGTCGGGCAAGAGGCCTGCCGGCGCGGGGTACCGCGTGTTCGTCGACCACACCCAGAACGCCGCAGGGCTGCCGTTGTGGTAGTTGTCGAAGATGTTGGCCTCGAAGTAGGGCTGCACGCTGAGGGTCTCCAGCCCGCTGCCGACGATGACTCCTCCGGTCAGCTCCTCGGCCTTCAGGTACTCGGCCAGGGCGTGACTGGCGGAGTACACGTGGTCCAGGTCGAATCGGGTGGACAGCACCGTCCAACGCAACTGCAGCACCATCACCAGAGCGAGCGCGGCGAACGCGACACCAGGGCGAACGACTCGCCCGTAGCCGCCGTGTCGCCAGCGATCCTGGTTCTCGAGACTCACCCACAGCGCAAAGACCCAGATCAGCACGAGGATGCCCTCGTGCCAGACGTTGGCGTAGCGGACCGAGGAGAACATGGCCACGGCAACGGTCGGGACCAGCCACACCAGCAGGGCGCGAGACTTCCAGAACCACACGAAGCTCGCGCCGACCACCAGCGCGGCGGTGTAGCGACCGCCGGTGAACGCGTCCTTCACCATCCCCTTCACCTCGACGAAGACGTGAACCGGGTTGAAGTCCAACGGCGTGTCGACCAGGAACGAATGGTCCGACGGGGTCCGCAGCTGAAGGAAGAGCATCGCGGTACACGCCGCGAACCCGCCGACGAGGACCGTGACTCCCCGGCGGCGAGGTCTCGAAAGGTGCGCCCAGGAGCGGGCCTCGTCGACCACGTGGACCGCAGCGAGCCCGCCGGCGATGAGGAAACCGTGAATGCTGACGTTGGCGAGCAGGACCAAGACCGCAAGCATCCGGTAAGGGTGGTCCCGGCGCCGCGGCCAGGTCATCGCCGCCCCGAACAGCAGCGGCGCCAGTAAGGCGTAGCTGCGGGCGACGACGCCGTACTGGAAGAAGAACCAGTAGCTGAGCGGCAGCGCGATCTTGGCCAACAGCGGGAACGGGGAGAAGCGGACGAACACCACATTGGCAACCAGGGCGCAGATCACCGAGAGGACCTTGAGCGAGGCGTAGGGCGCTCCGAGCTTGGCCGGAACCGACAGGAGCAGGTGCCACAACACCGGGGAGCCCTCGTAGCGGGGGTAGGTCCACAGCAGGTCCGCGAGCGACGCGTCACGGGCCAGCAACCACGCCTGGGCCTCGTCGAACCACGGCTCGTGCCGGGCGATCACCACGCTCATCAGCCCCATGTGGACGGCGCTGATGACCGCCACCAAGCGCCAGTCCGTCCGAGTGGCGCGACCGGCGACGCTGTCGCGGGTGGCGCGCTCGTCGTCGTCAACGGGGCGGATCAGGTGCGGCACCCGCCGCCGCGTCCCTATGTCGTTCGCCACGGTCCTCCGAGAGGCTGATAGGGCGCATGGATCCAGTTCGGGGTCAGGCCATTGTAGTGTCCCAACACGTCCCCTGTCGCCGCGGGGTCCACTCCGGACCCCAGCTCGACCGGCACTCGACAAGCCGCTCGCCAAGGAGAGAATCGAAGGTTGACCGAGACGAAAGGGATCACCACTGCGGATGCCCCGACGGCGCTGGCCGGGTCGTTCCGGCGGGTCGTGCGCGAACACCGTGGGGCCTGCGTCGTGGTCGCCGGTTTCGCGCTCTCGCGGATCGCGCTCGCGGCCGTCGCCGGGCTCGAGTTCGACGTCCGTCCCCTCAACGACGGCCTGCAGGTCCTCGACCGGGGCGAGCTGCGGGAGAACCTGCTGTCGAGCCTGGCGCACATGCACGCCCAACCGCCGTTGTACAACCTTTTTGTCGGCATCGGCCTCCATGCGCCGCTGTGGTTGGAGACGCCTCTCTTCCACGCCGCCTACCTCGCCATCGGTCTCGCTCTGGCCCTGTGCCTCTACGCCATCCTGCGTCGGGTCGGGGTAGGGACGACGGTGGCGGTGGTGGTCACCCTGGGGTTCACCTGGAGTCCCTCGGTGTTCCTCTACGAGAGCTGGATGCACTACGACTACCCGCTCGTCCTGCTCTTGGTCCTGGCCGTGCTGGCACTGCTGCGCTACGAGCGCTCAGGTGCGGCGGTCGACGCCGGCGTCTTTCTGAGCATCGTCGCCGCTGTGGTGCTCACCAGGAGCCTGTTCCATCTGGGCTGGTTGCTGGTGTGGGCGGTCGTGGTGTTCGTTCGCCGCGACGGCCCCGGGTGGCGACGCCTCACGGCCGCCGTGGCGGTGCCCGTGCTGGTCGTCGTCGGGCTCCACGCGCAACGCCTCGTCGCCTTCGGCGCTCCGTCGTTGAGCAGCGCGCTGGGCATCAGCCTGGCGAAGGTCACCACGTTCCAACTCCCCGAGATCGAGCGCCGTCAGCTCGTGGCCGATGGCAGGCTGTCGGCGTTGGCTCTCGTCGAGCCGCTGAGCCCGGCTGCCGCCTACCACGGGCTCGTTCCCATGCCGGAGCAGACGGGTATCCCCGTGCTCGACGAGGAGCAGAAGGGCATCTACACCCGCCCCGACACCGAGAACGAGTTCTTCCGCACCAACACGAACGCGTCCATCTTCCTGGAGATCTCGGAGCGCAACCTCGAGGATGCGCTCTACACGATCCGCGAGCGGCCCGACGCCTACGTGCAAGGCCTCAAGACGGCAAGCGAGATCTTCTTTCGACCAACGAGCGATTTCTTCACGCTCGAGCGGAACCGACAGAAGGTCTATTGGCTCGACCGCTTCTACAACCACGTCGTGTTCGGGGTCGTCGACCGCGGTAATCCCCCCGGCGGGCTGCCCCAGGCCAGCGTTCGCTACACCCAGGGACCGGCACGTACGGCATGGTTCGTCCTCGGTGCCTATGGGTTCGTCTTCGCCGCCGGAGCGCTGACGTTGCTCAACGGAGCCCGGCGGCGCCGGGACCGCACCGGTCCACCGCTGCTCGTCGTGGGCTTCCTGTGGCTGAGCACCGTGTACGTCGTGGTCGTGAGCAACGCCTTCGAGGTGGGGGAGAACAACCGGTTCCGGCTCTACTCCGATCCGCTCGTGCTGGCGCTTCTGGCGCTGCTCGTGGTGCGGTGGCGCGACAACCGCCGCGGTCGCGGTGGGGATGCGGCCGGCGAGGCGGCGCCCAACGAGTCCGCAGCCGAGCCGGGAGCGCGGTCAGAAGTGGCTGCGGTACCGGTCGAAGGCCGCGATGGTGCGAGCCGGTAGGAAGCGGAACAGCTCGTCGGGGTCGTCGACGACGGCCTTTACGATGGACAGGTTGTTCTCGTAGCCGATGTACTCGCGGGTCATGTCGGTAATGAGGTCGTGGGGGTTGCGCTCCTGGGTCACCGAGGGTCGGCCGAAGACCACCGACGCCCCTTTCCCCTGGAGGTAGTACGAGGCCCAGATGTCGTCCATGCGCCCGACGTGAGGCATCATGAAGTAGTGCTCCAGCCAGGACGCGGCCAGGAAGGTGTTCTGGGAGTTGAACGGCGCGATCGTGTTGGAGGCGAGAGGGAACACGCCCTCGTCGAAGGCACATTCGGGGGCGAACTGGATGCGGCAGATGGCGTCGACGTCGGGGTCGCCGTTCCAGAAGTCGGCCTGCACGTCGACGTGCACCGTCTGGCGGCTGCAGGTCGAGTAGTCCCGTGTCGGCAGCAGCTGGATCGGGAAGCCCCGATGCCAGAGGTGCGGGTAGTTCGTCGCCCCGACGGGGTCGAACGCCGGAGCCGAGGTGGCGTAAAGGTCGACCTCGACGTCACGTCCCACCATCAGGTCGCGACCCCAGTGCTCGTAGGGGATGTTGTCGTCGTCGACCACCGCGACGACGTCCGCGCCCATCTCGAGCGCGACGAGGAAACCGAAGTTGCGGCGCTGGATGCTGTCCCAACCGATCAGCTCCGAGAGGTCCTTGTCGATCTTGTCCTGGTCGTCGGGACCGAGGTAGGTGCCGTGGCGCAGCGCGTAGTCGTCGGGCGTCTTGCGGTCGCCGACCACGACCAGATGCCAGTCGGGCATGGCGTCGAACAGCTGCACCGCGGCCGTAGGAGGATGGATGGTCGTGGTGACGATGACGTTGGTCATGACGTCATCGCCGGGGGCGCGCTGCGCAGCATCGTCGAGGTCGGTTGGCGTCGATGGGTGACCAGCGTCTTGACGTAGCGGGCCTGGGTAGCCAGTGAGTTCTGCGACTCGCCATCGGGTCGCGGTCGCCACGCGGTCGGGATCTCCAGGACCTCGACCCCGAGTCGCAGCGGTTTCAGCACCGTCTCGAGGAGGAACTCGTGGCGTGTGCCCTCCCAGCGGATGGCCTGCACCAACGCCGTCGGGAAGAGCCGGTAACCGAACGTCGCGTCGGTGAGGGGCGTGCGGTAAAGGATCGACGTCAGCCGCTGGAACATCCAGTTGGCCGCCACCCGCGCCCGGCCGTAGCCGGAGAACCCACCGCCGGGCGCCCACCGTGACGCGGTGACGATGGCCGACGGGTGGACCCTGGCCAAGGCGACGAAGGCCGGGACGAGCCGAGGATCGGTTTCGAGGTCGCTGGCCATCATGACGACGTGACTGCCGGTGGCCAGGTCGAACGCCTCACGCAACGCGCCCCCCAGGAACGGCAGCTTCTGGCGGTGGATCTGCACACGATCACCGAACGTCTGGCGGAGCGCCTCGCAGCGGGCCAGCGATGGTGCCGTGGTCCGCTCGCACACCACCACCAGCACCTGGCTGATGTCCCCGTCGCTGCTCTCGGCCAGCAGCCGTGCCGTCTCGTCGAGCGAGTCGGTCTCGGTGACCACGGGGATGACGACGGTCGCGCTGGTGAACTGCGCGGTGGTGGGCGGGTCCGGATCGTTCACGTCGATTCCTCGCTCTGTCGGCGGTGCGCCTCGAAAGCTCCAGTCGTCCCCGGATGCCTACCCTCGACGGCGCGAGCACCCTAGTGTCCCGTCAGACGGCTCTGTTGCGTTGATCGATCGGAGGCGCGCTTCGCACCGGGCACCCCTGGCGTTGGGCAAGGCCACCCTTTGGCAGATGGACGAGACGGCGCGTACGATGCACGCCGCCCAGCACGGCACGGTCGAAGCGAAGGCGCTCGCCGATGTGAGTCGTGCCGCGGAACGGATCCCGCTCGCGACATGGGCGGCCGCCGTCAAGCTCGCTCGCGACCTTGCCG
>JACCWP010000283.1 GCA_013697585.1 Nocardioidaceae bacterium
GGCCAGCGCCGCGGCGACCGCCATCGCCCAATCGGCAGCCACCTGCGGGTCGGCGCGCCCCAGCGCCTCCAGCTCGGACTGTTCGGCTGCCGACAGGTCACCGGCCACCGCGCCACCGATCAGCTCCGCCGCGCGGGCCCCGTCCCGCTCCGGGGTCTCCCGGTCACTCATCCTCGGTCCATCCCGCTTCCGTCAGTACGGCCCGCATCGCCCGCAGCCCGTAGTACATCCGAGTGCGCAGCGTTGCGACCTCGACCCCAGTCGTGGCTGCGATGTCGGCATAGGTCTGCCCGGTCAGGTGCACGCCCGCCACCACCTCGCGCTGCTCGGGTGAAAGCCGCGCGAGGGCCTCGACCAGCGCCAGCCGCGCCGCCACCTGGTCCTCGACGGGCTGGGGGGTGGACACCCTGCCGATCGGCGCGATCGACGACGCGGTGGCAGGTTCGGCCAGCGCCTGGCCCGGGGGCTCCGCCATGCGAGGCCGCCGCGTCCTGGCGCGGTGGGCGTCGCGGACCAGATTTCGTGCGATCGCGAACAACCAGGTGCGCAGCGAGGCCAGCTGCGGGTCGAAGCGGTCGGCCGAGCGCCAGGCGCGGGCGAAGACCTCCTGGACGAGGTCTTCGGCGCTCCCCCGCTCGCCGAGCGCGTTGACCGCGTAGCCGTACAACGCTCCCCCGTGCTCGGTGTAGGCCTGCTCGATGGTGAACGACGCGGTGGCCACCGGAGCGGACGAGCGCCGGCGGCCCGGCGACCTGCTCATGACTGGACGTCACCCCCACTCGGGCCTCCATCCTGCCGCACCCGGCAGCGGCGGCTCGTCGACAGGGGATACGCCGGGGACGCTGTCCGCGTTCAGTCGATGACGGCGACGGGTACGGGCGCGGGCTCCTCGACCTGGCGCGGTACGAGCAGGGCAGCGCAGGTGGCGACCACCGCGACAGCGGCCGAGAACGCAAAGGCGGCGGTATAGGCGCCCTCGCTGGGCAGACCGGTCGACGCGACGATGTGGGCCGCCAGGATCGCGGCGGCGACCGCCGACCCGAACGCGCCGCCGACGGTGCGCATGACGGTGTTGATGCCCGTGGCGATGCCGACCTGCGCGGGCGGGGTGGCCGCGACGACCAGGTTGGCCATCGCGGCGAACGCGAAGCAGATGCCCGAGCCCAGCAGGATGCCGGCGACCACGAACTCCCACGGACTGCTGTGCGCGAACGCCAGCAGGCAGAAGGCGGCGCAGCTGAAGGAGGTGCCCAGAGCGAGCACACGACGAAAGCCGATCCGCACCCCGAGGCGGCCGGCAACAGGGCCGGCGAGCAGCTGGGTAAGTGCCGAGGGCACCAGCAACAGCCCGGCGCCGGTGACGGTCATCCCGAAGCCGTAGCCCGCGCTGGTCGGGGTCTGCGCGAACTGCGGGATCAACAAGAAGCTGGCGAACATCGCCAGGCCCACCATCATCGCGGTGGCGTTCGTGGCCGCCACCGCGCGCTGGCGCAGGACGCTGAGCTGGATCAGCGGTTCGGTGACCCTGGCCTCGACCGCCACCCACAGCACCGCCAGCACCAGTCCGCCCCCGATCAGCCCCAGCGTCGTCGGCGACGACCAGCCCCAAGCGTCGGCCCGGGTGACGCCCAGCAGCGTCGAACCGAGCGCCAGCGACAATAGGACCGCCCCTGGCCAGTCGATCCTGGGCCGGTGCGCGGCCGGCGTGGACGGGATCAGCCGGTGCGCCGCCAGGGCCGCCGGCAGCGCAACGAGGTTGATCCAGAACAGCCACGAGATGTCGGCGTGGTCCACGATGACTCCCGACAGGGGCAGCCCGATGCCGCCGCCGATCCCGAACACGGCGCTGAGCAGCGACAGGTCCGACGGCACCCGCTCCCGTGGGGAGGTCTCGCGCACGATCCCGAACGCCAGCGGGAAGACCCCGCCCGCAACACCCTGCAGGATGCGCCCGGCGACGAGCACCTCGATGCTGCCGGCGAGTGCGTTGACCACTCCGCCGAGCGCGAAGATGACCAGGACCCAGGTGAGCACCCGGCCTCGTCCGTAGAGGTCGCCGAGCTTGCCGACGATCGGGGTGGCGACCGACGCCGACAGCAAGAACCCCGTGAGCACCCACGACGTGCTCGACGTGCCGGCGCCGAGGCTGTCGGCGATCTGCGGCAACGCGGGGATGACCAGCGTCTGTGCGAGCGCGAAACAGATGCAGGCGAGCAGCAGTACAGCCAGGACCCTGCGGGGATGGCTCGGGTCGTCGCGCGGGTCGGCACCGGCTCCGCCCCCCGTACGCGTGGTCCGCGACGTCACAGGGCGATCCCGGCCGCGCTGGCCTCCTTCTGCTCCACCACAGCGTTGCGCGGCTCCTTGTCGGCACGCCACTGCACGTCGGTCGTCACTCGGTCCAGCCTGCCAGCACCCGGCGGAGCGCCCATCGCCGAGGACCCGCTGCGCCCCGCGGGCTGGTCAGGCGCTGGTGGCGAAGCCTTCGGAAGCGACAGCGGACGAACACACCGCCTGGTCCTCGTCGCCGGTTCCTCCGCTGGCGCCGACCGCACCCAGCAGCGTGCCGTCGCGGTAGACCGGGACCGCCCCGGTCTGCGGGGTGTAGCGGCCGTGCGTCATCGAGGTCAGTGCGCCGGCGAAGTTGGGCATCGGCTCCATCTTCTCCTTCTGCGCATGGCTCGGGGTCCCGTACGCCGCCGCCGTCCAGGCCTTGCCCTGGGCGACGTCGGCGCTGATCCAGGGCGCCCGGTCCATCCTGGCGAAGGCGAGCAGATGGCCCGCCGGGTCCATCACCGCCAACGACATGGGCACGCCCTGCTCGGTGGCGGCGGTGCGGGCGGCGCTGAGCAGCGCGGTGGCTTCGTCGAGGGTCAGCATAGGAGTCATCTTGCCGCGCCCGACCCGTGCTGCGGCGCGGGCGGTGGCTAAGGTCGGCACCGTCCGCCGCGAACGATGCACCGGGAGTCCGTGATGCCGCTGCCCACCGAGAACGTCGGGTCCCTGCCCCGTCCCACCACGCTGCAGCAGGCCCTGGCCGGCTACGACGCCGGCACCGTCAGCCGCGAGCAGCTGCAGGCCGAGCAGGACGCCGCCTGTCGTGACTCGATCGAACGGATGGAGGCGACCGGCTCTGCGATGGTCACCGACGGTGAGCAGCGAGCGTCGAGCTTTGCGACCTACCCCCTCACCGACACCCTGGCCGGGACCGGGCTGGCGCCCAACCTGGCGGCCGACGGGCAGTACTTCGCGATCTTTGCCGACGGCCACCACCGCCAGCTGCCGCGGCTGACCGGCGGGCCCTTCCGCTACCAGACGTACGCCGCCGACTACCTCGCGAAAGCCACGCCCGTCGCACGTGGACCGGTGAAGCAGGCCGTGATCGCGCCCTCGATGCTCGCGCTGCTCTATCCGCTGGACACGGAGATTGACGGCTACCCGCGCGAGCAGTTCCTCGCCGACCTAGCCGACGAAGCCGAGAAGGACATCCGGCGGTGCTTCGAGGCAGGCGCCGTACGGGTCTCGATCGACTTCACCGAGGGTCGGCTGGCGCTGCGCAACGACCCCGACAACCCGTGGACGGGCCGAGGGATGCTGGCTGAGTTCGTCGCGCTCAACAACCGGGTGCTCGACCGGTTCAGTGCCGAGCAGCGGCGAGACATCGGCATCCACACCTGCCCTGGCGGTGACCTCGACTCGACCCACTCCGCCGACGTCGACTACGCCGAGCTGCTGCCGATGATGTTCCAGATGAACGCGGGCTACTTCCTCATCCAGCTGGCCAGTGAGTCCGACCGTGAGCGGATCTACGCGCTGATCGGCGAGCACAGCCGCGCCGACGCCAACGGGGTGCCGCAGGTCTGCTTCGTCGGGGTGATCAACCCGCAGGACCCGCGCATCGAGACGGCGGAGGAGGTGCGCGACCAGCTGCTGCTCGCGGCCCAGCACATCCCGGTCGACCGGCTCGGCTCGACCGACGACTGCGGGTTCTCGCCGTTCAGCATCGACGACAAGCCCAAGCACGGATCGCCCGACTTCGCCCGCGACGTGGCGTTCGAAAAGATCCGCTCCCGCGTCGAGGGCACCAGGCTCGCCTCCGAGCAGCTCGGCATCTGAGCCTCCATCGGGGCAGCGCGAGGGGATCCGCCCACGGACACGCCAGGAGGCGCCGCAATGCGGGGTTCTGGCCGTCTTGCCGGCGGGGACGACAGCCACAACCCCGCATTGCGGACTCCGGCGGGTGCGCCGCAGGACGAGGCGGGTGCGTCGGGGGACGAGGCGCGGCGGCGGGGGCTGCGGCGGATGCGCCAGGTCGCGGTCGGGCTGTTGCTGCTCGCCGCGATCGTCTATGTCGGCACGCTCGACCGGGGTGGCCCGTGGCCGTACGTGCATGCGACGGCCGAGGCGGCGATGGTCGGCGCGATCGCCGACTGGTTCGCCGTCACCGCGCTGTTCCGGCACCCGCTCGGCATCCCGATCCCGCACACCGCGCTGATCCCGCGTCGCAAGCAGGCCCTTGGGGTGAGCCTGCAGGAGTTCGTCACCGACAACTTCCTCGTGGAGCATGTCGTCCGCGACCGGGTCACCGCGGCAGGCATCGCCGGCCGGGTCGGCAGCTGGCTGGCCGACCCCGCACACCGCACCCGGGTGGTCGACGAGGGCGCCCGGCTCGCCAGACTGGGGCTGGACCGCATCGGCGACGACGACGTGGCAGCGTTGGTCGAGCACGAGCTCGTGCCCCGGTTGCTGGATGAACCCCTCAGCCCGCTGGTCGGCAACCTGCTCGCCGAGGTGGTCCGCGACGGTGCCCACCACGGCCTGGTCGACCTGGTCGTCGTCGAGGTGCACCGCTGGCTGCTGGTCAACGAGGAGACCGTGGCCGCCGTGGTCGGCACCCGGGCACCCTGGTGGTCACCGGGCTGGCTCGACCAGCAGGTGGGCCAGCGGGTCCACACCGAGCTGCTCGGCTGGGTCACTGACGTGCGGGACGATCCCCGGCACGAGGCTCGGCAGGCGCTGGACGCTCTGCTCGGTCGGCTGGCCAACGACCTGCAGCACGACCCCGACACGATGGACGCGGCCGAGCAGCTCAAGCGCCGGGTGCTCGGTCAGCCCCGCGTCGTCACCACGGCGACCGCGTTGTGGAACGCCGTCCGGCGCGCGCTCGTCACCAGCCTTGCCGACCCCGACAGTGCCGTACGCGCGCGGGCACACGTCCAGCTCGCCGCGCTCGCCGAACGACTGCGCGACGATGCCGAGCTGCGGACCCGCCTGGACGGCTACGCGGCGGACCTGGCGGCGTTCGTCGTCACGACCTACGGCAACGAGATCACCACGGTCATCACCGAGACCGTCGACCGCTGGGACGGTGACGAGGCCGCCCGGCGGATCGAGCTGCACGTCGGTCGCGACCTGCAGTTCATCCGGATCAACGGCACCTTGGTCGGTGGCCTTGCCGGGTTGGTGATCCACACGCTCACGCAGCTCGTCTGACAGCAGCTCCAGCACGCCGGCGCCGGCCGACCGGCTTCAGCACAGTTGGCCCTGCGCGTGCGCGCACCGCGCTCTGTCCCCGCCAGGCGGCCTGCTCGGGCCGGTCCACGCCCTCGGCAACCGTGGTGAGGTCCATGCTGCGGCTCATCGCCAGGATCGCCCCAGTGACCGTCGTGTCCTGCCGGGCGGTCGTCACGTGGTCGATGAACGACTTGCCCACCTCGAGCACGTGGACCGGCAGGTCGCCTTGCCGCGTTCCTGCAGTACACCGCCACGTCTGCTTGCGCTGAACCTCTTCGGGCGTGGCCTGTCCGGCCAGCGCCGGCGTGCCGCCGAGTCTGGCCGCCGTCACCGCGCGCGGATCGCGACGGCGGCATGGACATGGCGACTCCTCTGGCGCGGCTGCTGGGCCGTCCGATCAGCGCCGGTCGTCGGCGCAGGGTCGTCCGGAGCGGATCCCGCAGGTCCGTACGGTCAGGTGGCTTCATCCGTACGGGCGGGGGCAGCTGCCACCTGCGCCCGCCGGTGCCGGCGGTAGCGCCGCAGGCCCAGCAGGACCACGACCCCCACCGCGGCCGCGATCAGGATCGCGTCCAACCAACCCGAGTATGCCTCTACCTGCTTCCACTGGGTGCCGAGCGCGTAGCCGGCTCCAACCAGCAGCGCGTTCCAGAGCAGGCTTCCGGCTGTCGTGTACGCCACGAACTGGCCGAGCGGCATGCGCTGAGCGCCGGCGGGCAACGAGATCAGGCTGCGTACGCCGGGGGCGAGCCGCCCCAGCAGGACGGCTGAGCGTCCATGGTCGGCGAACCACGCCGACGCCCGCTCGATGTCGTCTCGATCGACCAGCGGCAACCGGGCGAGCAGCGCGGTGGCGCGCTCCTCGCCGAGCGAGGCGGCCAGCACGTACAGCGCCACTGCGCCTGCGACCGTGCCCAGCGTGGCCGCCACCAGCACCCAGGTGGGGTCGAGGCTGCCTCGCTGAGCCAGGTAGCCCGCGAACGGCAGCACCACCTCGCTCGGGATGGGCGGGAACACGGTCTCGGCCGCGGTGAGCAGTCCGACGCCGACCTCGCCCAGCCGCGCGATGACGTCGGCAACGAGCCCGCTGACCCCGCTGAGGCCGGTGTCGGAGGCAGCCTGAGCGCTCATCGGGCGAGTCTTGCAGGGGCGGTCGTGGGTGGCGGATCGCGTCGGCGTCGACACCAACCGCTACTACCTCTCCCGGCTCCGTACGCGCTGCTGACCCTCAAAGGCGGCTGACCGCGGTGACGGCGACGGCGGCGGTGCCGGTCTCGTCGCTGGCCGCCAGATCGACGGTCGCGCTGATCCCCCAGTCGTGGTGTCCCTGCGGGTCGTCCAGGATCTGCCGCACCAGCCAGCGGCCCGGCTCCTGCGTGATGAGCAGCAGTCCGGGTCCGCGGGCGTCGGCCCCCGTCTGCAGCACGTCGTGCTCCGCGAAGTACGCGTCCAACGCTGCCCGCCAGGAGTCGGCGTCCCAGCCGGACGGGGCGTCGAGCTCGCCGAGCGTGGCGTGGTCGCGCCGGGCGGCCAGCTCGACCCGACGGAACAGCGCGTTGCGTACCAGCACCCGGAAGGCCCGCGGGTTGGCGGTCACCGGCCGAGCCGCAGGCTCCGGCTCGACCACCGAGACGGGCTGCTCACCCGGGTGGCGGGTCAGCCGTTCCCACTCGTCGAGCAGCGACGAGTCGACCTGCCGGACCAGCTCACCGAGCCACTCGACCAGGTCGCCGGTCTGCTCGGTGCGGGCGGCACCGGGGACGCCGACACGCAACGCTCGGTAGGCATCGGCGAGGTAGCGCAACAGCGCGCCCTCCGAGCGAGCCAGGCTGTAGTGCGAGACGTACTCGGTGAACGTCATGGCCCGCTCCCACATGTCGCGCACGACCGACTTGGGCAAGAGCATGTGGTCGGCGACCCACGGGTGGCCGGTCCGGTACATCTCGTAGGCCGCCTCGAGCAGCTCGGCCAGGGGCTGCGGGTAGGTGACCTCCTCGAGCAGCGCCATCCGGTCCTCGTAGTCGAGGCCCTCCGCCTTCATCGACGCCACCGCCTCGCCGCGCGCCAGGTGCTCCTGGGCGCGCAACACCTGGCGGGGGTTGTCGAGGGTGGCCTCGATGACCGACACGACATCGAGGGCGAAGGCCTCCGACGCGGGGTCGAGCAGCTCGATCGCGGCCAGCGCAAACGTCGAGAGCGGCTGGTTGAGCGCGAAGTTGGCAGGCAGGTCGACGGTGAGCCGGATGGTGCGCCCGTCGGCGTCCGGCTCGGCGAGCTGTTGGACGACACCTGCCGCCCGGAGCGCACGGTAGGCACCCACCGCCGTGTGTACGTGGCGGCGCAGCGCCTGGGGCTCGTGGTTGTCGGCGAGGAGCCTGCGCATCGCGGCGAACGCGTCGCCAGGTCGGGCGATGACGTCGAGCAGCATCGCGTGCGACACGCGGAAGTGGGACACCAGCTGCTCGGGCTCCGCGGCGGCGAGCCGGTCGAAGGTGGCGCGGGTCCACGACACCTGACCCTGGGTGGGCTTCTTCTTCTGCACCCGCCGGAGCTTCTTCGGATCGTCGCCTGCCTTGGCGACCAGCCGGGCGTTCTCCACCTCGTGCTCGGGCGCCTGGACGACAACCGTGCCGGCGGTGTCGTAGCCGGCTCGACCGGCCCGCCCCGCGACCTGGTGGAACTCCCGTGCCTGCAGGTGCCGCATCCGGGTGCCGTCGTACTTGACCAGCGACGTCAGCAGCACCGTGCGGATCGGCACGTTGATGCCCATCCCCAGGGTGTCGGTGCCGCAGATGACGGTGAGCAACCCGCCCTGCGCCAGCTGCTCGACCAGCCGCCGGTACCTCGGCAGCATTCCCGCGTGGTGCACCCCGATGCCTTGTCGGACCAGGCGGGAGAGCGTCCGGCCGAATCCGGTCGCGAACCGGAAGTCGCCGATCTCGGCCGCGATCCGGTCGCGTTGCTCGCGGCTGGCGACGGGCGAGCTGGTCAGGGACTGGGCGAGCTCGAGCGCACCGGCCTGGGTGAAGTGCACGACGTAGATCGGGGCCTGGCCGGCGTGCAGCAGATCCGCGATGGTCTCGTGCAACGGTGTGGTCTCGTACCAGTGGTGCAGCGGTACGGGGCGCTCGCTCGACGAGACGACGGCGGTGGCGCGGCCGGTCCGCCGGGTGAGGTCGTCGGCCAGCGATCGCATGTCGCCGAGCGTCGCGGACATCAGGAGGAACTGCGCGCGGTTGAGCTCGAGCAGCGGCACCTGCCAGGCCCAGCCGCGGTCGACGTCGCCGTAGTAGTGGAACTCGTCCATGATCACGATGTCGGCGTCGGCGTGGGTGCCCTCGCGAAGCGCCTGGTTGGCGAGCACCTCGGCGGTGCAGCAGATGATCGGGGCGGTCGGGTTGACGCTCGCGTCGCCGGTGAGCATGCCGACGCGGTCGGCGCCGAAGATCTCGCACAGCGCAAAGAACTTCTCGCTCACCAGTGCCTTGATCGGGGCGGTGTAGACGCTGCGCCTGCTGGTGGCGAGGCCGAAGTGGTGCGCCCCCGTGGCGATCAGGGACTTGCCCGACCCCGTCGGTGTCGACACGATGACGTTGCTGCCGGTGAGCAGCTCGATCAGGGCTTCCGACTGGGCTGGATAGAGGGTGAGACCCAACCCGGCTGCCCAGCCGACATAACTGTCGTACAGCGCGTCCTCGTCGGCGTGGGTCGGCACAACGAGTGGCGCGACGAGCGGCGGCGGGTGCATCGAGCCGATCGTCTCAGCAATTCGACAAGCCGCGTGCCTGCGTGCGCGCGGCGCGCGGGTTAGGCTCCAAGCCCGGGTCGAGGAGGCCAAAGCACCGTGGATTCCATGACGGACATGTCCGTTGGCGTCATGGCGGTCGTCGGCCTGGTGCTGCTGCTGGTCGTCGCGGTCGGCCTCTACGTCGGCTTCCGGGTGATGGGGGGCCGCGCGCACCAGGACCACCAACCGCCCGATGGACGGCCCGACCAGTCCTCGCGCGGCCGGCGGCAGCGCCGGCGCCGGGTGCAGCGCTAGCCCGCGAGCCGCCGTCAGGCTGACTCGCTGCGTCAGGCGGCGTTCATCTGGTCGCGCCACGCCACCCAGTCGTCGAATCTCGCGAAGTCGTAGTCCGGTCCACCGGCCGAGAGGACGAACAGCCGGACACCGAGCGCGTGCAGTGCGGGACCCTGTGCGGCGGGGTCGTCCTTGACGCTGATGGAGCGTTCGATCGCGTCCGGGTCGCGGCCCTCCTTGTCGCACCACTCGTCGAGAATGCGCAGCTTGCGCTCCACCACCTCGGCCTCGCCGAACCCGTGCCAGATGTCGGCGTGTCGGGCGACGATCCGCAGCGTCTTCTTCTCACCGCCTCCCCCGATCAGCAGCGGGATCTCTCGGGTGGGTTGCGGGTTGAGCTTTCCCAACCTGGCTTCGATCCTGGGCAGCGACATGGCCAGGTCGTCCAGCCGGCTCCCGGCCGTGCCGAACGGGTAGCCGTACTCGTCATAGTCCTTCTCGAACCACCCCGAGCCGATCCCGAGGATGATCCTGCCGCCGCTGATGTGGTCAACGGTGCGAGCCATGTCGGCCAGCAGCTCGGGGTTGCGGTAGGAGTTGCAGGTCACCAGCGGAGCGATCTCGATCCGGCTGGTGGCCTCGGCCCACGCAGCGAGCATCGTCCAGCACTCGAAGTGCTTGCCGTCGGGCTCGCCGTGCAGCGGATAGAAGTGGTCCCAGGTGAAGGCCACGTCGACGCCCTTGTCCTCGGCCATCAGGGCGGTGTCCCGGATCTGCGCCCACTCAGCGTGCTGGGGCTGGATCTGCACACCGATGCGTACGGGACGGTCGGCGCCGTCGGTCATGGGGGTCCTCTCGTCGTTCGGGCACCTCCCACGCTAACCCGAGCCAGGTCAGGTGGTGTGGTCGCGGGCTCCCTCGAAGTGGACCAGCACGGTCGCGGCGGCGAGCGTGATCACGCCGCTCGCGGTCGCGACAAGACCCCAGCCCGACCGGATCTCGTCGCCTAGCGCGACCACTCCGACGACGGCGGGCAGCGCGGTCTGAACCACGATCATCGGCGCGGTCGCCACCGTGACGCTGCTGCGCTGCAGGGCCAGTGAGTACAGCAGGAACGCAAGGGCCCCGCACGCCGGCAGGGCTGCGGTGATCGGCTCGGTGAGCAGCGCGAGACCCAGGTCGGGGAGCAGCCGGGCCACCAGCGCCGTGGCGGCAAACCCGACGCCGGCCAGCACGCTGAGCACCGCGCCAGCAGCGGTACTGCGCGAACGGCTCGCGAGCAGGCCCAGCAGCGCCAGTGCCCCCGCCACCGCGTACGCGCCGACTGCCGCCGCCGACGTGGCCCGCTGCTCACCGGTCGACCCGGCCGCCGCGGTCAGCGCCACCAGGCCCGCACACACGGCTGCTACCGCCGCCCACTCGAATCGGGTCAGCCGATCGTGGAAGATCCGGACCGCGAGCACGGCCGTCACGACGAGGCTGGCGGCGATGCCGGCCTGAGCCAGGAACAGCGGCAGCGTTCGGACCGCCACCAGGTGCAAGACGAAGCCGAGCAGGTTGAGCACCAGTGCCGCGAGGAACGCCGGCTGCCGCAGCAGCGCCGATGCCAGGCGAAGGCCCAGCGTCCCGGTGGCCGACACCTTCCGCGAGCCGAGGGCCTGACAGATCGCCGAGGCGCCGAAGACGACGGCCGCCGCAAGGGCGGCGGTCAGGCCGATGAGCACCCGTCAGTCGCGCCCGGCGGGGGCGGTCTCGACCGGCCGCCGGGTCCGGCGGGGCCGGCGCACCACCCGGGTGGCCGTCAGATAGACCGACAGACCGCCGTAGTAGACGAGATAGAGCAACGACAGCGCGACCACGGCCGGGTGCGGGTCGGGGAACTGCACCAGCAGCACCGCGTAGGCCACGAGCCAGATTGCGGTGAGCGCCAGGTTGGTGCGGCGGAACACCTTCGTACGCGACGGATAGAGATACCGGACCGGCACGAACACCAGCACCGCGCAGGCGACCAGGATCACCCCGGCGACCACTGGCGCCAGCCCCAGCACCACCACGTAGAACACCACGACGTTCCAATAGCTGGGGAAGCCCAGGAAGAAGTGGTCGGCAGTCTTGGCGTCGACCCGGCAGAACTGATAGCTCGACGCCAACAACGGCAGTGCCGCCAGCGCGGCACCGACCCAGCCGGCGGGCAGGTAGTCACCGGTCCACAGCAGCACCACCGGCGCGAAGGCGTACGTGAGGTAGTCGACGATGTCGTCGAGGCGGGCACCGTCGAACCACGGGATCGTCTCGCCGACCCGCAGCCGGCGGGCCAGCATGCCGTCGGTGCCGTCGATGACCAGTGCGGCAAGCATCAGCCACAGCGCGCGAATCGCGTCGCCGTCCATCGCCGCAACGACGATGAGCAGCGCGAGCACGGACCCGCTGGCGGTGTAGGCGTGGAGCGCAAGACCGGCGAGCCGGAGCCGACGAGACGGGGCGAACGTCTCGTGCGCCACCTCGTGCGTGGTCAGGGGGACCCCCAAGGGCCGGTCGTCGAGTGCGCAATCCTAGTCATCGATCCTCTCACGCGGTGGCCCAGCGGTCCTGGGGGCGGGGATCGTCGCTTTGTCTCAGACGTACGGTGATCTCGCCCGATTCGGTTCCGGCCAGCCAGGAGCTGCTGATGTCTGCGCGGACAGATGACCAGATGGTGCGGCTCGCCCGGAGCTGCTGGGGGGCGCTGGAGTCGCTGCACGTGATCGGCTACTTCGCTGTCGAGACGGCGCAGGCGTACGAAGCGATCGGGCTCCGCTCGCGGACCGGATACTTCGCCTCCCGCTCGGCCGCGATGGGACCGGTGACAGCGCCGATGACCCAGGCGACGTTCTATGTTTTCGCACCGAGGACGGTGGAGGCGGCTCTCCCGGCTGCCTGGTCGGTCGCGACGCCGGATGCAGTCACCCAGGCCAGGCGGCAGGGGGTCGAGGCGGCCCTGCACCGAATTCTCGATCCGGTGCTCGTCGAGGCCAGCATCGACGAGGCGGTCGGTCTGGCGCGGACCGCCACCGAGGGGTTGACCCCGGGAGGGCGCGTTCTCTATGCGGCCCACTCCGCGCTCACCTGGCCGACCGCCCCGCTGCTGCAGCTGTGGCATGCCGCAACCTTGATCCGCGAGCACCGTGGCGACGGGCACGTCAACGCGCTGCTGCACGCTGACGTCGCACCGCTGGAGGCGCTGGTGATCAGCGGCATCGCCTCAGGCAACACCGCTTTCCTCCGCGAGCGGCGCGGCTGGACCGGCGACGAGTGGACCGCGACGCGGGCGTCGCTGGCGGAGCAGGGCCTGCTGGTATCTGCGCTCGATACGACGTCCGGTGCCGCCACAGACACGCTGTCCCCCGCCGGGCAGGAGCTTCGGTCGCGGTTGGAGCAGCAGACCGACCGGGCCGCCGTCGAGGGGTGGGCGCACCTCGGGGCCGACGGCTCCCGGCGGCTGCTCGACCTGGTCGCACCGCTGCGGGACGCGATGCTCGCCGCGCCCGACCTGCCGGAGTGGATCGGCAAGCGGCGCTGAAGCACGACTGGGACGGCGCTCGCCCGGCCCGGGCCGGGCTGGTGCTCACCCAACTGCAGACCGAGCGGGTGGGCTGCGCCTCTCCGAGCTGTCGCTGCCATTGGGCGACGGAGCTGGGGCCGTTGCCCGCCTGGTCAGGTCTTGTCGCGCGCCTGGTCGCGCAGCAGGGGCAGCGCGAGCAGCATCGCGCCGAGGCCGAACGCCAGCATGGTGACAACGCCACGAACCGGATAGACGTGCGAGTCGCGAAACGACCACGCCGCACCGAGCAGCACCACGCTTCCAGGCAGTGCGAGCAGTCCGATCCGGCGTACGTAGATCACGCCGGTGAGCAGGCAGGCACCGATCATGGCCCAGGTGCTGACGGCCAAGACGTCGTTGCCCTCGCCAAAGACGACGGTCTTGACGGCGTCGACGTCGGTGCCGCTCGCGGAGCCGTAGCCCACGATCGCGCCGTTGGCTATGCCGGCAAGCACGTCCAGCGCGGTGTACCAGCACGCATAGACGTACGCGAGCAGCCTTGCCAGGTTGGCGACCAGCCCGTCGAGGCCGGTCCACACGCCGCGCAACAGCACCCAGATCATCACGCCCAGCATGGGAAACAGCGGCAGCAACACCACATGAAGGTCGTGCCACTGGCCTGCCGACTCGGCGGACAGCGGAGAGGGGTGGAACAAGCCGGCGACGGCAAGCGACACCGGCCCTAGCACCAGCAGCACCAGGTGCCCGGGGCGCAGCGTCGGCGGGCGCAGTCCGGTGGCGGCGACGGTGGAAGCAAAGTCGGCGGGGCTCGTCATCGACCCATCCTCACCCCTGCGCCGCAGGGCGTGCCCTCACCGCCGACACGGCAGCAGCCCGGCGACCGCCTTGCGCGTGAGGACTCGTCGCGCGGCCTCAGCCACGGCTGTGCCGAACGTGGGGACGGCGCGGGCCCGCTGCACCAGCGCCGCCACCATTGCCGGCGCTTGCTCGGGCACCACAGTCAGGACCACGTCGCCGCCCGCCGCCACGAACTGCGTAGCTCGCCGACCGACCGGCACGTCGACGACGGCCCGCGCGGCCCCGAGATCGTCGGAGATGACCACACCGTCGAAGCCGAGGTCGCGTCGCAGCAGCCGCTCGACGATGACCGGCGAGAAGGCAGCGAGCCGGCCAGGGTCGATCCGCTGGTACGACGCCGTCGCCACCATGACGTACGGGGTGTCTGCGTCGACGGCTGCCCGGAACGGCTGCAGGTAGGGGTCGCGCCTCGTCGTGACGGTGTCGACGACCCCGGCCGTGGTGTCGGTGTTGCCGCTGGCCCGGCCAAGGCCCGGAAAGTGCTTGACCACCGGCGCGACACCGCCAGCCAGCATGCCGGCCGCGAACGCGGTGGCGGATGCGGTCACCGCTGCCGGCCTGGTGGCGTATTCGCGGTCGAAGTCGCCGATGGGATCGTTGTCGACTCCGGCGGGCACCGTGTCGGCGACCGGCGCAAGGTTGACGGTGATCCCGGCGGCAGCCAGCTGGGCACCCCAGGTCCGCGCCTGGCTGCGCAGCTGGGCGGGGGGCAGCAGCCCTTGGGTGAGGGCGTCCGGAATGGTCGAGAAGCCGGGTCCCGACAGCACCTGCACCTGGCCGCCCTCCTGGTCGACCGCGACCTCCAACCCCACCGCCTGCGTGGTGGGTCCCTCGGCGAGCCGCTGCAGGGACTCGACCAGTGCGGCCGTCGCTTTCACACCGGCCGCCGACCGGCCGGTGAGGATCACCGACCCGACCGCTTGGTCCCGGACAGCCACGACCGCGGACGGCGGCGGCGCAGTGCTGTCGGCGGGCACCCCGACCATCAGCAGCTGGGCGGCTCGCTCTGCCAGGTCCATCCGCTCCATGACCTGGGCGACGCAACTCGGGTGGGACGCCTTGCCCGGCTCGTTCCCGGGTTCGTGGCCCGGCTTGTCGCCAGGCGTCCGCGGGCTCGCGCTCGGTGCCGCGGCCTGGTGGGGCGCGGGCGCCGACGTCCGTGTCGTCTCGGCAGGCGAGGGTCCAGACACCGGGACGGGCCCCGCGGGCTGGTCGGTGGCGGTGCAGCCCGTCACCGCGACGACCAGTCCGACCGCGAGAGCGCTCAGGCGGGTGGGACGTGGCGGCATCAGGCTACGGTAGTCAGCCGCCGTCACCCGCAGCGGACAGGTCAAGGTGCGCGAGCGCCCCGTGGGCAGCACAATCACGGCGACCGACACCGACGTCCAAGGAGACCCGCATGAACACCAGAACCATCGCCATCGCAGCTCTCGCCCTCATCATCATCGTCATCATCGTCATCTTCGTGGTCTAGCCGTCACGCGGTGGCTGCCGCGGTGGCGGGCTGGCCGATCAGCCAGCCATGCCATAGACGCGGTCGATGACGAGCGTGAGGACCATCCGCCGGTCGCGGACCATGGCCGAGCGGTAGTCCTCCCAGTCAGGATGTTCGCCCGCCGCCTGCCGATAGACGTCAATCAGCTCTTCGACGGTCGCATCGCGCGGGTCAGCCGCGGGAGGCGAGAGTCTCGCCGTGCCCTCCGCGACCGCGTAGGACCAGCCGTCGACGCTGGACACGTGATAGCTGGCCCGCGGATCGCGGCGCAGGTTGGCTGTCTTGGCTCTCCCGTCGGTGATCGATACACGCACCGTGCGCCTGACCGGGTCGAAGACGTGATTGACGTTGGACAGCTGCGGGCGGCCGTCGCGCTTGAGCGTCGCCAGCACCCCCAGCGGGCGGGTCGCGAACAGCGTGTCGAAACGGGAGTCGTCAGAACCAGGCATGCAGCCAGCATCGCGTATCGCTGGACGCCGATGCCAGGGCCGTGACCCGCATCGAGGTTCGGCGCTCCGCTGACTGGTTTCGCACCCGCGAGGCGGGCCGGGACTCCAGGCACCTGTTCTCGTTCGGCGTCCACTACGACCCCGCGCGTTGCGGGTTCGGGTGGCTGCTCGCGGTCAACGAGGAGCGGTTCGACCCGGGCGCGGGCCACGCGATGCATCGTCACCGCGACCTCGAGATCGTCAGCTGGGTGCTGGACGGAACGCTGCGCCACGACGACTCCTCCGGTCGCCACGAGGAGTCCGGGCCAGGGGTCGTGCAGCGACTCACCGCCGGCACGGGTGTCGACCACGCCGAACGGGCCGGTCCCGATGGGGCCCGGTTCGTGCAGACGTGGGTGGTTCCCGAGCGCCGCGGCCTGGATCCGTCGTACGAGCGGGTCGATGTCGGCGAGGCGCTCGACCCGACGAGCTGGGTGTCACTCGCCGGCGCCGCAGGTCCGGGGGCTCGGCTGCACCAGCCGGGGGCGGAGCTGCGCGGTGCGCGCCTCGACCCGCCGGGCTCGGTGCGGCTACCGACCGCCCGGTTCGTGCAGGTGCACGTCACCCGGGGCGAGGTCGACCTCGCCGGCGTGGGGCCCTTGGCCCCGGGCGACAGCGCCCTGCTCACGCAGTGCGAAGGGCGTCGGTTGTCGGCCGTGACCCGCTCGGAGGTGCTCTGTTGGGTGATGACCGGCGACCCGCTGGTCGCTGGCCTGCGCTAGCCGGTCTCGGCCGCGGTGTCGTCGTCGCCGTCCTGCGCGGCCAGGGCGGCCGTGACGCTGCGGTCGCGGCCGGCCAGCTTGGCGGCGTACAGCGCCTTGTCTGCGCGAGCCTGGGTGTGCTCGGGCGGCTCGTCCACCCCGCGCGCCGCGATACCAGCCGAGAACGTCACCGCGACGGGGTGCGCCCCGCTGAGCCCGTCCCAGCGGTTGCGCAGCCGTTCGATGAGCCCCACGACGTCCTCGCCGATCGGGCACAGCACGGCGAACTCCTCGCCCCCGATGCGCGCCACCAGGTCTTCGGACCGCGTGGTCTCGTGCAGCGCCTGGGCGAACTCATACAGAACCCGGTCGCCGGCGGCGTGCCCGGCGCTGTCGTTGACCGACTTGAAGTGGTCGAGATCGACGATCGCCAAGCCGCCTCGCCGCGGCATGCGTTCGAGCGCCGTGCGCCACGCGCGGAGGTTGGCCAGCCCGGTGAGCTCGTCGGTGAGCGCCTGGGTGGCGAGACTGCGGCGCAGGTCATCGCGTTCGAGCGCGAGCGCCGCCTCGGACGCCAACAGCTCCATCGTGCGGATGGTGGTGGGGGCATCGTCTGCCGCCTCGGAGCCAACAGCGAACGCCGCGGTCAGGACACCGACCACACGATGCTGGGCTCGGATCGGCACCCAGCAGGCCGCGTGCAGGCGCTGGCCGAGGACGCGCTCGATCTGGTCGACCGGCTCGACGTCGAGTGCCGGGTCGGCGGCGACGTCGGCGAGGAACAGGGCTTGGCCGGAGTGATAGACCTTGGCGCCGACCGACGGCCGATCCAGGCGCAAGGTGATCGCGGGTACGGGGCCGCCGGCCTGGGCGGTGATCGTCATGACGTCGCCTTGGACCTCCATCACCGTGGCGCAGGTTGCGCCAGTGACCGCCACGATGGACCGCGCTACGGCCTCTCGCGGCTCGGTGTCGGCGAGGACCGCTCGGCGGGCACCCGCCATCGCTGACAGCTGGGCGGCCGAGCGGGCGGCGTAGGTCTCCTGCTGGCGTACCGCGGTCAAGTCCCAGCCCACCGCGATCGCGCCCGCCGGCGTCCCCGCGTCGTCGTGTACGCGTTCTGCAGTGATCCAGACTCGCCGCGACGACCTGTCCGGGTGTGCGAGGACGATCTCGACCGGGTCGACCGGTAGGCCTCGCAGCGCGCGAGCAAGCGGGAGGGCCCGGGCCTGGAGCTCGGTGGTCAAGTCGACAGACCAGGCGGTGACCCGGCCGAGTGGACGCCGCCGCAGGTCTTCGAGGTCGGCGTCGAGCCAGCTGCGAGCCAGCCCGTTCGCCAGCACCGGCCGACCCCGCGCGTCCACGACGACCACGCCGGCGCCTGCGACCTCGAGCGCCCGCAGGCAGAGCGCGGCGGGGTCGAGCCCGCGCTCCGCGGCCTGCTCCGGAGACAGGGCGCTCGACAAGGTGGGAGCACCCCTGGACGCCAGCACGCGCGGCATTGTTGCCTAGATGAGGCATATCCGCCTCTATGTCACTCTGCGTCTTGCTGTCCGCACGATGGGCCATCTCCGCGACGTGCGGCGAGGACGACGTCGATCGCTGGCCGGTCGGCGCCGGTGACCGGTCGCCGCACCTGTCCCGACCGGGTGGGCGTCAGCCCGGCAGCATCGGCAGCGGCGCCGAGCTGGCCGGCCGTCCAGAGCACGTCTGCGTCCTGCGGGCCGCCCACGCCGGACTCGAGGTTGTCCCGATCGTGGCCGAGCAGCACCAGCCGCCCACCGGGTGCGACCCACGTCGCCAGTCGGTGCAGCAACGGGTTCGCGGTGGCCGTAGGCAGGTGCAGGTAGGCGCACAGCACCAGGTCGAAATGCGCGTCCGGCTCCCAGGTCGTGACGTCGGCACACACCGTCGTCACCTCGACCCCAGCCGCGGTCGCCGCTCGATCGGCCCGCCCGAGGCCGACCCGCGAGAAGTCGACTGCCGATACCTGCCAACCGAGGCTCGCCAACCAGATAGCGTGCCGTCCCTCCCCGGCCGCCACGTCCACGCACCGGCCGGGGGCGGTCCCCGCGAGCTCGTCGCTCAGCAGCGCGGCGAGGGCTGGGTTGGGGGCCGCACTCCACACCGTCCGCCCGGGCTCGTCGGCCGCCGCGGCGTACCGCTCGTCCCACTGCTGCGCGGTGCGACTCATCCGGCCTCCCGACGGGCAGCGTACGGCGCTGCCTGCCAGCTGCGAACCTCTTGCAGTTGGCGCTGGGCTGGCGCACGATGTGCGCATGCACGTACCGGACGGCTTCCTGGACGCGCCAACCTCCGTTGCGACGGGTGTGGTCGCGCTGGCAGGGGTCGGGATCTGCCTGCGCAAGGCGCGCGCCGAGCTCGACGAGCGCACCGTGCCGCTCGCCGGGCTGGTCGCCGCGTTCGTCTTCGCCACCCAGATGTTCAACTTCCCGGTCGGCGCCGGCACCAGCGGCCACCTGCTCGGGGGCGCGTTGGCGGCGATGCTGGTCGGCCCCTGGCTCGGCGCGTTGTGCGTGTCGGTGGTGCTGCTCGTGCAGGCGGTGCTGTTCGCCGACGGCGGCCTCACCGCACTCGGCACCAACATCGTGCTGATGGCCTTCGTCACCACCGCGGTTGCCTGGGGGATCATCAGCCTCAGCGCCAGGGTGCTCCCGCGCACCGCGGCGTCGGCGGTCGGTACGGCGTTCGTGGCCGCCGTGGTCAGCGTGCCCGTGTCGGCGCTCGCCTTCACCGGCCTGTACTCGATCGGTGGCACCACCGACGTACCCCTCGGCGCCCTGGCGGGGGCGATGGTGGGCGTGCACCTGCTGATCGGGCTGGGTGAGGCGGCCATCACAGCGCTGGCGGTCAGCAGCGTGCTGGCCGTACGGCCAGACCTCGTCGCCGGCGCTCGCCACCTGCTCCCCCAGGATGGCGACCTGGCCATGTCGCCACGGAGCGTGTCATGACGCGGCTCAGCGTCCGGACGCTCGTCGTCACTGGCGTGATCGTCGCGGTCGTCGTGGCGGCGTTCGCCAGCCTGTACGCCAGCGGCGACCCCGACGGGCTCAACCGGGTCGCGGCCGAGGAGGGTCTGGCGGACCAGGAGCAGGCGCACGACCTCGAGGACGGACCGTTTGCGGGCTACGAGGCGTCCGGCATCGACGAATCGCTGTCGGGCGGTGTGGCGGGGGTGGCCGGCATCGCCGCAACGTTCCTTTTGGCGGGCGGGCTGCTGCTGGTGGTCCGCCGCCGAGGCAGCGACCGCGACGCGGACGGCCCTGGCGCCGCAAGCTCTGGTCCATGAGCGGCAGCCACGGCGACGGCCACGGCGACGGGCTGCACGTCCCGGGTCACACCGTCGTACACCACGTGCCCGCCCACGCGGCGCTGCTCGGAGTGGTCGCGTTCGTGCTCGTGGTGGTGGCGACGCCGGCCACCGAGCCGCTCGCGTACGCGGGCTATGCGCTGCTGCTCGGCGCCGCGGTCGTGCTGGCCGGCCTCGCGCCGGCACTCGTGCTGAAGCGGATGGTCGTGGAGGTCCCGTTCGTCGTCTTCGCGTTGCTGGTGCCGTTCGTTGCCGCCGGGCCGCGGGTCGAGGTGCTCGGCGTGGCGGTGTCGCAGCCAGGTCTCGTCGACGCGGGCGCCCTGCTCGCCAAGGCGACGCTGGGCGTGGTGGCGGCCATCGTGCTCAGCGCGACCCAGCACCCGCGGGCGCTGCTGCTCGGACTCTCGCGGCTGCGGGTGCCCGATCTCGTGGTGACGATCGCGGGCTTCATGTTCCGCTACACGCAGGTCGTCCTCGACGAGATGCGCCGGATGCGGGTCGCTCGCGAGGCCCGCGGCTTCGAGGCCACGAGCGTCCGTCAGGCCAAGGTGCTCGCGCAGTCGGCCGGCGCGCTGTTCATCCGGTCGTACGAGCGAGGCGAGCGGGTGCATCTGGCGATGCTCAGTCGTGGCTGGGACGGTGCGATGCCCGCGCTCACCGACCTGCGCCGTGAGACGGTCCGTCGCGGTGCGTGGCTGCCCGCCGCCGTGCTCCCGCTCGCGGCGCTGGCGGTGCTCACGGTGCAACTCACCACCAGCAGGGGACTCGCGCCGTGACAACGGCGCCGCCGCTGGCGCTGTCCGTGCGCGACCTCGCCTTCGCCTACCCCGACGGGAGGCAGGTCCTCTACGGCGTCGACCTCGACGTGGCTCGCGGCGAACGGGTGGCGATGCTAGGTCCCAACGGGGCGGGCAAGACGACGCTGGTGCTGCACCTCAACGGCATCCTCAGCCCCGGTCGGGGCGAGGTGCGCGTCGACGGACTGGTCGTGGGCCCGGACACCAGACGCGAGGTGCGGCGCAGGGTCGGCATCGTGTTCCAGGACCCCGACGATCAGCTGTTCATGCCGACCGTCGCCGAGGACGTCGCGTTCGGCCCCGCCAACCTCGGAGTCACGGGCGCCGACCTCCGCCGCTGCGTCGACAGGGCGTTGGAGCAGGTCGCCATGTCGGGGTTCGGCGACCGGTCGCCCCACCACCTGTCGTTCGGTCAGCGGCGCCGCGTCGCGGTCGCGACGGTACTGGCGATGCAACCGCAGATCCTCGTGCTCGACGAACCGTCCAGCAACCTCGATCCGGCGAGCCGGCGCGAGCTCGCCGACATCGTGCGGTCCTTGCCGGTGTCGGTCCTGATGGTCACCCACGACCTGCCGTACGCAGCCGAGCTGTGCTCACGGTCCGTGCTGCTCGATGCCGGCCAGGTCGTCGCTGCCCGGCCCACGGCCGAGCTGTTGGCTGACACCGAGCTGCTCGGCGCCCACCGACTCGAGCTGCCCTACGGGTTCGAGCCCACCCGGCTGAGCGGCTGTTACGGTGAACCGGTCGCGGGAGCCGCCCGCGACCAGTGAGCTCCCGCCAGGGGAAGCCGGTCGAAGTCCGGCACTGACCCGCAGCCGTGGGCGACGCGTGGCCGTCGCAAGTCGGAATGCCTGGCGCGGAGTGAGCGGCTCGTCCCTGTCGAGGTCTGCAGGGTGGGTCCGGCGATGCCGTCGCCCGGTCGGGCGGCGCCAGGACCGGGCGGCACCCCCGGACCGCTCACCCGGAGGTCCTCCCATGACGCACTCTTTCCGCTGGCTCTCGCTCCCGGCCGTAGCGCTGTCACCCGTGCTCGGCGTCGGGCTGGTCCTCGCGCTGCTGCTGGGCATCGCGCCAACCGCCTCGTCCGCCCCGCCCACCGGGCGGCCCGACCTGACAGCCGATCGCGAGAGCGACTACATCTCCTCGCGCTGGCTGTACGGCGAGCTCGAGCGCCACCGGATGACCAACGTCGAGTTCGGCTTCGACGACTGGGGCCTGACCATCGACACGTACCTGGCCCACGTGGCGACAAACCTGCGGCCGGTAGTCAACCAGCGGGTGATCGACACGATCAGCGACCACGCCGACGTCTACGTCCAGTTCGACGGCGACTACTTCGCCGGTGCGGTCGCCAAGCTGTTGCTGGCGCGGCGGGTGGCCGGCCTAGGGGCGTACGTCAGGTCGGCCGACCTCAACCTGCGGGGGCAGCTGGTGTCGATGATCGCGCCGAGCGGCCGGGTCAAGGACACCGGAACCGACGACTTCTCCAGCACCATCAGCCAGTCGTTGGCCGTGCTGGCACTGGCGCGGTCGGGTCGGGTTCCGCAGCCGGTCGTCGACTACCTGGGTAGTCAGCAATGCACGAAGGGCTGGTTCCGCCAGTCGCTGGCGCCACGGAACTGCCGGGAGGCCGGATCTGACCCGCACGTCGACTCGACCGCGCTCGCCGCCCAGGCCCTGATCGCGGCCCGGAGGGACGGGGCCCAGCTGACCAACAAGCCCGTCGTCCGGGTGCGGGGCTGGCTGCGCGACTCGCAGCGCGACAACGGGTCGTATCCCGAGGTGTCCGGTGCCCAGTCGAACTCCAACAGCACCGGCCTGGCGGGGCAGGCGCTGGCGGCTTTGGGGGCCGACAACCGGGCCGAGCGGGCCGGCGCCTGGGTGCGTAGCCTGCAGATCACCAGGGCCAAGGCGGACATGGGTCCTGCCCGGGACGAGGTTGGCGCGATCGCCCCGACGCGGGCGCTGCTGCGGCGGGCGCTCGACGAGGGAATCACCGCCGAGACACGCGACGTCTGGCGCCGGTCGACGCCGCAAGCCCAGTTCGCGGTCCGCCCGATCTCGCTCGTCGACCTCGCCGCCGCCGCGACCTGACCTGGGGCAGCCATCCCCCGCGCCTGCCCGCCCCGCCGGCTCGCGAGGTTTTCGCAAGGCCCCCTGCGAAAACCTCACTACCGGGGCGCTATAGCCCCCGGGAAGTGTCAGCTACGCCCGGGTAGTGGGCGCGATTGACACGCGAGCCGGCGTGCTGGCCCCTACGATCTGCCCATGCCGCCGGCTGTCTGCCCGCCCCGCGCCGTGCTGCTCGCTGCCCTCTCGGCGCTTGCGCTAGCGGCCTGCGCACCGGCCGACGACGAGACCGCGACCCGCAGCGAGCCGACCGCGTCCAGCGGGGGGTCTGCCGCGCCCTCCGATGAGTGCGCACCCGACCAGCTGCCGTTGCTCGAGCCGGGGCAGCTGACGATCGCGACCGACGACCCCGCCTATCCGCCCTGGTTCTTGCGTGACGATCCCACCAACGGCAAGGGCTACGAGTCCGCGGTCGCCTACGCCGTCGCCCAGGAGCTCGGATTCTCCGAGGACCAGGTCGAGTGGGTGACGGTCCCGTTCAACGCCAGCTACCAGCCAGGCCCGAAGGACTTCGACTTCGACATCAACCAGATCTCGATAACCCCGCAGCGTGCGGACGCGGTCACGTTCTCCCGTGGCTACTACTCCGCGGCACAGGCCGTGATCACCCTCGCAGACTCTCCGTACGCCGACGCAGCCTCTCTGGGCGAGCTCGCCGACGCGACGATCGGAGCCCAGGTCGGCACCACTTCGCTGGCAGCCGTGACCGATGTGATCCAACCCAGTCGGGACCCAGCCGTCTACGACGACACCAACGCGGCGACCAAGGCGCTCGAGAATGGCCAGGTCGACGTGATCGTCGCCGATCTGCCGAGCGCGTTCTTCATCACAGCCGCCGTCCTCGACGCCGGCACGATCGCGGGGCAGTTCCAGCCGACCACCGGTGAGACCGAGCAGTTCGGCCTGCTGCTGGAGAAGGGCAACCCGCTGGTCGGCTGCCTCGACACTACGCTGGACGCACTCGAGCGGGACGGAACCCTTGCCCGGCTGGAGAACCGGTGGCTTTCCGACACAGTCGACGTGCCGGAGCTGACCTGAGCAACGAGATGGCGACCGCCGCGACGTGGCACCGCAGCGTTGACCAGCGCGAGCGGGACCGATACCGGCGTCGCCGGTCGGCGAGGCGGGGGATCGTGGCCTTGGCCTCCACGGTCGTGGTGCTCGGTCTCCTCGGCTGGGGCGTGGCCCAGGCGCCCGGCTGGCCGTCGGTGCAGCAGGCCTACTTCGACCCTGAGCAGGCGCGGCTCGCACTGCCCGAGGTTGCCGGCGGTTTCGTCTTCAACATCAAGCTCTTCCTGGCGGCCGAGGCGGCGATTCTGGTGGTGGCGCTGGTGGTGGCGCTGGTCCGGGTGGTCCCTGCCCCTGCCCTGGCACCGATCAGGCTGCTCGCCGTCGTCTACACCGACGTCTTCCGCGGCACGCCCACGATCCTCGTCATCTTCTTGGTGGGCTTCGGGTTTCCCGCACTCGGCCTCCAGGGGGTTCCGACGGACCTGTTCTGGCTGGGGCTGATCGCGTTGACGCTCTCGTACGGCGCCTACGTTGCCGAGGTGGTGCGCGCCGGCATCATGTCGGTGCACCCGAGCCAGGCGCTGAGTGCTCGTGCCCTCGGCCTCAGCTATGCGCAGTCCATGCGCCGGGTCGTGCTGCCGCAGGGCTTGCGGCGGGTGATGCCGCCACTGCTCAACGACTTCGTGTCGCTGCAGAAGGACACCGCGCTGGTCGCGGTCATCGGCGTCGTCGAAGCGCTGCGGGCTGCCCAGGTTCGCTCCAGCGCCGACTTCAACTTCACGCCCTACGTGGTCGCGGCCGCCTTCTTCATCGCGGTCACCGTGCCGTTCGCGCGGTTCGCGGACTGGCTGGCGCTACGCCAGCTGCGCCGTGAGCAGGGGCTCGCGGTGGGATGAGCACTCGGGTGAGCACCGGCAGGAGTCCGGGGTGAGCGTGCTGCGGGTCAAGGGGTTGCGCAAGCGCTACGGCGGGCGGGATGTGCTGGCAGGCGTGGACCTCACCCTCGATTCCGGCGAGGTGGTCTGCCTGATCGGCGCGTCCGGTTCGGGCAAGTCGACCATCTTGCGCTGCCTCGACCTGCTCGAGCCGGTCGACGACGGCACGGTGTGGTTGGGCGCGCTCGACATCACCGACCCCCGGGTCGACGCCGACGAGGTGCGGCGACAGATCGGGCTGGTGTTCCAGGCCTACAACCTGTTCCCGCACCTGTCCGTGCTCGACAACGTCACGCTCGCGCCCCGGCGGGTGCACGGCCAGCGCCGGCGGCCGGCACGGGCGGCGGCGATGGCGTTGCTCGACCGGTTCGGCCTGGCCGACAAGGCGATGTCGTACCCAGACAGCCTGTCCGGTGGCCAGCAGCAACGGGTGGCTCTCGTCCGAGCGGTGGCGACTCGGCCGCGCCTGCTGATGCTCGACGAGGTGACGTCGGCGCTCGATCCCGAGCTGGTCACCGAGGTGCTCACGATGGTCGCCGAGCTGCGCGAGGCGAGCATGACGATGCTGATCGCCACCCACGAGCTGAGCTTTGCCCGCGACGTGGCCGATCGGGTGTGCTTCCTGCACGACGGCGTCGTGCACGAGCAGGGACCCGCCCGCGAGCTGCTCGATGCTCCCCGCCAACGGCGCACCCAGGAGTTCCTCCGTCGCTTCCGGGACCGCTGACCGGGAACCGGCGGGCTGGTGCCACACTCGCCGGGTGTCGATGCCCACGGCGCCCCGCCGGGGTCCGCTCACGGGGCTGCGGGTGGTCGAGCTGGCGGGCATCGGGCCTGCGCCGTTTGCGGCAATGCTGCTCGCTGATCTCGGCGCCGACGTCATCCGGGTGGACCGCCCCGGTGGTGGCACAGCCTTCGTGTCACCCGAGCACGACCTGTTGACCCGCGGCCGTCCGTCGGTCGCCGTCGACTTGAAGCGGCCCGAGGGAGTCGAGGTGTTGCTGTGCCTCGTCGATCGTGCTGACGCGCTGATCGAGGCGTTCCGCCCTGGTGTGGCCGAGCGGCTCGGCATCGGCCCTGAACGCTGCCTGGAACGCAACCCCCGACTGGTCTATGGCCGGATGACCGGCTGGGGCCAGGATGGTCCGCTCGCCCGTACCGCAGGCCACGACCTCGGCTACGTTGCGGCCACGGGCGCGCTGCACGCGATCGGTCCGCCCGACGGGCCGCCGCAGATCCCAGTCAACTGGGTTGGCGACTTCGGCGGCGGAGCGATGTACCTCGTCGTCGGGCTGCTGTCCGCCTTGCTGGAGGCGCGGGACAGCGGACGTGGCCAGGTTGTCGACGCAGCGATCGTCGACGGCGCGAGCCACCTCACGAGCATGGTTCACGGGCTGCTCGCCGGTGGGGCGTGGCAGGATCGCCGCGGCAGCAACCTGTTCGACGGCGGAGCGCCCTTCTATGCCGTGTACGAGACGTCCGACGCTCGGCACCTCGCGATCGGCGCGTTGGAGGCACCGTTCTATGCCGAGCTGCTCGATCGGCTCGAATTGTCGGCGGACACCGTGCCTGACCGCGAAGACCGCGCTGCCTGGCCGGCACTGAGGGCGCTGATCGCCTCCCGGGTGGCCGGACGTTCGCTGGCCGAGTGGGAGGCGGTGTTTGAGGGCAGCGACGCCTGCGTGTCCCCGGTGCGGTCGCTCGGCGAGGCGCCGGACGACCCGCACCTGTCCGCCCGACACACGTTCGTCGAGCACGAGGGGGTGCGCCAGCCTGCGCCCGCGCCGCGCTTCTCACGCACCCCGGGCGCTCTGTCGACGCCGCCAACACGTCCCGGTCAGGACACCCGAGACGCGTTGCAGGCGTGGGGGATCGGCGATGTCGACCGGCTGATGGCCGACGGCGTCGCTACCGACGGCGAGTGATCGACGGATCGCCGGGCAATCAGCCGAACAGCTCGTTGACCCAGCTCTTGCGGCTCCGGCTCCCGTGCCCAGAGCCGTGACCAGAGCGGTGGTCGGACTGGTACCGATGGTCGTACCGGTCGTCGTCGTCATCGTCGTCGTCGTGATGGCGGCTGTCGCGTCGGGGCTCGTCGCGCCGTGGCGGGGGCTGCGAAGCAGCTGGCGCGGCATCGGCCGGGTGAGCGCGGGCGTCAGCCTCGACCAGGTGCTCGAGCTCGCCGCGGTCGAGGAAGATGCCGCGACATTCCGTGCACTGATCGACGGTGACGCCGTTGCGCTCGTACGCGCGCATGGCGCTCTGGCACTTGGGACAGGTCAGCGTGGTCATGGCACCAGGGTGACAGACCGCACTGCCCGGGCGACCCAAGCCAGCGCTGTCGTCGCCGCCCAGACGCGTGCCGTCCACCGCTCGGTCAGCTGAGCGCCCGTGGCCAGACGGTTACGGTGCGGCCGCTGCTCGCGATGGGGCAGCCATCCGACGAGCCGGCGGTGACGAAGCAGCACCGTGAGTAGTTTCGGATGGCCGACTCGGTTGTACGCGGCGGGCGTTGGCGTGCTTGCCGCGGCAGCCGGCGTCGCGGTGTCCGCGTTGGCGGCGGGGCTGCTCACCGGTGTGCCCGCACCGATCATCTCGGTCGGCAACGCGGCCGTCGACCTCGCGCCACCGGCGCTCAAGGACTTCGCGGTCGAGCAGTTCGGCACCTTGGACAAGCCGATCCTGCTCGGCGGCATCATCGTCGTCATCGCTGTGGTGGCGGCAGCCGCGGGACTGATCGGTCTGCGGCATCCTCGCGCGGCGCTGGCGCTCACCGGGCTGCTCGGTGGACTCGCCGTGCTCGCGGCCGCCACCGACCGCACCTCGCTGACCGCCGCGCCGGTGACGGTGGTCCCCGCGGTCCTCGCGCTGGTGACCAGCCTGGTCGCCCTGGCGTCGATGCTGTCGCGCCTGAGCCGGCGGGAGGCCGCGGAGTCGGCTCCGTGGCTCGAGGCGCACCCCGGCGACGACGTCGGCGCCGACTTCGACCGCCGCAAGTTCATTGAAGCGGTCCTAGCCACCGGTGCGGTCACCGCGGCGGCCGGCATCGCCACCCGCTTTCTCGGTGGGACGGCAGCCGTCGCCTCGCGCGGTGCGGTACGCATCCCGATGCCCGCCGACCGAGCCGGGGCCGTGCCCGCCGGCGCCCAACTGCGGGTGCCCGGCATCACGCCCTACCTCACCAACAACGACGACTTCTACCGGATCGACACCGCCCTCACCCCACCTGACGTGCCCACCGACGGCTGGACGCTGCGCATCCACGGCATGGTCGACCGCGAGATCGAGCTCGACTTCACCGCCCTGCTACAGCGCCGCCTGGTCGAGCGGCGGGTGACGCTGACTTGCGTGTCCATCGAGGTAGGCGGTGACCTTGCTGGCAACGCGACCTGGATTGGCGTACCGCTGTCCGAGCTGCTCGCCGAGGCCGGCGTGCAGGACGGTGCGGATGCCTTGTTGTCGACCAGTGCCGACGGGTTCACTGCCGGCACGCCGATCTCTGCCGTGACCGATGGCCGCGACGCGATGATCGCGATCGCGATGAACGGTGAGCCGTTGCCAATCATCCACGGCTTCCCGGCGCGAATGGTGGTCCCGGGACTGTACGGCTACGTGTCGGCCACCAAGTGGCTGACCGAGATCGAGGTCACCCGGTTCGCAGACTTCACTGCGTACTGGACCGACCGCGACTGGGCCGAGCAGGCGCCGATCAAGACCTTCTCGCGTATCGACGTGCCGGGATCGTTCGCCCAGCTCAAGGCGGGCAGCAATGCGGTCGCGGGCGTCGCCTGGGCACAGGAGCGCGGCATCGACAGGGTCGAGGTCCGAGTCGACGGCGGCGACTGGCAGCCGGCCCGGCTCGGCGCCGCGGACGGTCTGGCCACGTGGCGGCAGTGGGTCGTCGAGTGGGATGCCGAGCCCGGCAGCCACGAGCTCGAGGTGCGCGCGACGGACGCGACCGGTGAGGTGCAGCCCTCCGAGCGCGTGCCCCCGCGACCCGACGGCGCCACGGGCTGGCAAAGCGTCTCCGTGACCGTGACCTGACGCAGCGCCGTCCATTTTCCGGCGTCCGGGCCATCCGTCCAAGGCTCTGCCACGAACAACCGACGCAGACTCCACTGAGTCAATGAGCAAACTAGTAAAACCCCATGATGCTTCAACGAGAGGGATAACCCATGCGCAACGCACTTCGTCGTACCGGTCTCGCGGCCGCTGCGGTCTCGCTGGTCGTGACCATGAGCGCCTGCGGGTCCGACGAGGACACCGACACCGGCGGCAGCACCGCCGACCAGGCCATGCCCGAGCAGACCGAGCAGGCCAAGGAGAAGGAGAACAAGGTGACCGGCGGCGCCGCGGCGGCCGCACTGGTCGGTCCGGGCTGCGCCGGCTACGCCGAGGCTGTTCCCGACGGACCGGGCTCGGTGTCGGGCATGGCCGAGGACCCGGTCGCGGTCGCGGCGAGCAACAACCCGCTGCTCAAGACGCTGACCGCTACGGTCACCGGCGAGTTCAACCCCAAGGTCGACCTCGTCGACACGTTGAACAGCGACCAGTTCACGGTGCTCGCGCCGGTCGACGACGCGTTCGGCCAGATCGACAAGGCGACCCTGAACAGCCTCGCCCAGCCCCAGAACGCCGAGCTGCTGACCGAGATCCTCACCTACCACGTCATCCCGGGCCAGCTGGCTCCGGAGGACCTGGTCGGCAAGCAGGCGACCGCCCAGGGCGAGAAGGTCACCATCACCGGCAGCCCGGACAAGCTCATGGTCGGCGGCTCTGCCAGCGTCATCTGCGGCAACGTGCAGACGGCCAACGCGACGGTCTACCTGATCGACAGCGTGCTGATGCCGCCGTCGCTGCAGGAAGGCTGAGCCAGCTCAGCACCTCCCACAGCCGACGGTGACAGCTCTGCGTACGGGACCGGGCGTTAGGCTCGTCGGTCGGGCACGGTTGTTCGTCCGAGAGCGGTGAGGAAACGGTGCGCGACGGCAATCGCAACGTTCGCAAGCGGATCCTGATCACAGGCGCGAGCTCTGGTCTCGGCGCGGGCATGGCGCGGCTGTTCGCCGCCCGCGGCCGTGACCTCGCGCTGACCGCCCGCCGCACCGGCCGCCTCGAGGCACTGCGCAGCGAGCTCGAGGCCGCCCACCCCGGCATCCGCGTCGAGACGCGCACGCTGGACGTCAACGACCACGACGCTGTCGCGGCAGCGTTCGACGACTGCCGGCAGGTGCTCGGCGGACTGGACCGGGTGATCGTCAACGCCGGCCTCGGCAAGGGCGCCCGGATCGGCAGCGGCCAGCTCGATGCCAACGTCCAGACCGCGACCACCAACCTTGTCGGCGCGCTCGCGCAGTGCGAGGCGGCGATGGCCGCGTTCTATGCGGCCGGGCAGGGACACCTCGTCGTGGTCTCCTCGGTGACCGCGGTGCGCGGCATGCCGTCGGCGATCACGACGTACGGTGCGACCAAGGCGGCGGTGGCGGCGCTCGCCGAGGGCATCCGCTCCGACGTGTCGCAAACGCCGATCGCCGTCACCACGTTATTCCCCGGGTACATCCGTTCGGAGATGAATGAGCAGGTGGCCCACAAGGTCCGGTTCATGGTCGACACCGAGACCGGCTGCCGGGCCATGGTCGCAGCGATCGAGCGCGAGGTGGCCGAGGCCTACGTGCCGCGCTGGCCGTGGGCGGTGAGCGCCCGGTTGATGCGGCTCGCGCCGCTGGGCGCGGTCCGCCGGCTCGTCTGACCGGAGCGGGGGGTGGTGCCCGAGCTGTCCTCGTCGACCCGCCGCCACCTGCGCTTTCACCGGCGAGAACGACTCGGCTGTGACCACATACCTTTGCCTGGTGACCGAGCGAGGGGAGCTCAGATGTCGAATGTCCGAGGGTGGGTCGCGCTGGCGGTGGCGGGGACCTTGCTGGTCGCTTGCACGGGCGGCGAGGACACCGACACCGACGCCGACGACTTCGACGACGCTGCGACCGAGCGCGCCGAAGCGGCGGTGGCAGCGCTCGCAGCGGCCTGGTCGTCGCTCGACGTGGCGGCCTTCGGTGACCGGACCGACGCGCCGGCCGCGGCTGGTCGAACGGTGCAGGCGATGATCGACGAGCTCGCTGTCGAGGCCGCCACAGTCGAGCCCCGCGGGGAGGTGGACTGTGCGGCCGACCCCTGCGTCCAGAGCCTGCGCGTCTGGCTCGAGCTCGCCGGCATCGGTGCTTGGGAGTACGACAGCGAGGCCATGGTTGCCGCGACCGGCGACCCGGTGGTGGCGTGGGAGCCAGCGCTGCTGCACCCGGAGCTGACCGCCGGCACCGCGTTCGAGCGCACCAGACGGGTGCCGAGACGGGCGTCGATCCTCGACCGGGACGGTGAACTGCTCACGAGCCTCCAGCCGGCGTTTCGGGTCGGCGTCGAGCCGGGCAAGGCCCGTCCGGAGACGTACTCACGGCTGGCAGCGCTGCTCGACATCGACGGCCTCGCGTTGCGCGAGCGGGCGCGGGCCGCCGAGCCCGAGTGGTTCGTCGACGTCATCACGCTGCGCCTCGACGACTGGCGTGCGGTACGCCCGCAGGTGCTCAGCGTGCCTGGGGTGGTGATCGACTCTTCGAAGCTGCCGCTGACTCCTACCAGCACGTGGGGCCGCGCCGTGCTGGGCAGCGTGTCGCCAGCGACGGCGGAGTCGCTGGACAACGCCTCCGACCTGGCCTTGG
>JACCWP010000285.1 GCA_013697585.1 Nocardioidaceae bacterium
CCCGCGTCGGCCGGGACGCGGTAGACCCCGGCGGTGTCTTCCTTGGTGACGATCCACCGGACCCCGGTGGACCGGTTGACCAGCAGCGTCTCGGCGTCGTGCGGGCCGTCCGGGTAGCGCAACGGCACCACCCGCGGCCGCACCGACGACGCGCCGGCGTCGGGGTAGGGCGCGCGCATCAGGTTGACCGTCTCGCGTACCTCGTCATTGTCGCCGATGTCGCCGAGCCAGACCTTGCCGTCCCCCGCAGCCGCCATCGCCTCGCTGTCGACGACCTCGACGCCGTCCATCCGTACGGTGCCGTACGTCTGCCCCGTCTCGAGGTCGACGCAGTACACCAGCGGCGCGTTCCCCTTGTCGTTGGCGACACACGCACGTCCGTCCGTCGCCGACCCCGAGACCAGCGCGCTCGCCTCGACGATTCGGTCGTCGGTCAGTGTCGTGACGACGACGATCGGGGCGGCGAGGCTTCCCGGCGCGGGCCGGGCCTGCGCGGGAGCGGCAGAGACCGCCGCCCCGGCGAGCACAGCCGTCGCGCAGGCGACCCGGACTCGGCGGACGGCGGCTGCTTGCACTCGCGCACCCTACGTGGTCGAGGTCGCGCGGTTGACCGCCGATACCAGGGTGCGGCTCCGCGCGAGCCCCGGGCCGCCCAGGCTGTCAGAATGAACCGTGTCAGTCGCACCGCTCCCTACCATCCCGGCCCACCTGCTGCCCGGCGACGGACGGTTCGGCTCCGGCCCGTCCAAGGTACCTACGGAGGCGGTCGCCGCGCTGGCGGCCAGCGGGCGCACGCTGCTCGGCACCTCGCACCGGCAGGCGCCGGTCAAGGGGCTGGTGCGCAGGCTGCGTACGGGGGTGGCCGAGCTCTTCACTGTGCCGGACGGCTACCAGGTCGTGCTCGGCAACGGGGGCGCCACCGCGTTCTGGGACGTCGCGACCCTCGGCCTGATCAGGGAACGCAGCCAGCACCTGAGCTTCGGCGAGTTCTCGAACAAGTTCGCCTCGGCCGTTCGCGCCGCGCCGTTCCTCGCCGACCCGTCGGTGGTGACTGCGCCGCCGGGCGAACGGCCGGAGCCGTACGCCGAAGGGGGCATCGACGCGTACGCCTGGCCGCACAACGAGACGTCGACCGGGGTGATGGCCGACGTGCGCCGGGTCGTGGGCGCCGACGACGGCGCGCTGGTGCTGATCGACGGCACCTCGGGCGCCGGGGGGCTGCCGGTCGACGTGCGCGAGGCTGACGCGTACTACTTCGCACCCCAAAAGGGCTTCGCCTCCGACGGCGGTCTGTGGGTCGCGCTGCTGTCGCCCGCCGCGCTGGACCGGGCGGCGCGGATCAAGTCCTCCGGCCGCTGGATCCCCGACTTCCTCGACCTCGGCATCGCGATCGACAACTCCGCCCAGGACCAGACGTACAACACCCCGGCCGTGGCCACGCTGTTCCTCATGGCCGAGCAGGTCGACTGGCTGCTGGCGCGAGGCGGCCTGACCTGGGCGGTCGAACGCACCCGGGACTCCTCCGAGCGCCTGTACCGGTGGGCTGACAAGTCCGCGTACGCCACACCGTTCGTCCTCGACCCTGCCGCCCGCTCGCAGGTGGTGGGAACGATTGACCTCGACGCTTCGGTCGACGCCGCGACTGTCGCCGCCACGCTGCGCGCCAACGGCATCGTCGATGTCGAGCCCTACCGCAAGCTCGGCCGCAACCAGCTCCGGGTGGCGATGTTCCCCGCGGTCGACCCCGCCGACGTGGAGGCGCTCACTGCCTGCGTCGACTGGGTCGTGGAGCGGCTGGCCAGCCCAGGTGCGGAGCGCTCGTGAGCATGATCCGCCGGCGCGCGATCGTACGGGGACACGTGCAGGGAGTGTTCTTTCGCGACTCGGCCCGGCGGCTCGCACAAGAAGTGGCGGTGTCGGGTTCGGCGCGGAACCTGGACGACGGGTCGGTCGAGCTGCTCCTGGAGGGTGAGACAGGCGCAGTCGAACAGTTGCTCGCCTGGGCGCACACCGGCCCGGACGGCGCGACGGTCGAGTCCGTCGAGGTGCAGCAACAAGTTCCCCAGGGCGTGGCAGGCTTCGACGCCGGCTAGCCCGGCGGGCTCCCGCGACGCGTTTCGAGGTCACCGAGGACCGCCGGCTGGGAAACGGCGCCGACGCGTACCACCTGCTGGTCGCCACCCGAACATGACCACGCGGGAAGGATCACGATCGGCGCCGCAAGAAGGATGCACCCGCTGCGCCGACGGCGGCGACTGCGACGCCGATGGCCAGCCACCAGCCGAACGGCCCACCGTCGTCGGTTGCGGGCGCCGCGGTGGGCTGTGCTGGCGGGTCAGGAGGAACACCCGGCGTCGGCGCCTCGGTCGGCGTGGCGGCGAGACCAGCAACCACCCGCTCCGGCAACGGCACAGCCGCGATCCGGGTCGGCGTTCCCTCCGAGCCTGCCAGCAGGGTGCGCCCGTCGGGCAGCACGGTCAGCGACTCGCCCTGCTGCTGCCGGGGTAGCGCGAAATCACCGACCAGCGCCCAGCTGGGCAAGCGGTAGACGTAGGCCCGGCCGTACGTGCGCAGCACGACCGCGTTTCCGTCGGGCAGGACGGTGCCATCGGTGACCTGCGCCGGCACCCGCAGGTCTGCGAGCGGGGTCAGCAGGTTGTCGGCGTCAGTACGCAACCGGGCTGGCACTCGCAACACGCTGCCCGACAGGAGCCCTTTGGTGACCACCCACATCCGCCCCGAGCTCGGGTCTGCCAGCAGGGTCTCCGCGTCGGTCGGCCCGTCCGCATACCGCAGCGGATACCCCCGCGGCGTCACCGATGCCGCGCCGGTCCCGGGACCCGGCAACGCGTACAGAGCGATGTCGTCACGGGTGCGCAGGTTGTCGCCGATGTCGGCGACCCACAACGTCGCCTCGTCGTCGACCGCGATCGCCTCGGGGTCGACGTCGTCGCTGTCGACACCGGCGAGCAGAGTCGTGCCGACGATCGTCGCGTCGGTGCGGTCGATGACGTAGACGACAGGCTCGTGGCCTGAGTCGTTGACGGTGTAGAGCAAGCCGTCGTCGGTCGGCGAGACGGCCAGCGCGCTCGACTCCGAGGTGCGGGGGTCTGCGACGACGATGGCATTCCGGTCGTCCTGGCCCCAGGCGCGAGGCCCGCCGGCGCCGCTGACCAGCATCGCAGCGAGCAGGAGCCCCAGCCGGCGGCGGGCCTTCACGCGCCGCCCAGCAGCTCGGCCAGCCGGGGTGTGACCCGCCAGGCCGCGACCAGCTCGGCATAGTCGCGGGCGGTCTCGGGCGGGCACTCGGAGCCAGTACGCACCGCACGCAGCAACGTGTTGCGCGGGGTGTGCTCGCTGCCGACGAACTCGACGACGTCGACCCGATAGCCCCGCATCCGCACCAGCGCCGCGCGCAACGCGTCGGTGAGGGTGTCGGCGAGCCGCTCGCGCAAGATGCCATGCCGCGTGAGCAGTGCGTACGGCTCCGGTGCGGGCTGCCGGCGCAGCTGGGACTGCAACTGGTGATGGCAGCAGGGCGCGGCCAGGATCAGCGGGGACTGCCACTGCAGTGCTCGGGCCAGGGCGTCGTCAGTCGCGGTATCGCACGCGTGCAGCGCAAGCGCGACGTCGGGTGGCCGATCGAGCGTGGCATCGGCGATCGACACTGCCTCGAAGCGCAGGTCATGGGCGCCCAGCTCGGCAGCGAGCCTGGAGTTGCGAGCACGCGACTGCTCCTTGACGTCCAGGCCGGTGGTCGCGACCGCAAGCCCGCGTACGGACGTGAGGTAGCGGTGCGCGGCGAACGTCAGGTAGGCGTTGCCACAGCCGAGATCGACCACGCGCAACGGGTCGTCCTCGGTCGGCGAGCGCAGGTGACCAGCGGCGAGAGCATCGTCGACCGACGCGGCGAGCAGGCGGCAGAACTCCTCGACCTGGCGCAGCTTGGCCTGTCGGGACGGTTTGACCCGACCCTGGTTGTCAGCGATGCCGAGCGCGATCAGCCATGGGTCCGCACTGCCGAGCAGCCGATGCTTGCCTCGGTCGTGGGACCGGTCGGGTGTGGAGTCGTCGGTCTCGCGGGTGCGGCTCAGCTGCGCGTCGCCACGTTTGGTCACCCTCAGCTGGGTCGTGCAGCCGGTGCTGCGCACGTGCCAGCCGCCGAACGGCTGCGCGAGCAGGCCGTCCACCACCCGGGCCGCGTCAGGCCCGGCCGGGGAGTTGCTGGTGTGCGCCTGCGTCTGGTCATAGGTCGTCAGCTGCAGGTGCCGACCAGCCCGCAGGTCGACATAGCGAAGCTCGATCCGCCGCCATGGGGGCTGCTGGCCGCGCCGCTTGCCGGACGCGACCGCGCGAACCAGGCCGTCCGTGTCCAGCAGCAGGCGGCGGACCCGGTCGAGACCTGTGCTGAGTGGTTCGGGCACCGCGCCAGTTTCCCACCCACGCCAGAGCTGCTCGGACGACGATCAGCCGAGCAGGGAAACGACCACGACGACCACGAGCAGCACGACCAGCAGAGCTGGGATGAGCAGACGCCGCGCACGCGGACTCACCGCCGCGACCCTAGCGAGGTTGGTGCGACTCCGCCTGGTCGGTCGGCTCCGACGCGGTGAACGGATAGCGGGCGACATCCTCGAGCTCCCCGCCACCGCGGCCGTCGTGGCCACGCGGGATCAACCGCACGAGCCGCATCTCGACCGAAGTCCAGTACGGACCCTCGTAGGAGTGCAGGGCGTCGAGCCCTGGGGTCGCGTCGAACAGATCCTGGGAGGCGTGGGCGACCGGCATGACAGGCTGGAAGGACCGGCGATCCAGTAAGAGCCCGTGCCGCTGCACCATCGAGGGAATTGCCCGGACGAGGCTCGCCAGCCCGTCCACATCGCCGGTGATGCCCACCGAGAGCTCCTCGGCCCGCCGGTCGTCGGGGACGGCATCGGCGCCGGTGAACCGCAAGTTGAGGTGGGGGCAATAGCTCCCGATCTCGCTGAGCGTGTCCCTGATGATGGTGAGCTCGGGCAGGCCCTGGTTCCCGAACCGCGCGAGCGTCACGCTCCACATCGCACGATCCGTCCACGGGATTCGGCTCGCCGGAACGGCGGCGACGGCTTGTCCGAGGTCGTCGAGCACCTCGTCGGAGGGAGTCAGCACGGCATAAATGCGCACAGACCCACTCTGTCACGGCCGACGGGCGCAAGGGCAGGGCTTGGCGCTCAATGGAACATGTCGATCGCCGCTCACGCGGACGGCTCAACCCACCAGCGAGTCGCTGCGTGACGCCTCGGGCTCGACTCGGGGGTGCACGTCGAACCCGGGATGGCGACCGAGGTGGGCGCGTACCACGAGGTCGTGACGCCGGGTATACAGGGCGGCTGCGACCAGGGTGCCGAGCAAGGCGACCCCGCCACCGCCGATCAGGGTCCAGCGCGCGCCGAAGGCGTCCCCGACCCACCCGAGGATCGGTGCGCCGATCGGGGTGCCGCCCATGAAGATCATCATGTACAGTGCGGCCACCCGGCCGCGCATCTCCGGTGCGACAGCCAGCTGCATGGTCGCGTTGGCTGCGGTGATCACGGTGAGCGCTGTCAGCCCGAGCAGCGGGAGCCACAGCGTGAACGTCAGGTACGTCGGCAGCAGTCCCGCGACTATCTCGGTCACGCAGAAGGCGACTGCGGCACCCACCACCACCCGCAGCGTCGGCCGGCCTCGGCGAGCGGCGAGTAGCGCGCCAGCGAGCGACCCGACGGCCATCACCGAGCTGAGAAGGCCATACTCGCTCGCGCCCTTGTCGAACACCTCGGTCGCCATCAGCGCGCTGGTGAGCTGGAAGTTCAACCCCCAGGTGCCGACGAAGAACACCACCGTCAGCACGAGCATCAGGTCAGGTCGGGAGCGCACGTAGCGCAACCCCTCGCGGACGCTGCCCTTGCCGCGACCGACGGGATCGGCCGGGCTCAGCTCGGCGGTGCGCATGCTCACAAGCGACCCGACGACGCCGAAGTAGCTCAGGCCGTTGAGGGCGATCACCCATCCGGTGGCCTCGGCGTCGGAACCGAGCGCGGCGATCATGAGGCCGGCGATCGCCGGCCCGAGGATCCGAGCCAGGTTGAACGACGCCGAGTTGAGGCCGACCGCGTTCGTGAGGTCGTCGTGACCGACCATCTCGACGACGAACGACTGCCTGGCAGGCGCATCGAAGGCCGTTCCGACGCCGAACAGCAGCGCGAGCACGTAGACGTGCCACGTCTCGGCACGGCCGGAGATGGCGAGCACGCCGAGAGCGATCGCGGGGACGGCCATCGCGACCTGGGTGGCGATGAGGACGCGCTGCTTGGAGAACCGGTCAGCCACCAGGCCGGCGAGCGGTGACAGCAGCAGCATCGGGAGGAACTGGAGACCGGTGGTGATGCCGAGCGCGGTGCCGCTGCCGCCGGACAGCTGCAGCACCAACCAGTCCTGAGCGACCCGTTGCATCCAGGTGCCGACGTTGGAGACCAGCGCGCCAGAGGCATAGCGGCGGTAGTTGCGTACGGACAGCGCGCGAAACGTCTGCCTCACGACTGGGTCAGCCGTTCGAGCAGCGGCGCGGCGCGGCGAAGCAGGTCGCGGTCAGCGGGGCTCAGCTCACGCAGCCGGCGCGCGAGCCACGCGTCGCGACGACGGCGCTCGGTGTCGAGCAGCACGTCGCCGGCGGCCGACACCGTGACGACCACCAGCCTGCCGTCGGTCGGGTGCGGGTCACGACGGACCATGCCGAGCTCGGCCAGACAGTTGATGGTGCGCGTCATCGACGGGGGCCGGACCCGTTCGTGAGCCGCGAGCGCACCGACGGTGAGCGGGCCAAGCCTGCGAATCGAGCCGAGCGCCGACAGCTGCGTCGCAGTCAGGTCGGTGTCGCGCTCTTGGCGCAGGCGGCGGGACAGCCGCACGACCGATCCGGCGAGCCCACTCGCCAAGCCGACATCAGGACGTACGCGTCGGGCGGTCACTGCGGGCATGTCGTGAGCATACCTCGTTACCTTTGCTAACCAACGACCACCCCTGCCCGGCGCAGCTTCCTGGCGTGACAGGCGCGCCGCCACCCTGCGGCCACAGGATCGGCGGGGCCGACGCGGCTACCCTGTCGGCGTGACTCCCGTCGACCCTCACCTGCAACCGGCGCGAGGCCGCGTACACAAGCGCGCGCAGCAGCTGCGCGAGCAGAGCCAGGTGCTGCGGCCGGCCCACCCGCACGAGTTCGGACGGCCCGAGGTCACCGAGCACGAGTTCGGCAACCGGCGGTACCTGGTGGCCCAGGTCGAGCCGCTCGACGTCGATGGCGTCCGCACGGTCGGGATCGGCGCCTTGCTGTGGCTCGTCACGCTGGTCGCCTTGCTCCCGTTCTACGACACGCTGGAGGCGAACGGGCGGGTGTGGTGGTTGTGGACCTGCGTGGCCGGGTTCGGGTTCGGCATGGTCGGCCTGGAGTACTGCCGCCGCCGGCGACGCACGCTGCGCGGTCTCTGAGTCCTCAGCCGGCTCTCGAGCTGTCGGCGCGTGGCTCGGTCAGCTCTGCTGCTGAAGGACCTCGCCTTCCAGGCTCCTAGTCGAACGAGAACGGCTCGTACGCGACCGTGTCGAACACCGGCTCGGGCAGCGCCGACTCGCCGGTCGGGCGGGCCTCCCGCACGTCGGAGTGACCGCCGCATCCGTGGTCGAACGAGACCACATTGCCGTCGTCGCCCACGTTGCCGTTGGCACACACCCCGAACAGCGTCCCGAGCGCACCGCCGAGGCGCACCAGGAACCCGCAGCTGACGCACCTGCCTGGCGCTGCGGCGGCGGTCGGTGCCGCAGGCCCCCGCTCACCGTCGTACCAGCGGGTGGCGGCAGCGTCACGACCCTCGAGCGAGAGCACCCGCTCGCGTCCGAGGCCGACCTCGGTGGCCACGCCGCCGCCAGTCGACTCGTCGACCAAGGGGTCGGTCGCCGGGTCTGCGGCGAACCAGCCGGCAACCAGGCGGGGATCGTCGTCGTCGACCGGCAGCACGTCGCCGGGACCCAGGTCGCCGGGACGCAACCGCTCGGACCACGGCAGCCACACCGGAGCCACGACGGAGTCGTCACCGGGCAGCAGCACCACCTCGTCGACGGTGCCATGGCGCTGGCGCGGGGCCCGGGCGAGGGTCACCGACCAACGCCAGCCACGGTAGCCGCGCCGGGTACACGCGAACTGGTGGGTGACGACCCGCTCACCCTCGGCCAAGCAGCCGACCGGCTCGCCCACGTCGGCGGCCTCGGCCATCTCCAGCGCCGCAGCGCGGGCCTGCTCCACCGCACGCGCGAGCACGGCGTCGGGGCGCAAGCGTGAGCCGGTCGGAGTGGTAGGCACGCCCCGATCCTCACACATGCCCCCCGGTGACCTGCCCGGACCGGTACGGGGACGGGTGCTGTGGGGCAGGATTGGTCCGTGTCGGGGCCGACGGATCAGCAGCCGCAACCCGCGGCTGACTCCCGCCCGCACCGGGTCGTCCAGGCGGGCGGACGGGCAGCGCGCGCGACCGGCCGGTTCGCCGGGCGGACCG
>JACCWP010000008.1 GCA_013697585.1 Nocardioidaceae bacterium
GGCCAGCCGTGCGCGGCGAACGCCGCTCGCACGCTCGCGGCGACCGAGCCGACCGCAGTCTGTGGGAGCAACGCGATCGCGGCGCCGCCGAAGCCTCCGCCAGTCATCCGGGACCCCAGTGCCCCGCCGGCCTCGGCGGCCGAGCAGGCGACGTCGAGCTCGGCACAGCTGATCTCGAAGTCGTCGCGCATCGACGCGTGCGACGCCGAGAAGATCGCGCCGACCGCAGCCCAGTCGCCGGTCCCCAGCAGCCCTGCGCAGGCGAGGACCCGTGCGTCCTCGGTGACCACATGCCGGGCGCGTCGGCGCAGCACGTCGTGATCGAGGCGGGCGAGGTCGCGCTCGGTGACGTCGCGCAGCGCGGTGACGCCCAGCAGCTCGGCGGCACGCTCGCACTCGCGGCGCCGCTCGGCGTAGGCACCGCCCTCGGCCAGCGCGTGCGCGGCGCCGGTGTCGATGACCAGCAGCGCGAACCCGTCGTCAACGAACCGAGCCGGGCGGTGCTCGACGCTCAGGCTGCGGGTGTCGATCAGCATCGCCTGCCCCGCTCGACCGTGCACCGAGGCCAGCTGGTCCATGACCCCGGTCGGAGCACCCACGTAGTCGTTCTCGACCAGTAGGGCCAGCTCCGCGATACCGGCGGCGTCGAGTCCGGCACCAGCCAGGTCGTCAAGTGCCATCGTTGTCGCACACGTCAGCGCTGCCGATGACGACAGCCCGGCCCCCATCGGCACGTCGCTGTCGATCCACAGGTCTGCCCCCGGCACGTCGTGCCCGGCGTCGCGCAGCGCCCACACCACACCGGCGACGTAGCCGGCCCACCCGGACACCTCACCAGGCGTGGTGCCAGTCGTGGTCTCGACGGTCCCGTCCTGCTGGGTCGAGTGGATGCGTACCCGGCCGTCAGCGCGGCGCCGCAGCGCGACCCGGGTGCGCTGCTCGATCGCGAACGGCAGCACGAACCCGTCGTTGTAGTCGGTGTGCTCACCCATCAGGTTGACCCTGCCCGGGGCGGCCCACGACCAGTCGGGTCGCTCGGACGGGCTCACGGCGGGCTCACGCACGCGGCAGCACCGGTCGCTCGCACGACGGCGACGCCGCCGCCGGCCACGCTGACCTGACCCCTGACCTCGTTGCCCGTGACCAGGTCGGAGCCCGTGACGGGAACCGAGGCCGGTTGGTCGGTGTGGTTGAGGACGAACAGGTAGGACCCCTGCGCGCCGACCGAGACGAGGTCGACTCGCGCCCGTTGCATCAGCTCGACGTCTTCGCGCCAGGTCCGGCGCGGCCACTGCTCGGGGTTGTAGTCACCACCGGAGCGCAGACCTGTGCGGGTGGGGGCCAGGGAAGGCATGCCGAGAGCGTGCACCCGAAACCGTGCACGGGCACGTCCGGGGTGGTTGCTCCTCGGCGCGCACAGCTGCTGGCGACTCCGTGATGATGAACCCGTGACCACGGTCCTGCTGCGGCGCGACGGAGTGTCGGTGCTGCTCGACCACTCCGACCCGGGGCTTCCGGCGATCTCCCACTGGGGGGCGCAGCGTCACCGGCTGCAGCCCCGAGCCGTCGGGCAGCCGCTCGACCCACGCGGCGGCCGCGCGCTGTACGCCGCAGTGCAGGTGGCGAGCTCGCCCTACGCCACGCCGCTGCCGGTGCGGCTGCCAGGGCTCGACCCGGAGACGCCCTATGCGGTCACGGTCGTGACCGGCGCCGACACCCGACCACGACTGAGCCAGGGTCCCAGCTGGACCCACTCCGGGCCGCCCGCTTCTGTTGTCCGGTGCCGCGCTGGGCTCGGCCGAGCTGTCGCTGCCTACGCTGCCGACGGAGTCCGCGGTGCTGCTCCGGGTGCTGGCCCGATGAGGGCGTTCCGGTGAGGCGACGCCCTGCACGAACTGGTCGCCGACCAGCGGTGGAGCCGATGAGCTGCCCGCTCGCCCGCGTTCCGCACCGGCAAGGACCTGATCGTGCTCGAACCAGACGCCGGGCAGCACGCCTGGTGGGCGCTCGGCGCCTGTTGACGGCCGGATACCGTGGCGACATGGAAGGTGACAGACCGGCGCGACCAGCCGCCGCGCGGTGGGGTGAGCGGTGGACTCCGTCTGGCTGAACTGCCTGCTGGTGCTGGTCTTCGTCATCTTCGGCGGGTTCTTCGCGGCTGCCGAGATCGCGCTGGTGTCGCTGCGGGACGGTCAGATCAAGGCGCTCGCCACCCGTGGCAAGCGTGGCGAGACGGTCGCCCGGGTGGCGCGAGACCCGAACCGGTTCCTCTCCGCCGTCCAGATCGGCGTGACGCTGATGGGGTTCCTCTCCGCCGCCTTCGGTGGGGCGACCCTGGCGCGCGACTTGTCGCCGACGCTGATCGGCTGGTGGGGTCTGTCCCAGGCCCTGTCCGACGTCCTCGCGCTGGTCGCCATCACCATCGTCATCTCCTATGTCTCGATCGTGCTGGGCGAGCTGGTCGCCAAGCGGCTGGCGCTGCAACGGGCAGAAGGCACCGCGCTGCTGCTGGCGCCTTCGGTCGACACGATGGCCTCGGTCGCCCGGCCGGTGATATGGCTGCTGTCGGCGTCGACCGACGCGGTGGTGCGCCTGCTTGGCGCCGATCCCCGGGCACAGCGCGAGCAGATGAGCGAGCAGGAGCTGCGCGAGATCGTCAGCAGCCACGAGACGCTGACCGCCGACGAGCGGCGGATCGTGGAAGACGTCTTCGAGGCCGGGGACCGGCAGATTCGCGAGGTGATGATCCCGCGCACCGAGGTCGACTTCATCGACGCATCCATGCCGGTGTTCAAGGCGACCACGTTTGCCGCCGAGCGTCCGCACTCGCGCTACCCGGTGATCCGCGGCTCGGCCGACGACGTGATCGGCTTCCTGCACGTGCGTGATCTCTACTCCCCGCAGGTCAACGGGCGATCCGTGCGCGTTGGTCAGCTCGCCCGCGAGGCGCTGATGCTGCCGTGGACGCGCGAGGTGCTGCCCGCGCTCGCCGACATGCGCCGCGAGGGCGTACACCTGGCGATCGTCGTCGACGAGTACGGCGGCACCGCGGGAATCGTCACGCTCGAGGACCTGGTGGAGGAGCTGGTGGGCGACATCCGCGACGAGTACGACGCGGAGCAGTCGGCGACCCAGCGGTTCGTCGGCGGGGAGGTCGTGCTCGACGGGCTGCTCAACCTGGACGACTTCGAGGACGAGACCGGCATCGAGCTGCCGGAGGGGCCGTACGAGACCGTCGCCGGATACATCACTGCCTGCCTCGGCAGGCTGCCCGAGCTCGGCGACGAGTGCCGCATCGACGGCCACCTGCTCAGCGTCACCGAGCTCGACGGCCGGCGCGTCGACCGGGTGCGGGTCAGCGTCGCCCCCCCGCAGGCCGAGCCGTCGGCAGCCGACGAGCCGGAGGCGGACCCCGAGGATGAGCCCCACTAGGCTCCCGGAATGGTGTCCCCCGGGTCGGTCCACGGGGGCGATGCGCACGTCGGCGAGGTGACGGTGGGTGTCGCTGTCGCCGTGCCCGAGCCCTACGCAACCGAGCTGCGCGAGCACCGGGCATCGTTCGGAGACACCCAGGCCGACCTGGTGCCCACGCATGTGACCCTGCTGCCCCCGACGGTGGTGGACGTCGAGCAGCTCGCCGACGTGCGGGTCCATCTCGGCGCCGTCGCCCGCCGACAGCGCCCCTTCGCGATGCGGCTGCGCGGGACCGGCACGTTCCGGCCGGTGTCGCCGGTCGTGTTCGTCGCCGTCGCCGAGGGCATATCCGAGTGCGAGCTGCTCGCGGAGGACGTCTGCTCCGGGCCGCTGGCGGTCGAGGTGCCGTTCCCGTATCACCCGCATGTCACAGTGGCGCACGACGTTGCCGAGACTGAGCTGAGCCGGGCCTTCCAGGCGCTCGGAAGCTACGCCTGCGACTTCGAGGTCGAGGACTTCGCTCTCTACGTACACGATGCAGCCGCCGGTTGGAGATCGGACAGCGTCTTCAGGTTGCGCCAGGATCGGCTCGATGAGTGACAAGGACGAGCACAGGCCAGGGCTGAAGGACCGGCTGACCGCGCGGTTCGAGACCGCTCGCGCGCGGTACCCCATGCTCGACCATGCGGTCAGCACCTTCCAGCACTACTCCAACGTGCAGGGCAGCGTCCTGGCCGGCGCGGTCACCTATTTCGGCTTCCTGTCCTTCTTCCCCGTGCTGGCGCTTGCCTTCGCCGCCATCGGCTACGTCGCGCTGGCTTATCCGGGCGCGGAGGATGCCCTGCTGACGGCGCTCCAGCAGGTGCTGCCCGGCCTGGTCGGTGACGAGTCGTCGAGCGCGCCGATCAAGATCTCCACCTTCACTGACTCGGCAGCCACGGCGAGTGTCTTCGGCGCGATCGGGCTGCTGTACTCAGGGCTCGGCTGGCTGTCCGGTCTGCGCGAGGCCTTGCAGGCAGTTTTCGCCGTCCCACCCGGGGACAAGCGCAACCTGGTCGTCGGCAAGGGGATCGACTTGGTCACGCTGATCGTCATCGGGACCGTGCTGTTGGTCTCGGTCGGTCTGTCCAGCGCCGTGTCCGGCTTCCTCGGCTGGCTGCTCGACCAGCTGGGCCTGGCGGATGTGCCGGGGATCTCGCTGCTGCTGGGGGCGGCAGGAGTCGCGCTGGGCATTGCGGCAAGCACGGTGCTGTTCTTCGTCATGTTCCGGCTGCTGCCGCAACCCGATCTTCCCAACCGGGCTCTGCTCAGGGGGGCGCTGTTCGGCGCCATCGCCTTCGAGGTGCTGAAGCTCGCCGCCGCATTCCTGATCAGCTCGGCAACCCAGAATCCCGCCTTCGCCCTGCTGGGTGTGTCGCTCGTGCTGCTGGTGTGGATCAACTACTTCTCCCGGGTCGCTCTTCTCGCGGCCGCCTGGGCAGCGATGTCCGTCGAAGGAAGGCCGGTCGTGGCCAGCCGCGAGGTGCAGGAGGTCGAGCGGATCGTCGGTGGGGAGCCCCAGGTGCCGGCAGCGGTGGGAACGTTCCGTGCGGCGAGCACTGCCGATGGCGCGGCCGCTCCGTGGCCGGTGGGCGTGCCGACGGCCGACCGCAACAGCGGTGTCATCTCGCGCACGGACTCGGCTGCTGCCGAGCGGACAAGGGCCCGTGCCGCGCTGGCGAAGGGTGCGGCGGCCGGCGCCGCGGCGACCGCCGCGCTGCTGGCCATCCTTCGCCGCCGCGGTGGCGGCTGAGCGTCTAGCGGCGCTGTCGACGGCCGCACTCCCACCGCGCAGGTTGCACTCTCGGGGCGCTGCAGCGCCCCGAGAGTGCCACTTTCGGGCACTCCTCACCTTCCTGTGGGTAGTTCGATGGTGAGGCCGGAGCAGCACAGGTAGATCATCGCGATGACGGCGGCTGCGCTGTGGTGTCCGTAGCCGCGGTGGTTGATCAGT
>JACCWP010000016.1 GCA_013697585.1 Nocardioidaceae bacterium
GAGGGGTACAGGTAGACGCAGCCGATGACGTCGTTGTCGCCTGGGTCGAGGACGGTGAAGGTGTAACCGGCGCCCCGCGTGAAGTCGTCGGCGTGGCGGCGAAGGTCGGAGAGGTTCTCCTCGAGCGTCATGCCACTGTGTGGTGGCCAGTTGCCGTCGGGGTAGCCGGGAGTTGAGCGTATGTGCTCGATGCTCGACATCCAGGCGGCCTGGTCGGCCTCATTGTGCTGCGGCCCCAGTGGTTCGAGGTGGAACTGGATGGTGGCGAGTGAGGTCGGCGGATTGAAGTCGACTGGGACGAACTCGTCCGAGGTCATGACCGGGACCGTACCGGGTCAGGCTCCGGCCGTGGTTGGTGCGGACGGCTGCGCTCTCTGAGGATTTGCCGGGCGGCTGCTACTGCGCCGAGTGCGCCCCCCACGAGCAGTTGGGCCTGCTGTCGCAGGTTGTGTTGGACCGGCTCGACCAGCAGGGCTCGCGCCGTGAGGGGCAGCAGTCGTGAGGAGCGGCGACTACGAGAGAGAGAGAGATCGAGATGGACGTCAGGTTCGAACCGGACCACGAAGCTGTGACGATGAAGGACGGTGTCCGATGCTCACATGGGGCGCCACCCGGAACACGGTCACGGATGGACGCTCATGTACTTGGACGATCCCACGTTAGAGACGGCGGGAGTCGAGGACTACTTCACCTCCGGCCAGCTGGCTGGTGTGCGGCCGCTGGTGGCCCGCTCGGTCGAGCTCGACGTCGACCCCGCTGCCCGTCGTCTCCATCGATGTCAACAGCCCTTACGCCCCGACGGTGGGACGTGGCAAGGGAGTCCGGTCCGGCGCTTGCGTCATGATGCTCGTTGTGAGCGGAGCTTCGATGACTCGGTCGCGGCCGGCTCGTTTGGCCTCGTACAGGGCGAGGTCGGCCTGGGCGATGATGTCGGAGTGGTGGGACATGGCGCTGACGCGTTCGGCGACGCCCACCGATGCGGTCACGCTGACAATCGACCCGGGCAGTGTCACCGCGGCGATGGCGACTCTGAGTCGTTCTCCCACAATGGTGGCTTCGGCGAGATCGGTTTCGCGCAGTAGGACGCCGATCTCCTCGCCTCCGTAGCGGTAGGCGCTGTCGGTGATGCGCAACGTGGCGGTGATCGCGGCTGCGACCGCGCGAAGAACGGTGTCGCCGACCGGGTGTCCGTGCTCGTCGTTGAGGCGTTTGAAGTGGTCGAGGTCGATCATGGCGAAACTCAGCGCACGCCCGTAACGGCGGGACCGTTCCCATTCTGCTTCGAGGTCGGGTTCGAGCCGTCGCCGGTTGGGCAGTCTGGTGAGTGCGTCGACGTCGGCCTGTTCGCGTGCTGCGCTGTGGAGATGGGCAGACTCGAGCGCTGCGGCGCCGGTGGACAGCAAGGCACCGAGGACGTGCTCGGTGTCTGCGTCGACGGTGGGGGTGGCAGCTTCGAGGACGCCCACCACCGTGCCGGCCAGCACCATCGGGAAGGCGCGCACCTGTCCATCGTCGGCGGCGCGAGCGTCAGCGGCCACAGAGGTGACCAGGTGCCGGGCAACCAACTCGGGTGGGGGGATGGCCCCGTGTGGGTCCTGGCTGCGCCGGGTGGCGTGAAACTGGCTGTCCTCGCCGCGCACCCACAGCGTCGTTGCGACACCGAGCAGGCTGGCGGCTGCCGATGTGATTGTCTCCGAGACGTCGCGGATGCTGAGGCTGCCAGAGGTCTCCTGGGCCACCTTGATCACCGTCTCGAGACGTTTGGCCAGCTGCACCGATCTGTATTCCCGCGCCGACGCCAGCTCGCCAGCCTGGTGCAGATCGGCCGCGAAGACGTCCAACGCGGCCCCCACGGCGTCGAGCTCGGCGAGACCGGTCGGGGTTGACCGGGCGGAAAGGTCGCCCGATCTGAGCGAGTCGATGGTCTCCAGGACTTGGCGCACCGGCTGCAGGACGGAACGTTCGAGTCGCCGCTTGCGTCGAGCGGCCAGCACGGCGGCTGCTGCAAGCACGACCAGGTACGCGGCCAGCATGGCGATCAGCGCCACCTTCTGCGCAGCCAACGCCTGGTCACGGTGGGAGACGATGGCGTCGGTGCTGCGGAGTTCGACGCTCCGATAGGCATCGAACTTCTGCTTGCCCTCTAAGAGCAGTGCCTCGAGCCGGCGGCTTGCGAACCCTGCCTCGGACACATCCGTCGTCGCTGCCTGCTCCGCCCACGCCTGCCAGGCCTGGCGTGTCAGCAACGTCTCAAGCACGGCGCGATTGATCTCCGGAGTTACCAGTGACCTCTCGACCAGCTTCGAAGTCGCATCCTCCGAGGCGCGCAGTCCCTCCGCATAGGGCTCGAGGAACTCCCCGTTGTCGGTCGCCAACCAGCCCCGCAACCCAGTCTCTTCATTCAGCATTGCCTCGTGCGCGAGCCGAGATTGACGGGTCAACTCGGTATAGGCAGCAACCCGTGGCTGGCTTACCAATATCAGGTAGCCGGACGAGACCACGGCGAGTAGCAACGTTGCACCGAGCGCCACGACCACGGCCCGGTGACTGCGCTGCAGCTCGCCGACCAGATCACGGCGCTCAGCCGGTCCGGCGCTGTGCGAGCTGGTGAACCACATATTCGTCTTCCTCGATGGCGAGTCGACATCTGCTTGCCTGACTCACAGTGATAGTGACATCACATTGAGCCAGACTCGCACGGCCATGTCCGTTCCGGCAGGCGCGAACCCTGCATCTGACCGAACAGCGGAGGTTGGCTCCGAGAAGCCGACCCAGACAGACGCGTGTCCGAGTCCGACGCACCGGTTGCGCAGCCTGATGCCGAAAGCGACGACCCCGGCCGGAGGCTCGCTCAGAGGCTGCTGGGCTACCAGCGCCAACTCCGCGAGGCCGAAGCAGAGCGGGACGTCGCCCTGGCCGAGCGCGACACCCTGGCCGGCCGCCTCGAGGCTCAGCGCAGTTGGACACCTCGATCGTGAGGTCCCAGGTCTGCTTCAAGGCCCAGGCCGGGAACTACGGCGCGGCGCGGTTACCACGCTTCGTTGAGAAGGGCCACCAGACTACTTCTCCCACGCCGCACTACCGATGAGGTCATTGGCACAGGTACAGCACAGGGCCGGGAAGCCGTTTTGGCTTCCCGGCCCAAATGCGAGCAGCTGGCGGCTACTTGAGCGTGATGTTCACGGTGCGCAGCACACCGTCGCCCAGGTCGATCCGCAGCTTGTAGGTGCCTGTGCTCAGTGTCTTCGTACCGAGGTTGAAGATGTACTGGCCACTGGTGGCGTCGTAGCGGAACAGGTTCCCGGTGGTGGCGTTCGACGTCGAGATTGCCTCGATGTCAGATCCCGTGCCGCCTGGGCCGATCCGCTGGATGTAGAGGCGGGCGACGAGGTTGGTGATCCCGGCGCTGGCGCCGCTCAGCTGGAACTTCACCGGCACTGTGCTGCCCAGCTTGAAGATCGAGCTGCCGTCGACGTTGATCGGCTGGAGCACGTTCGACCAGGCCGCGGTGACGGTGACGGTGAACGACTCGGTGCCGGTGTTGCCGGCTGCGTCGGTCGCCGTGCATTTGACCGTGGTGGTGCCGAGCTTGAAGACGGTGCCCGACGCCTGGTCACAGCTGGCCGCCACGGTGCCGTCCACCTTGTCGATGGCGGTGGGAGCGGTGTAGGTGACGACCGCTCCGTTGGCGGAGGTGGCGACGGCTGTCTTGTTGGCCGACACGGTCACGTTCGGACCAATGGTGTCCCTGACCTCTACGGTGAAGGTGTTGTCCCCCTTGTTGCCGGCCGCGTCGGTCGCCGTGCACTTGACCGTGGTGGTCCCGATCGGGAACACCGTGCCGGATGCCTTGCTGCAGATGATGCTGGCTGACACATCCCCGTTTACGTCATCGGCTGCGGTGACGCCCATGTAGCTGACCGTCGCTCCGTTCGGCCCAGTGGCCTCAGCGGTGATGTCGGCGGGCACGGTGACGGTCGGCTTGGTCCGGTCCTGCACCTCGATGGTGAAGGTAGCCGTGCCCACGTTCCCGGCCCCATCGGTCGCCTTGCAGGTGACCGTGCTGATGCCGAGCGCGAAGGTGCTGCCCGAGTCCGGGGTACAGGTCACCGGGAGGTTTCCGCTGACCAAGTCCTCGGCGCTGGCGCCGGTGTATTCGACGTTGTCAGCTCCGGTCCCGGAGGTGTTGCCGATCGACATGTTGGAGGGCACCTGCACCACTGGGTCCGTGGTGTCCTTGACGGTTACCGTGAAGGAGTTGCTGCCCGTGTTGCCGGCTGCGTCCGTCGCCGAGCAGGTCACCGTGGTGGTGCCCAGCGGGAACATGGTGTCCGAAGCCTTCGAACAGCTCGCGTTCGGAACACCGTCGACGATGTCGGTGGCGCTGACATCGCCGTACGCGACCTTGGCGCCGGTGGGGCCGGTGGCCTCAGCGACCTCATTGGCGGGCACGTTCACGACCGGGGCGGTCGTGTCGCTCACTGTGACGGTGAAGCTGTTGGTACCAGTGTTGCCACCGGCGTCGGTCGCCGAGCAGACGACGGTGGTCTTGCCCAGTGCGAACGTGGAACCGGAGCCCGGCTCGCAGGTGGTGGTCACCGAGCCGTCGACGTCGTCGCTGGCGGAGGTGCTAAAGCTAGCGGTGGCACCGGCAGCGGAGGTTGCCTCTTTGGTCATGTTGCCCGGGACGGTCACCGCCGGGGCGGTGGTGTCCTCGACAGTCACAGTGAAGAAGCTGTCACCGATGTTGCCAGCCTTGTCGGTCGCCGAGCAGGTGACCTTGGTGGTCCCCAGCGGGAAGACGGTGCCGGATGTCTTGCTGCAGGTCGCGTCGATGACTCCATCCACGTCGTCCTCAGCGGTGACTGCCCCGTAGAACACGGTCGCGCCGTTAGCGCCGGTGGCCTCGATTGTCTTGTCGCGGGGCACGGTCACGATCGGCTTGGTGACGTCTTGCACCTCAACGGTGAAAGTGTTCCTGCCGATGTTGCCGGCAGCGTCCGTCGCCGTGCAGGTCACCGTTGTGGTGCCGAGCGCGAACTTGGTGCCCGACGCCGGCGTGCAGCTGGCGGCAAGGTTGCCGTCGACCAGGTCGGTCGCAGTGGCGTCGGGGTAGGTCACGGTCGCGGCGTCGTTGCCGACAACGATGTTCGCTGCAGTTTTGACGACCGGAGCGGTGGTGTCGGTGACGAGAATCTGAATCGGGTCGTCGCTGCCGGTGTTGCCGGCCTTGTCGGTGGCCGAGCAGGTCAGCGTGGTCGTACCGACCGGGAACGCGTCTCCGGAGGCGTAGACGGTGCCGCCTGCGGTCTTGCAGGTGACGGGCCGGCTGCCGTCCACCGCGTCATAGGCGCTGGCCGCGAAGGTCACCGGGGTCAGCAGGTCGGTCGCCTCTGTCGGGGCAGGGGAGTCTGCCTCTACCAGCGGCTTGCTGGTGTCCACGATGCTGTAGGTGACCGACGCCTTGGCGTTCAAGCTGGGGTCACCGTTGTCGTTGTAGTTGCAGGACGCGGTCTGGCTGCCGAGGCCCTCAGCTGCGCGAGTGCCGGTGATGGGGCCCAGGCTCGCGTCGAAGCTGGTGTTGCCGTCTTCCTTGTCGGTGACGTTGCAGCGGGCGACCGGCACGTTGCCGAACTCATACTCGGCGTTGGCCGTCACGCCGCTAATCTTCACGACCGGCGCGGTGTTGACGACGAGCGGCTTGGTCACGGTGAGCGTGAACGTCGCGTCGCTGGTGCTGTACGTGCCAGTACCCGAGTCCGCCGCCGACACCGAGATCGTGTAGGAGCCGGGCGTGTTGGATGAGAAATCGAAGAACTGGGTGGTTCCGCAGCCGGTGTAGGTCCGCGACGCGGGGGAGACGGTCACAGCCGCCGGCGCGCTCACAGTCAGCTTGGCGGAGGAACCGTCCGCCGGGTTACAGCTGTTCTGCGGATCGCCCGCATTGTTGTTTTGGTTCTGGATGCTGTACCCGATGGAGGTCGTGTCGCCGGCCGCCACGGTGGGACTGCCACCGGCGACCACGGTGTTCTGGATCGTGTCAGCCATGGCTGGTGCTAGCCCAACGATCGACAACGCCGCTGCGAGAAGGCCAGCGATGCTCGCTCGTGCTGCAAACCGGACGGCCACCGTGAGGCGAGGTGTGGGACGAGACATCAAACAACCTTCCGTAAGCGCGGCACGAGCATCCCCGGTCATCTGAGCGGGCTTCTGGTGTGACGCTACGTGTCGCCCGGTGGCGGCACATCGGACGAGAAACGGATCTTTCCCTAGGGCTGTCGCGTTAGACGGCGCAACTACTCAGCGTGATCGACGGCGGCGCCGAGCGAGACCCGGAAGAGCCTCGTGGGCATCGACCCGATCGAGTCGTTGATGGCCCTGGATCACCTCGCTCGCTCACACGTCCAGACGCTCGTCCCGCCTGGGCACACGCGTCACACGCCTAGGGTGCGAGGCTGTCGCGCCGGTCGAGGAGGGCGACCGCCTCGAGCCGGGAGTGCACGCCCATCTTGGTGAGAATGTTCGAGATATGGGTGCGGGCGGTCGCAACGCTGATCGAGAGCCGCCTGGCAATGGCGTCATTGTGACTCCCTTCCGCCAGCATTCGCAGGATCTCCTGCTCGCGTGAAGTGAGACGAGCGAGGCGATCGAGCGCGTCTGTCGTGCCCTTCCGCTCTGCCGCCAGCACCGGCATCAACCGGGCCAGTCGCGTCGAGTCGAGGAGCACTTCCCCGGCCGCCACGGCCCGCACGCCCTGCAGCAGCTTGCTGACGGCTGTTCCCTTGTCGAGGAAGCCCACGGCCCCCGCCTCGACGGCCTCGACCATGACGGTTGGTCGACGATGACCCGACACGACGATCACCTTCGTGGTCGGTGAAAGCTTCGTGATCTGCCGAGTAGCTTCGATCCCGTTGAGTGGCCCGCTGAGCTCGATGTCCATGAGCACCACGTCAGGTCGAAGGCTCGCGGTGAGGGAGACCGCGTCTTCGGCGTTGTCCACGGGGTCAGCGACCAGCCTGAGTCCCGGCTCGCTGGCCACCACGGCGGCGAGTGCGTCGGTGAGGATCCGATGATCGTCGCAGATCAGCAGGGCGATTTCCTCGTCGGGCATGCTGCTGCCTCTACTTCAGGGGCAGACGTACTCGGAATGAGGCACCTCCGCCATCTCGGTCGTCAACCCACGCGGTGCCGCCGTGCAGGGCGGTGAGCCGGGCCACTAACGACAGCCCCAGCCCCAACCCCGGACCGTGGTGACCGGGGACTCTTTTGAACCGTTCGAAGACTGCCTCATGCATCGCCTCGGGGACACCCTGGCCGGAGTCGTCCACGCAGAGAAGTGCCGCGTCGCCCACCGCCTGGAGTGACACCTTGATCGGTGTCCCTGGCGGTGTATGGCGCGCGGCGTTTCTCACCAGGTTCTCGACTATGCGTTCGACTTTTGACACATCGACGTCAGCCCACACCGCCGCGAGGTCGACGTCGAGTGTCCGACCATCCAGCGCGTCAAGAGTTTCGTCCAGGACCAACCGCACCACCTCGGCGAGGTCGACCGCACTTCTCTGCACCGGGTCCTGGCCAGACGTCAAGCGTTCGAGATCCAACAGGTCGTCCAGCAGCCGGTGCATCCTCTCAGCGCTGGCCCCTAATCCGACAAAATGCTGCTGCCGCTGGTCGGGTGTCAAGATCTGCGTGAGTGCGTCCCGCTGCAGCAGGTCCGTCACCACGCGGATTGCAGCGAGTGGCGTTCGCAGGTCGTGTGAAACTGCGTCGAGGATCGTGTTCTTCAGCTGGTCCAGCTCGATGAGCTTGTTGGCGGCCTCCCGCTCGTAGTCGAGTGCGCGCTCGAGCTCAGCATGCAAGCGTTGCCGTTCCGAGACGTCTCGGATAATCGCTGTGAAAAAGCGCGCGTCATCGACCGTCCACGTCGACAACGACAGTTCGACAGGAAACTCGGTGTCGTCTGGCCGACGCGCGGGAACGACAACGCTGCGTCCGATGAGTCGAGCCTCACCAGTACGCAGAAAGTGGGAGAACCCCTCGTAGTGCGCTTCATGGAGTTGCTCCGGGATGATGCTTGTGATGGGCGAGCCCACAAATGCATGAGACTCCCGGCCGAACATGCGACTGGCCTCGGAGTTGGCGTACTGAATGTCACCCGAAGTATCAATAGTGATGATGGCGTCGTGTGCCGTGTCGGCAACAGCTCTGAACAGTGCCTCGCTTCGACGCAAATCCGACTCTGCCTGTCTCCTGGTCATCATCTCCCCGAGGTGCTCCACTGCGGTTGTCAGTGACTTCTGTGAGTCGGCGTCTTCCGCTTTTCGTTCTCCCGCCAGAAACTCGAGTATGCCCATGACATGGCCGTTGGCTGTTACGGGCACGATCAGAGCGGTGCTCAGCCCGAGGGCGCGCGCGATCTCGAAGCGCTGGAACCTGCTGGCCTCGATTCCGATGTCGTGTATCCAGCGAACCTCTGGGGTGGCCCAGATCTCACCCAACAGAGGCATCCCCTTTGAGAAGCGCACCGCCTTGCTAGCGCTGTGGAACTCCTCGTGTCCGCTCCTGGGCTGGTACCAGATCGCGCTGCACTCGAGGAAGCTGTCGTCTTGATCCGGCAGCCATACCTGGCCGACCGCCCAACCGCCGCCTACACAGAACGACTGGAGGATGGACGCAAACGCCTCCTCCGGCGTCGAAGCGCGACTTACCGCTGAGGTCAGGTCGAATACCAGCTCGAGCAGGCTCTCGGCGCTCACGCCCTGACCACCTTGTCACTGGTCGCTATATTCCCTGTGCAGGATCCCCTGAAGCCGACACCGCGTCAATCGATACGGGAAATGAGCAGCCCGCTGAAGGTTGACCCGCGGCTCGTCAGTCGGATCCTTGCACGGAGTAGTTCCAGATTGCCTTTGGCCGATCCGATGGCGCGACGTCCTCACGTGCTGCACCCCAGACGGGGTGTCGAGCCGTTCGCGGGTGCGTGCTTCAAGGAGGACCGTGCTGATGCAGGCGGCGGGGTCGGCGTGGTCTGGCGAGCGAGGGTTGGGGCTAGAGCCAGTCAGCGGCGGCGATGTCGGTGCTCGACGACACGGCCTAGTGGATCCGCGATGGCGCGACCGGCTGCTCCCCGACATCCAGCTCGAGACTCCCGTCGAGCGCCCCGCCGCCGCGAACGCCGCCAGTGGCCGGGCCGCACCGTACCGACCCACTGCCGCCCGGTGTGGGACCGCGCTCGGACCACTGAGCTCGTACGTCCGCACCGTCTTGCGGCCAGGTCGATGGTGGCCTGCTACAGCAGTCAAGACACCGTCAGCTCCGCCGCGACGGTCTCAGTCTCGTGTGTCTCGATCTCGACTTGGCCCGGCCGGTCGACGGTAACGGTGATTCCAGGCGGTGGACGCGGCCAGCACCCGCATCCGGTCCCAGTGACCGGCATCGGTGCAGGTCAGCGAGCTGGAGCGACGAAACCGACGAGGCGGCTCTCGGACGAATGGATGACCCCGACTCAGCCGAACGGACGACCCTTGTCACGATGACGTGCCATCGGCGGGACCTGTGGGTGACACTTGCGCCCAGTCAATAAACTGTCCGGCCCCGGAGGTAACTCATGAACAAGCGACTTGCCTCTCTCGCGGCCGTGGCCTTGATGGCCGGCGGCGCAGCGCTCAGCGCCGGCGCCGCCACCCAGTCGACCGCTGGCAACTCCTGGGAGCGCAGCGAGACCGGCAACTCCTGGGAGAGCGCGGAGTCCGGCAACTCCTGGGAGTGACTCCGGCCGGGCAGCTCCGGCCGTCGGCTTGACCCGGGACTGAGCCGACAATGGACAAGAATGTCGTCCGCTACACCGTCGGACTGGGCCTAGCCACCGTCTCGATCGTCGTTCTCTCCGCGTTTCTCGACCTTCGCCCCTCGATCGAACCCTGGGGTTGGCTGCTGTTCCTCGGCGGCGGGCTGGCGGCCGCCGAACAGCTGCGGGTGCGTTTCCGGCGCGGTGACGACGTCGACGCCGTCACGTTGTTCGAGGCGGTGCTTGCCCCCCTCATCTTTTCCTACTCCACCCCCGCCGTGGTCGTGACCGTGGCGCTGGCGCAGGCGGCCGTGGCGCTCGGGCGTCGATCGGTGGGCGTCAAGGCGCTGTTCAACATCACCATGTGGTCGTTGGCCGCGGGGGTGGGGAGCCTCGTCTTCGCAGCGTTGGCGACCGGACCAGGTCTGTCCGTCGCCAGCGTCGCGTACCTGATGCTGGCGCTGACCTGCGTGGCAGTGATCAACAACACCGCGTTCACGCTCGTGCTGGCCATCAGTCGTCGACAGTCGGTGCGCTCGGTACTCCGCGAGCTTGCCCCCATCATCGTGCCCGGCTGGATCGGCGGCTGGGCGGTCAACCTGTTGATGGGCTTGCTGTTCGTCATGGCGTACACGGGGCACCCCAGCGCCGTCCTGCTGTTCCCCGTGCCGCTGGCGATGCTGCACCTGGCCTACCGCGGGTACGCATCCGCGCGGGTCGACCGCTGGCGGCTGACCGGGCTGCGTGCGGCAGCGCACGTGCTGTCCGCGCCCCTGGACCCTCGCCAGGCGATCGACGACTACCTGTGCGAGGTCGCGACGTGCTTCGAGTCACGGGCCGCCGCGCTGATACTGGCGACCGAATCCGGCACCGACGACCACGAGACGCATCTCCTGGTGGTGGGCGCCGGACCGGACCACACACCACTGACGCCACGCCCCGCCACCGCGCTCGAGCATGCGCTGGCCATGCTGACCGACCCCGTCCGTCGCACCGACCAGGCGACCGACCCGCTCGGACTCGCGCTGGCTGCGGCGGGCTGGAGGGACTGCCTGTGCGCCCCCCTGATCGGCGAGCGGCGCCGGATCGGCGCGGTCGTGGTGTTCGACCAGACCGGGCTCGAGGGCAACGCGGTCGCCGACCTGGCGGTGCTCGAGGCGCTGGCCCGCGAGACCGCCCACACCTTGGCACGTGGACGGTTGCTCGAGCGGGTGCTCGACGAGCGTCGCAAGCTGGACCAGATCGTCGGGACGACGTCGGACGGCATCTTCACCCTCGACGAGCACGGCGTCATGCTCAGCTGGAACGCCGCGTGCGAGCAGATCACCGGACTCACCGCGACCGAGGTGCTGGGCCGAACCGACCCGATGGCCCGTCTGAGTGCCCGCACCGCTGCCGGCGAGCCGATCGACTTCGGCCAGTGGGCGGCCAACCCCAGGCTGCCGCGCGACCTGCGGATCCTGACGGCCGACGGCGCCGACCGCCGGCTGTCCTGCTCCGTGAGCCGGGCCGCCAGTACCGACGACGGCGCGGCAGCGTTCGTCGTCGTTGCCCGCGACATCACCCCGGCAGAGGAGTACGAGGAGCTGCGCAACCAGTTCAGCCAGCTCGTCGAGGCCCAAGCCGCTCAGCGGCTGGTGGTCGACCACCTGCAACGCGCGGTGGCGCCGGATCCTCCGGAGGTCGAGGGCGCCGACATCGCCGTGACATACCTGGCGTCCGATCCCTCCTCCCCCACCGGCGGCGACCTCTACGACTGGCAGCTGTTGCCGACCGGTGAGCTGCACGTCGCGGTGGTGGACGTGCTCGGCCACGGGGTCGGCGCCACCAAGGCTGCGCTCACGGTTGTGCACACCCTGCGCGTCGTCGCGGTCGAGGGGACGCCGCTGGAGCACATCGTCACCCGAGCCCACGATCTGCTAGCCGCCCAGCAGGCAGACGACCTCGTGGCGACCGTCGTAGTGGCTCACTACGACCCCGCCACCGGCGCACTGCGGGTCGTGTCCGGAGGCCACCCGCCGGCCCTCATCGTGCACGCCGACGGTACCGTCACCCAGCTCGCCGCCACCGGTGGCGCCATCGGCTGGCCAGGGGTCGGCAGCGACAACGTCGTGACCGCCCAGCTCGCGGCGGGCGAGTCGTTGGTGCTCTATACCGACGGCCTGATCGAGGCGCGCAAGGACATCCTGCAAGGCATGGACGCCCTGGTCCGGCATGCCGCCGCCGCGTCACACCTGCCCGCCGCGCAGTACGCCAACGAGCTGGTCGAACGCTCGCTGGCCGGCGCCGAGCGCCGCGACGACAGCCTCGCCCTGGTGGTCCAGCGCACCCACGAGCGAGCACCGATCCGTCCGGTGCAGCTCCAGCGCCAGAGCCGCTGAGCCATCAGACGAACGCGCCTGTCCCGGTGATCGCACGACCCACGATCAGGGTGTTGATCTCGCGGGTGCCTTCGTAGGAGTAGATCGCCTCAGCATCGGCAACGAATCGCCCCACATGGTGCTCGAGCAGGATGCCGTTGCCGCCGAGAACCTCCCGAGCCCAGCCGACGGTCTCGCGCATCCGTACCGTGCTGACCGCTTTGGCCAGCGAAGCGTGCTCGTCGCGGAGCAGCCCGGCGTCTTGCAGCTGCGAGACCCGTGCACACAGCGCGATCGACGTGGTGACGTTGCCGAGCATGCGGACCAGCAGGTCCTGAACCAGCTGGAAGCCCGCGATCGGTCGACCGAACTGCTCACGCTCGCGGGTATAGCCCAGCGCGTGCTCGTAGGCGCCGCGGGCGCAGCCGGTCGCCATCCAGGCAACGCTCGCCCGGGTCAGCCGTAGCACCCTGGCCGTGTCTGCGAACGTGTGCGCCTCGGCGAGCCTGTTGTCCTCGGGCACCCACACGCCGTCCAGACGAACGGTGGCGTTCTGCACCACCCGCAAGGCGATCTTGTCGCGCTGCAGCTCGAAGTCCATTCCCTCGGTGCCGCCCTCGACGACGAAGCCCTTGACCTCGCCGTCGGCGACGTCGCGTGCCCAGACGATCACCAGGTCAGCAAAGGACGCGTTGCCGATCCACTTCTTCACGCCGTCGAGCACCCATCCGTCGCCATCGCGCCGGGCACTCGTCGCCAACCCGCCGGCCACGCCCGAACCCTGGTCGGGCTCGGTGAGCCCGAACGCTCCGATCAGCTCCAGTCGGGCCATCTCCGGCAACCACCGTTGCTGTTGCTCGGGCGACCCGCACAGCTGCACCGAGCCCATCGCCAGCCCGCCGTGCACGCCGAAGAAGGTCGAGATCGACGGGTCGATGCGGGCCAGCTCCATCGCGACCATCCCGTCGAGCAGGCTGCTGCGACCAGGGCAGCCCGGGCCGTCGTACTGCAGCCCGGCGATGCCGAGCGCGGCCAGCCCCGGCAACAGGTCGAAGGGGAACTCGGCTCGGGTCCAGAAGTCGTTGATCACCGGCTCGACGGCAGCCGTCAGATGCTCGCGGACCGTGCCGAGCAGCTCCCGATCGGCGGCCTCGAGCAGCAGCTCGAAGCCGAGGAAGTCGGACTCGGGCGAGTCGCTCAGTCTCATGGTCGCTCCACCTGATCGGAGTGGGCTGCGAGGAAGTCGTCGATGACCGGGGCGAGCTGGTCGCTCTCGGTCAGCACGCCGAGGTGGCCCCCGGGATAGACGTGCAGCCGGGAGTTCCGGATCATCCGGGCTAGCACCCGAGCGTTGACCAGGGGGATGATCGGGTCGTCGTCACCCGCCAGCACCAGCGTTGGCTGCCGCAGCAGTGGCAGAAACGGCAGGCTCGACCAGCCCGCGGTCGCAGCGAGCTGGAAGTAGTAGCCCCGCCGCGGCCCCGCTCGGGTCGCCGCGTGCAGCAGCCGAGCCGCGCCCTCGGGGTCGGTACGCACGGTGCCGCCGTAGATCTCGGCGGCAACCCGGGCGGCGTACGCCGGGTCACGGTGCCGCCGCGGCGTGGCCATCGTGGCCAGCACCCGCGGGTGCGCCGGCACCATCAGGCACCCGGTCCCGGTGGCCACGAGAACGAGACGACGCACCCGCCGCCGACATTGCACCGCAAGCTGCTGGGCCAGCCCACCGCCCCACGACAGACCCAGCACGTCGAACCGGCGGTGGCCGAGGTCGGCAGCCACGGCCGACACCCACGAGGCCAGGGCCGCCAGCAGGTAGGGGTACGGGGGCACCGGCGAGCCGCCGACGCCGGGCACGTCGAAGCGGATCACTCCCCGGTCGGGGTCGAGCGCGTCGACCAGCGGCTGCAGCACCTCGAGACTGGCCCCGATCCCGTTGCACAGCAGCAGGGGCGGCTCGGCGTCGAGTCGGCCGCGCGCCGGTCGTACGGACACCCGTACGTGCACGCCGCGGACCGCGAGCGTACGGACGATGTCCCGCTCGGCGCTAGCGGTCGTGGACATAGGTCCCCGGCGCCGGGCACACGGGAGGGAAGGCGGCGTTTCCCAGCCGGTGCGGCTTGTTGCGCTCGGGCCCGGTCCGTGCGCCCAGCCAGCCGACGTAGTCGTCCCACCAGGTGCCCTGCCTGGTCTCGGCGGACCTCAACCACCGCTCGGGGTCGGCCGGGTTGCGAGCGGCGGTGCGAAAGCTCGCCTTGGGATTGCCGGGCGGGTTGACCATCGAGGCGATGTGCCCGCTCGTCGACAGCACGAACCGGCTGTCGCCGCCGAGCAGCTGGGTGCTGCGATAGCACGACTCCCAACGGCACAGGTGATCGGCGATGCCGGCGACTACGTAGGCGTCGGTATCGATCTTGGCGAGGTCGACGGGCGAGCCGAGCAGCGTGGAGCCGCCGGGCTCGGTCAGGCCGTTGGTCACCGCGAGCTCGATGAAGTCGCGGTGCATGGCGGCCGTGAGGCGCACCGAGTCGGCGTTCCAGAACAAGATGTCGAACGCCTTGGGCGCCTTGCCCAGCAGGTAGTTGTTGACCCAGTAGGCCCAGATCAGGTCGTTCGGGCGCAGCCAGGCGAACGTCTCGGCGAGGGTGCGGCCGTCGAGATAGCCCTGCTGCCTCGACTTCGCGGTGGCGGCCGCCGCGACCGCTGGCGACAGCAACGCGCTGGGCAGGCCGGCCCGCGACTGGTCGAGCACGGTCACCGCGAGGCTGAACGCCGCTACCCGGTCGAGCTCGCCGATGTCGGCGAGATGGGCCAGCAGCATCGAGGAGAGCATCCCGCTGGAGCACAGGGCGAAGAGCGCGATCGTGTCCGCACGGCAGATCTGCTGCGCGGCGTCCATCGCCTCGAGCACAGCCTGGCCGTACGTGTCGAGGCCCCAGTCGGCGTGCCTCGCGTCAGGGTTGCGCCAGGAAATGACGAACACCTGCTGGCCGCTGCGCACCAAGTGTTCGACGAGGCTGCGCTCCTCGGCGAGATCGATCACGTAGTACTTGTTGATGGTCGGGGGCACGATGAGCAGCGGCACCCGGCGCACCTTGGGCGTCTGCGGCCGGTACTGGATCAGCTCGAAGACATCGGTACGCAGCACCACCTCGCCCGGCGTCATGGCCAGGTCGACGCCGACCTCGAAGGCGTCGGGCTCCACCATCGCCGGCACCCGCGGAGGAGTCGACAGGTCGCGTACCAGACGGCGCGCCCCGTCGACCAGGTTGCCGCCCCCGGTGTCGACGATCGCCTTGAGCACCGTGGGGTTGAGCACCGGACTGTTGCTGGGTGCGACGGCTTCGACCACGTTGTCGACCACGAAGTCCATCCGCTCCCGGTCGGCACAGTCGAGCTCCGCGTCGGCCACCAGCCCGCGGGCGGCGGTACCCACCGCCAGGTAGGTCTGCAGCGCGCGAGCCAGGACCGGGTTGCCCGACCAACCGTCGGCGGCGAACCGCCGGTCCTTGTCGAGCGGTGTGAGCGCGGAGCGCCCTACGCCGATCCGGGCGAGCTCGCTGGCGAGGTCGCGACCTCGGGCGACTACGCGCCCCGGTCGCTTGGCCAGGTTGGTCGCGAACCGGATGCCGGACCTGCCGGGGACGAAGCGGCGGACCGGTCCGAGGGCGGCGTCGGCAAGCAGGAGGTCGAGCGGCGCCGCCGCCTGCGAGCGGTCGTCGTCGACCTCGCGCACCCGGTGCTGCGCGTCGGTGGAGGTGGTGCTCATCGCCCTGCGGTGCTGTCCGCGTCGGTGGAGCTGACCGCGTCGGGCGGGCTCACTTCGCGGCGCAGGATCTTGCCGGTCGGTCCCTTGGGCAGCTCGTCGACGATCCAGACGTGCCGGGGATACTTGTACGCGGCGAGCCGCTCCTTGGCGAAGTCGCGCAGCTCGTCCTCGGTCGCCTCGGCGTCCGGCTTGAGCGCCACGGCCAGCCCGATCTCCTCCCCCAGCTCGGGGTGGTCGATACCGATGACCGCAGCCTCTGCCACCGCCTCGTGCTCGTAGAGCACCTCCTCGACCTCGCGCGGATAGACGTTGTACCCGCCGCGGATGATCAGGTCCTTCTTGCGATCGACGATGAAGAAGTAGCCGTCGTCGTCCTGCTTGGCTATGTCGCCGCTGCGGAACCAGCCGTCGGGGATGGCCTCCTCGGTGGCCTCGGGCTTGTTCCAGTAGCCCTTCATCACGTTCTCGCCGCGGATGGCGATCTCGCCCACCTCACCGGCGTCGACGTCCTTGCCGTCGTCGTCGAGCACCCGCATCTCCACCCCGCGTACGGGAACCCCGATAGAGCCGGGCTTGCGTTCCATGTCGGGCCGGTTGAACGACGCCACCGGCGCGGTCTCCGACAGGCCGTAGCCCTCGAGAACCATGCAGCTGAACGTCTCCTCGAAGCTCTTCATCACCTCGACCGGCATCGCCGCCCCTCCCGAGATGCAGGTCCGCAGGCTGGACACGTCGTACGACTCGGAGTCGGGCGCGTTGAGCATGGCCGCGTACATCGTGGGCACACCCTCGAAGACGGTCACCTGGTCGCGACCGATGACCTCCAGCGCCTTGACCGGGTCGAAGCGCGGGATCAGCGTCAGGCACGCGCCAGTGCTGACCGCCGCGTTGAGCCCGCAGGTGAGACCAAAGCAGTGGAACAGCGGCAGGCAGCCCATCACCACGTCGTCGGGGGTGAGCTCCACCAGTGTCTCGGCGGTGACCGCCGCGTTGGTGAGCATGTTGGCGTGGGTGAGCTCGGCCCCCTTGGGCTGCCCGGTGGTGCCAGACGTATAGAGCAGCACCGCCGTGTCGTCGTCTTTGCGGTCGACGACGTCGGTGGCCGGCTCGTGCTCGGCAAGCAGGTCCTCGAAGTCAGCGGGATCGACCGCCACGCAGTCGATGCCGACCGCCTCGGCGGCCTTGCGGGACTCGTCGACCGCCGCGTGCCAGCCGAACACGATCGACGCGCCGGAGTCCTCCAGATAGAACTGCACCTCGCGTGCCTTGAGCAGTGGGTTCATCGGTACGACGACCGCACCGGCCGCGAGCGCGCCGTAGAACAGCACCGGGTAGGCCGGGACGTTGGGCAGCACCAGACCGACCCGGTCCCCGGGCCCGATGTCGCGCGCCCGCAGCAGCGCCGTCACCCGCTGAGCAGCGACCTGCAGCTCGGCATAGCTGAGCACCTGGTCGTCGAGCCGCACCGCCGGACGGTCGATGTGCTCGTCAGCAGTCCGGGTCAGGTTGTGGGCGAGCGTCGCCACCAGCCACCTCCAGGGTCAGGGCTTGCGTCGTACCCAACCACAGGAGAGACGGGTCAGCCCCCGGCCCGGTGATCGTCGTCGACGTGGCGAGCATCGACAAGGCGCTGGCAACGATCGAGCGCCTCGGCGAGTCCGTGCCGGATCGCCGAGTGGCGCGAAACTGGGCCCACAGCCCCGCTCGGGGGCGACCATCTGCGCCACTCGACGTCCGCGAGCTGGCGTGACTTGACAGTCCACTTCGGCGCGGCCATGGTGGACTGGTCAGTCCACCTTCTCGCAGCCAGCAAGGAGCGGTGCAGGTGCTGTGGCACCCGGTGGGCGGATTGACGCGGTGTACCCGAACGGGCGCGATCGGCCGCCTGACGGCCGGCGATGGTGCCGGTTGCATCGACTTATGTGCAGTTGCTGTCCCAGAACCAGTCCCAGTCCCAGTCCCGGTCCCGGTCCCAGTCCTGAGCGGAGCCAGATCGCCGTGCGCAAGACGAACAACGATCGGTCCAGCCTCGCAGCCCACCTGTCGCGAGGGATCCTGGCCGGGTTGGCTGGCACGGCAGTCATGACGGCCTTCCAAAAGCTCGTCGAGATGCCCGTGACCGGCCGAGGCGACAGCTATGCACCCGCCGACTTCGCCGAGAAGGTCGTGCCGATGCGCGGGCATGACCGCGACCAGCTCAACTATGTGACCCACTTTGCGTTGGGGACCTTGTGGGGCGCGGCATACGGGGTCGCGGCGCGCGCTGGCCTGAACGGCCCGCGTGCCGTTGCGGTCGTGTTCGCGGGCGTCTACACCGGCGACGTCCTGCTCAACACGGCGCTCGGGCTGTATCAGCCGTCGACCTGGAGCAGCCAGGACTGGACGATCGACGTTGTCGACAAGCTGGTCCAGGCGGCGGCGACGGGCGTGGTCTTCGACCGCGCGCTTGCGCCCCACGCGCCGTAGCCGGCGGCATGAGTCGCTGCCGGCGAGCATCGCCCTAGTGCCAACCCCCGTCGGCGGGCGGGGCGAAGACCTGCTGCGCAGTGCGACGGATCTGCTCGGCGATCCAGTCGGCGTCGCCCTGCCCGGGGAACCGGTACGTCGGCCCGTGCGCGTACAGCGACCCGAGCGCGCGGCCCTTGGGCCCGCGCACGACCGCGGCCACCGTCGAGATGCCCAACGCGAACTCCTCGTGCGCCCAGCACGAGCCGTCGCGTCGCACCAGCGCGATCCGCTCCCTGATCTGCTGCGGGTGCACCACGGTGTGCTCGGTGTAGCCGGCCAACGGGCGAGCCAGGTACCGATCAAGGTCGGCATCGGACCACTCCGCCATCATGCAGACCCCGGGCGCCCCGACGTGGGCAGGAAACATCTCACCGCTGTAGTCCCGCACCTGCACGGCATGCTCACCGTCCACCTGACTGGCGACCTGGACGGTCGACCCGCTCGGGACGGCGAAGCCGGTGCCCTCCCCGAGCTGCAGCGCCAGCCGCTCGAGGTGTGGCCGAACCGCGGCGATCAGCTGCACGGTGGCATCGACCGGGCCGACCAGCTCAGCGAGCCGGGGTCCCAGCCGATACTCCGAGCTGTCGCCCACGCGCGCGATGGCGCCCAGCGACTCCAGCGTGGCCAGGAGCCGCGCAACGGTCGACTTGGGCAGCTGCGCCTGGCCAGCGATCTCGGTCACTCCGGAGGCGCCGGCGGACACGTACTCCAGGATCGTGAACGCGCGCTCGACGGACTGGACGGTCGACATACCCCTCCAAATCTGGGGTCGGGTGCGGTCAGCCTAGTCCCCGTCCCACGATGCGGTACGACATGCTCGGAGGCACTGGGTGCGCGGTGGACCTGGACGGTGACGGAGCCCGTGACCGGACGGGACACTCGCGCCGACCACGCCGCCCCGTATCACGACCGCCAGGGGAGTCGTCGTGCTTGCTGCTCCTCTTGACAGAGGCGGGTGGCCGCGTCGACTACAACCCCTGCAAACCAGCCGGCGTAGGACCGGTCGAAACAGATCAGGTACGAGCGGTCACCCTCCACGTCTTCGCGGACCAGGTCGCACATGAGACCCGCGACCGAACCCGAGAACGCGGCGAGATCGGGGGTCATGTCGTCGCTCAGATCGACGTTGCACAGTCTCGCGAGCAGCCGCGCCGACGGTGTGCCGGTCACCCGCAGCAGCGCCCGGCCGTGGGTGAGGTCGACGACGCTGGCGGCGGGGTCGTCGGGCAGCTCGGCCCTGATCGAGGGCGCCTGCCCCCGCTCGGCGATGATCAGCCACTCGAACGGCCTGGTGCCCACCACCAGGCGTGGTGGCCCGCCGGCGTGGGCAAGGCGGCACGCCCGCGCGAACCGCACGCCCAGCGCCTGTGCCGTCGGTCCGTCGCCGCTCGCGTGGACGACCAGCTTCGAGGTGTCGGTGTGATCGGTGACGCTCAGCGGACCCCCGGAGATGGTGGAACCGACCGGGCTGCGAAAGACCGGTCCGGCGGTGTCAACCACGCAGACGCACCCCCTCGGGGTCTACGAAGGCCGGCTGGTCGTGCACCCGGGCGCCGACCTGCGCTCCGCCGGGAAGCCGGATCGTCAGCGCGCAGCCTGGGTGAGCCAACGCGGCGTCGACCTGTCCCAGGCAGACCGACCGCCCCAGCGTCGGCGACATGCGGCTCGAGGTGATGCGGCCCCGGATCGCGTTGGTGCCCGGCTCGACGATCTGGGCCGCCTCGACGGGAACCACGCTGGGGTCGTCGGTGAGGATCGACACCAGCATCGGGAGGTCGGTGCGGGCCGCCGCCCATCCGAGCTCCGGTCGTCCGACCATGTCCGCCTTGTCGAGCTTGACCAGCCCGCCGAGACCGGCGGAGGCTGCACGGGTCAGCCCGTCGGTGTCCTGACCCACGATGAAGTGGCCCTTCTCCAGGCGAAGGATGCGCTGCGCCTCAACCCCGAACGGCCGGATTCCGAGCGCTGCCCCCGTGGCCAGCAGCGCCTCCCACACGTGCAGGCCAAAGCCCGCGGGCACGTGCAGCTCATAGCTCAGCTCGCCGGTGAACCCGATTCGCAACAGCACGCAGTCACCGACCCCGGCGACCGTACCGGTTCGCACCTGCATGTACGGGAACCCGTCAGGGGACACGTCGATGTCGTCGACCAGACCGGCGACGAGCTCGCGCGACCGCGGTCCGGCGACGTTGATGCTGGTGTACGCCGGGGTGACCGGCGTGACCCGGACGTCCCACTGCGGGCGTTCCTGCTGCAGCCAGCGCTCGAGCCACTCCCACACCGCAGCCGCTCCTGACGACGTCGTGGTCATCAGGTAGCGCTGGTCGGCCAGCCGGGCGGTCACGCCATCGTCCATGACGATGCCGTCCTCGGTGCACATCACCCCGTAGCGCACTGCCCCCACCGCGAGCTTGCGCCAGCGGTTGACGTAGACGAGCTCCAGCAGGTCGGCCACGTCCGGCCCGCAGAGGTCGAGCTTGCCCAGTGGTGTCACGTCGATGACCCCCACTGCGTTGCGGACGTTGGCCGCCTCGGCGGCCGGGTCGCCGTAGTGGTCGGGGCGGAGCCAGTTCCCGGCGTGCAGGGGCACGGCGCCGTGCTTGTCGTGCCAGTCCTGGAGGGCCGACACGCGGCGCGGGATGTCGTTGCGCCCGGCCAGCGCGCCGAGGGACACCGGCGCATACGGCGGACGCCATACCGTGGTCCCCAGCCGGCCGATCGTGGTGCCCAGCTCTTGGGCGAGGACAGCGACTGTGTTGACGGTCTCGAGCTTGCCCTGCGAGGGACCCATCGTGGACGTGGTGAAGCGCTTGACCAGCTCGACGGAGTCGAACCCCTCGGCTGCCGCGTCCACGATGTCCTTCGACGACACGTCCTCGCTGTAGTCGACGATGCCGTGGCTGCCGGCCATGAACAGCGCCGGATGAGGGTCGCGGCCCAGCGGCACCGGCTCGTCGGCGTCGGGCGGCACCGACGTCACCGTGGGGTCGGCGCGCGGGGTTGCCCGGCGCAGCTGCGCGCGGACGGTCAGCCCTCGCCGAGCGGCCATTGCGCCGGTTGCGTGAGCGTGCGCGACCAGCTCGTCGACCGAGCCGTCACCGGCAAGGCCCCCGGCAACCAGGACGTCGGGGGGAAGCCGGTCGGGGAAGAAGCGCGCGGAGACCTCGTCATAGACCGGGCGGTCGCCCGCCATGTTCGTCAGCGTCGTCGGCGCCGTCCAACCGATCGCGGTAACGATCAGGTCGGCATCCAGGCGGCGTCCGTCAGACAGCACCGCAGCCTGTGCTCGGCGTCGGGATCCCTCGACCCGTTCGAGTCGCACGCCGGTGCTGGCATCGACCACCGTCACCTCCACCCCCGCCGATCGCAGGTCACGCGCGGCGGCGGCGCCGTCGGGGTTGGCGCTGAACACGACCGCACGCTCACCCGGCACGACGCCGTACATGTTCAGCAGCCGGCGCACTGCACCGGAGAGCATCACGCCGACGTGGTCGTTGCCGGCGAACACGTACGGCCTCTCGATCAGCCCGGGTGCCACGACCAGGCACTTCGCCCGGGCCTTGACCAGCCGCTCCCACACCCCGGAAGCCGTGCGCTGGTTGATACCCACCCAGCTGCCGTCGTAGCGACCCAGCACGGTGGCGTCGGTCAACACCTCCACACCGGCGGCGCGGACAGCCGCCGCCAGCTGCGCCGCCCGGGCCCGGTCGTCGCCGCTGCCCCACCGAAGGTGACCACCGAGCCTGTGACCGTGGTCGACCAGCAGCACGTCGGCGCCGGCCCGCGACGCCGCCAGTGCGGCAGCCATGCCGGCGGGCCCGCCACCGGCGACGAGCACGTCGGGGTGCGCGAAGCGGATGTCGCAGCGCGGCGGCTCGGCGTCGAGGTCAACGCTCCCGCCAGGGGCGAACGTGGCCAGCACGTGCTCGTACGCCGGCCACAGCGCGCGCGGCTGCATGAACGTCTTGTAGTAGAAGCCGGCGGTCAGGAAGCGGCCGACCAAGGCGTTCGCCGCCTTGACGTCGTGGCGCAGCGACGGCCAGACGTTCTGCGCCCGCACGTCCATCGCCGGCGCGGCCAGCCGGTGCGCCCCGCGCACGTTCGGCTCCGACCCAACCTGAACCATGCAGTTGGGATCCCAGTAGTCGGCGGTCAGCACCCCGCGGGGCCGGTGGTACTTCATCGAGCGAGAGATCACGTCGTGCCCACCAGCCAGCAAGGCGGACACCACCGTGTCGCCGCTGAACCCGGCAACCGGTGCCCCGTTCCAGCAGAAGGTGAACGGCTCGTCCCGGTTCAGCTCGGCACCGGCACCGGGCAACCGCCGGGTCGTCATCGGACACCGCCCAGCGGGTCGACGGGCGGGTCGCGGAACTCGTTGGTGAGGGTGTTGCGCTCGAGCACCACGTGCTGGCGGCAGGCTCGGCAGTACCAGGTCTCGTGCTGCCAGCCACCCACGTTGGCACGCAGGTGCAGGTAGGTCCGCCACGCTTGCTCGGTGACGGTAGCGGGATCGGGACGCGGGCTGGTCGCACCGAGGTAGTGGAAGTCCCCGGCGTCGCGTGGGCCGCAATGCGGGCAGACGACCAGCAGCATCAGTGCCCCACCGCCGCGGCGCCCTTCTCGCCGACCAGCCGATCCTCCGTGAACCGGGCGAGGTCGAAGGGCGCGATCAGTGCAGGTGTCCGGCCGGTGGCGATGCAGGCAGCCATCTGCTCGCCAGAGACCGGCCCGGCCTTGAAGCCGTACGTTCCCCAGCCCACGTCGACGAAGAAGCCATCGACGGAGGTGACGCCCATCACCGGCGAGTAGTCCGGTGTCATGTCGCACAAGCCTGCCCATTGCCGCAGCAGACGTAGTCGCGCGACACCGGGCATCAGCTGCACGATGTTGCTGGCCAGTCCTTCGACGAACTCGAGCGAGCCTCGCGTCGAGTAGGTCGCGACCGGATCGACGGCTGCGCCGAAGACCAGCTCGCCACGGTCGGTCTGGCTGACGTAGACGTGCAAGGAACCGGACACCACGACAGCCGGAAGGAACACCTTCACCGGCTCGGTCACCGCCGCCTGCAGCGGGGTCGTCGTGATCGGCAGCGTGACGCCCGCCAGCTCGGCGACGGTGGAAGCCCACCCTGCGGCGCAGTTGACCACCACCGGTGCGCTGATGTCGCCCCGGCTGGTCCGTACGCCGGTGACGCGGCCACCCGGCCCCTTGCCGCCCGGCCCGTCGCCACCCTCGACGACGATGTCGCCCACCTCGGTCTGCTGGTGCAGCTCCACGCCCAGCGCGGCGGCCGCTCTCCCGTAGCCCCAGACCACGGCGTCGTGGCGGATGGTCCCGCCAGGGGGGTGATACAGGGCACCCACGATGGGGTGCGCGGTGTGCGGCGACACGTCCAGGCTGGGCACCAGCGCCTTGACCTGATCAGCGTCGACAACACAGGAGCTGACGCCCTGCAGCACGTTGACCTCCGCCCGCCAGCGCATCGTCCGCAGCGCGGCGTCGGAGTGCGCCAGGGTCAGGTGCCCGCGCTGCGAGAACATCACGTTGAAGTTGAGCTCGCCAGACATCGCGCGGTACAGCTGCAGCGACCGGTCGTAGAACCGGATGCCCTCGGGGGTCAGGTAGTTGGAGCGCAGGATCGCGGTGTTCCGGCCCGAGCCACCGCCGCCCAGCCAGCCCTTGTCCACCACCGCCACATTGGTGATGCCGTGCTCCTTGGCCAGGTAGTACGCGCACGCCAACCCATGGACGCCGCCTCCGACGATCACCACGTCGTAGGACCGGCGCAGCTCGTGCTGGGCCCACAACCGCGGCCACGGGCGGCCCGTCAGCCCGCGCGCAAGCAGTCCGAGCGCCGAGTACCGGGCAGGTCGTCTGATCAAGAGTCCGCCTTCACCCCGCCCGCGGCGGTGCACGATCTCGTCCCGCTCTCGGGCCGGCACTGCGCGACGGTAGCCTGCTCGCCGCACTGGACTGGACCCCCTGCATCAGGCTGCGTACGTTACCGCCATCCGGGACAATGGGTCGGAAGGTTCTCGCGTACGAGAGCCATCGGCGGGGCCACGTGGAGGTCGAAGAATGTCTCAGCAAGACCCGGACGTCGTGATCATCGGCGCTGGCGTGATCGGGGCCGCCGCCGCCTACGAGATGGCCAGCCGGGGCTGGCGGACGCTGAGCCTGGACGCGCTGCCGGCCGCCGGTTTCGGGTCGACCAGCGCCTCCTGTGCGATCGTCCGGTTCACCTACTCCACGTACAACGGTGTGGCGATGGCATGGGAAGGGCTGCACTACTGGACCGACTGGCCGGCGTACCTGCAGACGACCGACGAACGCGGCCTCGCCAGCCTGGTGCAGTGCGGCACGCTGCTGCTCAAGCAGCCGGGCGGCCACCACCTCAAGGTCAAGCCGCTCTTCGACGAGATGGGGATCCCCTACGAGGACTGGGATGCCGACCAGCTCAGGACGCGAATGCCGGCGTTGGACCCCCGGATGATGGGGCCCCCCAAACGGGTCGACGACGAAGCGTTCTGGGCTGAGCCGAGCCAGCCGTTGCCCGGCGCCATCTGGACCTCCGAGTCCGGATACGTCAGCGACCCGCAGCTGGCCAGCCACAACCTGCAGCGCGCTGCCGAGGCCAAGGGGGCGCGGTTCCGCTTCTCGACCAAGGTGGTGGCGGTCGTTCGGTCCAACGGTCGGGTCACCGGGCTCACCCTCGACGATGGTTCCACGGTCTCGGCGCCGGTCGTGGTCAACGTCGCCGGTCCGCACTCGGCCGTGATCAACTCGCTGGCCGGGCTGGAGGGCACGATGAAGATCGGCACTCGGCCGCTGCGCCATGAGGTGCACCACGTCGCAGCGACCCCCGCACTCGACTTCGAGCACACCGGCTGCCACGTCTCTGACGGCGACACGGGTGTGTACTTCCGGCCAGAGGTCGGCAACAGCATTCTGGTGGGGTCGGAGGACCCCGAGTGCGATACCCGCGACTGGGTCGACGACCCCGATGACTTCGACCGTACGATCACCCCGTCCCAGTGGGAGGCGCAGGTGCTCCGCCTGGCCCGGCGGATTCCCGACCTCGGCGTGCCGAACGAACGACGTGGTGTCGTGGATCTCTATGACGTCGCCGATGACTGGATCCCGATCTACGACCGCACCGACCTCGACGGCTTCTACGTCGCGATCGGGACCTCTGGCAACCAGTTCAAGAACGCCGGGGTGGCCGGTCACTGCATGGCCGAGCTGATCGAAGCGGTGGAGGGCGGGCACGACCACGACGCCGACCCGCTGGTGGTCAAGGGCCGGTACACCGGCCTCGAGCTGGATCTCGGGTCGTTCTCCCGGAACCGGGCGATCAACCCCGACAGCTCGTTCTCGGTCAACGGCTGAGGCCGCCGCCGACCGTCGTCCACCGATCGGCCCCCGCATCGGCATGTCACTCGACAAGCGGCTCCCGCAGAGGTTACCGTTTCCCATCAGGCAGCACGTTACCGTATCGTGGAACGCTGGCTGAGGGAGCCAGCCAACCAAGGAGTACCCGTGAGCGACGCACCGCTCGATCTGTCGGCGCTGCCCGACGACGAGCTGGTACAGCAGATGCACGACGACCTCTACGACGGGCTCGCCGACGAAGTCGCCCTCGGCACCCAGCTCCTGCTGGATCGTGGCTGGAGCGCCCAGCGGGTGCTGGGCGAGGCGCTCGTCGAGGGGATGCGGATCGTCGGCGTCGACTTCCGTGACGGCATCCTGTTCGTCCCCGAAGTGCTGCTGGCCGCCAACTCGATGAAGGCAGGCATGGCACTGTTGCGCCCGCTGCTAGCCCTGACCGGCGCGCCGCGCGTGGGCAAGGTCGTGCTCGGCACGGTCAAGGGCGACATCCACGACATCGGCAAGAACCTCGTCGCGATGATGCTGGAAGGTGCCGGCTTCGAGGTCGTCGACCTCGGCATCAACATCGACGTGCAGGCCTACATCGACGCGCTGTCCGAGCACCAGCCCGACATCCTGGGCATGTCGGCGCTGCTCACCACGACGATGCCCTACATGAAGGTGGTCATCGACGAGCTCACCGCGCGCGGGCTGCGCGAGCACTACATCGTCCTGGTCGGGGGAGCCCCGCTGAACGAGGAGTTCAGTCGGGCGATCGGGGCCGACGCCTACTGCCGCGACGCGGCCGTGGCCGCCGAGACCGCCCAAGAGCTGATGGAGGCCCGACGTGAGCTCGCCCGCGCCGGCTGAGGCGCCAGGCTCGGAGGCGCTGCCCGGCGGAGTGCTCGTGCTCGCCTGCGGAGCACTGGCTCGCGAGCTCGCGACCGTGGTGGCCTTGAACGGACTCGAGCATCTGCACCTGCAGTACCTCCCCGCCGGCCTGCACAACACCCCGCAGCTGATCCCGGCCGCGGTCGAGGAAAGGCTCGTCGCCGCACGGGGTCGCTATGACCAGGTGCTGGTGGGCTACGGCGACTGCGGCACCGGTGGGCGGCTCGACGCCGTGCTGGAGCGGCACGGTGCGCAGCGGCTGCCGGGCTCGCACTGCTACGAGTTCTTCACCGGCTCCGCCGCGTTCGAGCGCCTGCACGACGCCGAGCCCACGACCTTCTACGTCACCGACTTCCTGGTCCGAACCTTCGACCGGCTGGTGTGGCGAGGCCTCGGCCTCGACCGCTGGCCCCAGCTGCTCGACGACTACTTCGGCAACTACACCCGGCTGGTCTATCTCTCGCAGTTCCCCACTCCCCGGCTGCTGGCCGAGGCCGAGCAGGCGGCCGACCGGCTGGGGCTGCGCTTCGAGCACCACCCGGTCGGCACCGGCGACGTCGAACCAGTGCTGGTCTCGATCGGCCGCCGACCGCTCGCGGCGGTCACCGGGTGAGCGGACCGGTCCTGGGGCGGCGGGCCAGGGGACCGGCCGAGCCTCGCCTGTCGGTCATCTGGTGGCGCGACATCCCGACCCAGGTGGTGGCGCAGCACGGCACCGAATCCGTGCGCGCCGAGCTCCCGCCCCGGTTCGCCCAGGCCGTGGACCGGGCCGCGATGCGCGCCGGTTTAATCGGCTCGGACGACTACCTGCTTCAGTGGGACCGGCGTACGCGACCGTGCGGCGCCGATCTGGCGGCCGAGGTCGACGCCGAGCTCGCGGCTCTCGACGCCCGCTACCCCTCGTCCGCCTTGACCGAGCTGGTCAACAACGCTCCCGCTGGCACCCCGTGACCCACACCGTCGTCAGCTCGGCGACCCGAGAGGTCGTGCTCGGGCCGGACCGACCGTTCGTCGTCATCGGCGAGCGGATCAACCCGACCGGCCGCAGCATGCTGGCCGCCCAGATGGCCGCGGGCGACTACGGCAGGGTCCGCACGGACGCGCTGGCGCAGGTCGCGGCGGGCGCGACCGTGCTCGACGTCAACGCCGGCATTCCGCTCGCCGACGAGCCCGCCATCCTGGCCGAGGCCATTCGGCAGGTGCAGTCGGTCGTCGACGTGCCGCTGTCGATCGACTCGTCCATCGTCGCCGCGCTGGAGGCCGGGCTCGCGACCTACGACGGCAAGGCGCTGGTCAACTCGGTGACGGCCGAGGAGCAGCAGCTGGCAGCCGTGCTCCCCCTGGTCGCCAAGCACGGGGCGGCCGTGGTGGCCATCACCAACGACGAGAACGGCATCTCCGAGGACCCCGACGTGCGGTTCGCGTTGGCCCGCCGGATCGTCGAGCGCGCCGCCGACCACGGCATCGACCGCTGCGACATCGTCGTCGACCCGCTGGTGATGCCCATCGGGGCGATCGGCCAGGCGGGCCGGCAGGTCATGTCGCTGGTCCGACGGCTCAGCACCGAGCTGGGCGTCAACTCGACCTGCGGGGCGTCCAACATCAGCTTCGGCCTCCCCAACCGGGTCAGCATCAACGCGGCCTTCCTCACCATGTCGATCGGCGCCGGGCTCACCTCGGCCATCACCAACCCGCTCGAAGCCGAGATCACGCAGGCGATCAGGGCGGCCGACGTGCTCGCCGGCAACGACCCCCACTGCGCCAGCTGGATCCGGCACAACCGGCCGGCGGTCGGCACCGAGGGTGCTGGACGTGGTCGGCGTGACACGAGCCGGCGGCGGGCGGCTGCCGGTGGCTGACCTGCTCGACATCCGCTTCACCCCGTCCGGCCGCCGCGGCTCGGTCGCCCCGGGCACGACCGTGCTCGACGCGGCGCGCGCGCTGGGCGTCGACCTCGACTCGGTGTGCGGCGGGCGCGGCATCTGCGGCCGCTGCC
>JACCWP010000021.1 GCA_013697585.1 Nocardioidaceae bacterium
GCGCCGCCCGCATCCACGACCTCATCGGCAAGCCACTCGAGCTGTTCACGGGTCCGCGCATCCAGCGGGAGCGCCACCAAGTTGTCCAGAACCTGAACAACCCCCAGACGACGAAGCTTGCGCCACAACGCAATCCGGGGAGTCGACGGCTCACGCGGCAGCCGATACGCCAAGAACACCCACTTCAACCGCTCAGCCACGACAACAACCTACTGCAACCATGGTTACATTGTCGACTGATTCTCACCGATCGCCCGCCAGGCCCAAGCATGAGGAGATTCGGCAATCTGAACCCGGCGGCTGAGCAATCCGGTGATTGCGTGGTGGGCGGTCAACAGCGTCAAGAAGTCCACAACAGCCATCTGCCAGAGCAAACCCATCCGGATACGTATGCGAGCGGCCGACCGATTCTTCTATGTCTGTCAAGTGGTGATTTCTGCCGTCGGTGGGTGCTCGAGGAGTCGCCAGACGCGGCGTGCTATGTAGCGCTTGAGGCAGCGTCGGATCTCGCGATCGGTCTTGCCTTCGCAGCGTACGAGACGTACATCGTCCCAGCCCAGGAGACCTCTCACGCGGATACGCGCATCACCTCACACCCAGCCATCGGTGGGATCGAGGTTCAGGGCTTCGAGGGCCGGGCTTCACGACTACATGACTGGATCGCCGCGTCTCGGACACCCCTTGTTGATCGGTGACAGGACCCTGAACACGATCGCCTCCTATCGTCGACCCGCAGCCCGTCTCACGAGTGAGACGACGCCGACGATCGCGAGGATCACAAGGATGACGAGGAACCAAAAGATCTTGCTGATCGCCCCGGCGTAGATTGCTGTGCTGAGCATCGCGTCCTCCGTGTCTCGTACCCGGGTCCTACCCCGCCCGAGCGTGGGCGAACCGCGCAGCGCCGACGCGTCGGCGAACGAATGTCGGGCTGAGCATGTGGCGGACTGGAAATGGTCCTCCGCGACGACCTGCGAATCGGGTTCCCTTCCTCACGTGGTCAGGTGCCCGTCCGCGTGCACGATCTCGTCTGAGTGGTGCGTCGCGAGGTTGAATCGCGTGCGAACCGGGTAGTCGGGCGCGATGGAACCTTCGTCATCATCGACCAGTTCGTTCTGGATGGAGTCGGCCCCGGCTCGTGCGTTCGAACCTCTTCGCGGCGACGCGCGCACGGACGTTGCTGTGATCGGAGCGGGCATCACCGGGTTGACGACCGCGTACATGCTCGCGTCGGCGGGCGCGCGCGTGATGGTCGTGGAGGCGGGCAGCATCTGTGCCGGCACGACCGGGTTCACAACGGGCAAGGTGACGAGCCAGCACAGTCTCGTCTACGCCAGGTTGGCCAAGCATCACGGTGTGGAACGGGCCACGCTGTACGGGCAGGCTCAGCAGGCGGCGATCGAGCGGATCGCCGGCATCGCGTCGACCGAGTCGATCGACTGCAACGTCACCCGCAACAGCGCCTACGTCTACACGGAGGACGGCGCACGGCTGGACGACCTCGCCGAGGAGCTGCGAGTGGCGCGCGAATGCGGGCTCCCGGCGCACGAGGCGCATGGCGACATCGGCTTGCCGTGGGCCGCCGTCGGCGCGATCCGGTTCGACGACCAGCTGCTGTTCCATCCGCGCCGCTATTGCCTCGCGTTGGCCGAAGCGATCGCCCTCCGTGGTGGCGCCCTGGTCGAGCAGACCCGCGCCACCGGGGTCGACGACGACGACAAGGGCGGGGAGTGCGTCGTGACGACCGAGCGAGGGACGATCCGCGCCGGCGCCGTCGTGCTCGCGACGCAGCTCCCGTTCCTCGACCGCGGCGCCTTCTTCGCACGGACGGAGGCGACCCGGTCGTACGTCGTCGCCTCCCGCTTCGAACGGCCTCCCGAGGGGATGTACATCAGCATCGACTCGCCGACGAGATCGATCCGTCCCCACACCGACTCCGACGGGAGCGTGCTGATCGTCGGCGGTGGCGGCCACCCGACAGGTCGCGACGAGAACGCCCAGCAGCAGTACGACGATCTCGAGCAGTTCGCGAGCGATCGGTTCGGGATGACGGCGGAGTGGAGGTGGTCGGCGCAGGACTACGTGCCCGCAGATGGCCTGCCGTTCATCGGGCCGATCACCAAGGGCTCACCGCGGACCTTCGTCGCGACGGGTTATGCCAAGTGGGGGATGACGAACGGCACCGTCGCGGCGACCGTCATCTCGGACGCGATCTTGGGCAACGACAACCCGTGGCGGGAGCTGTTCGATCCCATTCGCATCGACGTTCCCGGCTCCGTCGGCACCGTGCTGTCGCAGGTCGGTCACACGATCAAGTCGATCGTCGGCGATCGCGTCGCGATGTTGACCGCCGACCACGTCCAGGATCTCGCGCCGGGTGAAGGTGCCGTCGTCAAGGTCGATGGCCACGCGGTTGCAGCGTTCCGTGCCGCCGACGGCATCGTCACGGCGGTCAGCGCCCGCTGCACGCACCTCGGCTGCGTGGTCCATTTCAACAACGCAGAACGGACCTGGGACTGCCCCTGCCACGGGTCTCGCTTCGCACTCGACGGCCAGGTCATCGACGGACCTGCGACCGCTCCACTCGACGCTGTGCCCGCGCAAACTGCCGTGACGTGAATGTCCCCGGGTGCGAGTCGGCGGAACCGCTGGTGAGCTACCGGACACAAACCGATCGACGAAGTTCCCACGGCGGCTGCTGGCGCAAGTTGAACCAGACCAACTACTCGAAGCGAGCACAACCGACCGCACGCTCCGCATGCAGAGTCCCCTCTCGCGCACGCAGCTTCGCGCTGCACTTCGGCCCTTACCGGGTGCCTCATAACGCTCGCCCTCTGGGCGAATTGGAGCGTCCCCGATCGCCGGCTCGGCGGCGCGCTACTCGGGGTCTTGGCGCCGCGGCTGCTCACAGTTGCAAGCGCACCGTATTCGGCGTTCGGCGTGGCCGTCACACGAGCGATGGGCGGATTGCGTCTCGACTGCCGGAAGCCAGCTCGTGGCGGCCGCCGACGGAGCGTCGCGCACCGAAGAACGTTCGATGGCATTCGGTAGTGCCCTACTGCCGGCGTTTGGTGGCATCTCGATCGGGTTGCTCGCGCCGCGCGTTCTGGGACGCTCGCCGGGGAGGCGACCGTCTGGGCGGCCTTCCGGTTCCTGGGTCGTGGAGCGTGGGGCGCGGGCGCTTTGCCGCGGTCATGCGAACACGACACCTGAGATCTTCTGTCACAGTGGTGGTGCGCAGGCTGCGGGCATCCTCGCTCAGGACGCGACGACCCGTTGCTGGGTCGTCATCACGGCGACGGTGGCCCCGTTCGGTATGGAGATCGACGCGCTGTCGGCAAGCACCACGGGGCGTCCAGTCACGTGGACCCGAGTCGAGGAACTGACGAAGCGCGCCGACGTGCAGGTGTCCGGTGCAGGGAGCGCGCAACCCTGTACGGTCCACGGGGCGTCGAGGAGGACCACCGGCTTGCCCTCGACCAGCACGCGGCTGCTCACCTGCACGGGTTGTGCGTGGCCGCCGTGCTGGCAATGCACGACGGCGAGTTGATGGACCACCGGTGACGACATCTCGGTCACGTCACGTCGAGTGCGCCGCTGTTGATCGAGGTGACCGGCCCTACGAGCTCGATTATGGCGCCCTTGCCGTTGTCGATGCGGATGCCCGTGTGGTCGACGACAATTCGCTCGCCGGTCGGAGCGGCGATCGTCAGCCCACCGCCGGGACCGGCCGAAAGCGGCACCTCGCCGGCCGACCAGAACCCGCCGGTCCAGATCGGCCGGCTCACATCACCCTCCTCGAACTCGATCCACACGTTTGATCCTCGCGTAGCGACCACGAACACGCCGGACCCCGGCCCGGCTACCGGCGCGCACGGCATCGCCCAGCCGAGCTGTCCGGGTGCGACGGAGGGGACGCTCACCACGATCCGGCCGAGCATCAACGGATCCTGGTCATCGACCACGATGCCGCGATGCTTGCCGTAGCGGGGGCCCGCCGTCGGCGGTGGGTCGGGCGGAGGCGCCGACGCTTCGGCGGCCGCTTGGATCTCGTCGAGCCGGATCACGGTGCGAGGTCCGACGTCGTCGAACGCCTCGGCTGCCGGCACTGCGAGCTCGTCGACCTTAAACTGCACCACAGCTCCGGCAGTCTCGTCGCCGTACACCCCGTCGGTTCCGTTCACCGGAAGCACATCGGGACGCCACGTGAGCAACGCCTGCTGGATCCGTCGCACGCTCTCGCTTGGCGTGTGACGATGGCGGGAGATCCGGTCGAGGTCGTCGGCCACTGCCTGGAGGACCGAGTCGCCGGAGAAGAGCTGGGACTGCATCATGAGGCGACTCCTGGTTCGAACGTGACGGCGCGACTGTGAGCTAGCCATCCCGAGCTCCACCGTGTCAAGGACCCTTTCAACTGCTCGGATCGCGAGCAGTCGCTGGGACAACCTCGTCTGGGCGCGACCGAGTCCCGGCGGTTGGTGGCACCTCAATCTGGTCGACGCGCCGCTCGTTCTGGGACGCCGGTCGGTGCGGGTTGGCAGAGCGTAATGGCTCGGGACCGCGGCTCGGGGGTGGGCTGACGATCGGACGTTCCCTGCCCATTCAGGGACGGACTCCAGTGGAACCCGGCGGACGACCTGTGCGTGGCCTGCACGGTGGAGAACGCCGCATCACCGAGCCAGGCTGTGGTCCCATGACCGACTGAGGAGGAGGGCTCGGTCACTGTCATACCCCTTCTGCATAATGGTGTCGGAGACTTTGGAGAAGGTATGCGGGTACGGATTCATCGGGGTACGCAGGAGATCGGCGGGAGCTGCATAGAGCTGGCGAACGACGCAGGCGAGCGGATCGTGGTCGACGTCGGAAGGCCGCTGTGGGCTGGCTGGGACGAGGAGGTCGCCACGCCGGAGGTCTCGGGCTTCGTCGATGCCGACGCGTCGCTGCTCGGAGTCGTCATTTCGCATCCTCATCTCGACCACTACGGGCTGCTGCGCCAGGTCCGAGACGACGTGCCGGTATTCGTGGGACGGGAGGCCGCAGCGCTGCTCGAGGCCGCGTCGTACTTCTCCCCGATCTCTGGCCGGATCCGCGCTGCCGCACACCTCGAGCATCGCCGGCCGTTCGCGATGGGCGGCTTCCGGATCACACCCTTCCTGAACGACCACTCGGCGTTCGATGCGTATTCACTGCTGATCGAGGCCGACGGCCGTCGCCTCTTTTACACGGGCGATATTCGCGGCCATGGCCGGAAGGCAGCCATGTTCGAAGAGCTGCTCGACGAGCCGCCGAGCGATGTCGACGCGTTGCTGATGGAGGGCACGCACATCCGCCGTGATCCAGGCCACGATGACGCCGACCTCGAACGGGAAGACGAGCTCGAGGACCGATTCGTTGAGTTGTGCGCATCCACCGTCGGAACGGTGGCCGTGTTCGGCTCTGCGCAGAATCTGGATCGTCTCGTGACTGTGTACCGCGCCGCGAAGCGCAGCGGCCGAAAGCTCGTCATCGACCTGTACGGGGCGACCGTGGCCGCGGCCACGCGAGCGACCATTCCTCAGCCTGGGTTCGACGCACTGCGGGTCTACGTGCCGAATCGTCAGCGCGTCCTGGTGAAGCAGAGTCGTGAGTTCGACAGGGTCGAGCGGATCCGGCCGCACCGAGTGTTCCTCGAAGAGGTGGCGGCCCACCCAGAGAGGTTCATGTTCCACGTGCCGTCATCAACGGCACGTGAGCTCATTCGCGGAGGCGCCCTAACAAGTGCCGGCACGGCCGTCTGGTCGCTCTGGGACGGCTACCTCAGGCAACAGTCGGGCCTAGCGCTCGCATCGTTGCTCGCCCAGCACGAGATCCCGATGCCCCAGGTGCACACATCAGGCCATGCGTCGATGAAGGACCTGCGTCGTCTCGTCGGCGCGATCCGCCCGTCGCGTGTCGTGCCGATTCACTCGGAAGCGGGCGACCGCTACCCGGACCTCTTTGCCGGCGTCGACTGCCATGCTGACGGCGATTGGTGGGAGGTCAAGAGCGCATGAGCGACGACGCGATCGAATCGCCCGACGCGGACGAGGACCATCTGAAGCCG
>JACCWP010000022.1 GCA_013697585.1 Nocardioidaceae bacterium
CGGCAAGACCGACAACCTCACCATCCGCGATGGTGAGAGAGACCCCGTCGAGAGCGGACGTTGAGCTCCCCGGATAGCGGAAGTCGACGTTCCGCATCTCGACCAGATTCAAGACTCGGCGTACGTGCTGCGGGCCTGCGGCGTCGACTCGAGATCATCGTCTCTCAGATCAGCATCTGCGTTCTCCGAATCGGCCCAATACATGTTCCAGCGCTTCACATACGGGTAGAGGACCTTCAGGAGGATAAAGCCAAGCACCCACGGGGTGATCAGGCCATTCAGCCAGATGTTGCCGAACACGCCGGTCCAGGCCACCACCGCCGGGATGATGCCCAGGACGGCCAGCCACCACGGGATGTAGAAGGCGATGACGAATGCCCCGGCCACTACGGCGCCCACGTAGCGAACAACATCACCCATAGAGCTGAGGTCGGCGTGACGAGCCTTGTAGACGATTCGATACGGCACGTAGGCACTCATGAAGTTGCCGATGAAGCCGGCCACGGAGCCGAGCGTCAGGGTCCCGGCAAAGATGTCGCCGATGAAGTTGCCGACCGCGGACCCAAGGGCGCCGGGAAGCCCAAACAGGATCCCGAACACGGTCGTGAACGCCTGCGCCGGTCGCAGGTATGCGATTCCCGGGACGAAGACGACGCCCGCGAAGATCGCAAGGCCACCACCGAACAGAGCGGCGACGATCGCGACCTTGATCAGCGCCATGGCGTCCCACTTCGTAGTGTGGCGCCTGACAAACGGGGCGGACAGATGCGGTCTGAAGCCCGCAAGCTCCATGACGAACACGAGAGTCGCGAGGATGAACACGATCGCCCCGATCACGTTCATCAACTCGAGGCCGAGCGCCTCGACGATGGCATTTACCTGGTCCATGAACACGTCAGTAACCCTCCTTCGTGCGCGCGGCTTAGCGGTTTGACAGGCGCCGTCCGGCGACGACGAGCAGGACGATTCCCCCGACGATGATCAGCAAGCCGATGAGATTGGCGATGCCGAGGTTGAACTCCACCTATATTCCTCCAGTGCCCCCTCCGGGCTAAATCTCCTGGCGCAGCGAGACGCGGTCCCCTCGGAAGGCGACCTTCACGACCTCCAGCGGCCGGTTGTCGGCACTCGACAACCGGATATTGAGCAGCAGCATCGGCGCGCCCGGTTGCACGCCGAGAACCACGGCCTCGTACTCGGTCGCGAGCGACGACTCGAGCGTCTCCTGCGCGTGGCCCACGCCGAGCCGGTACCGCGATGCAAGCACTTCGTACAGCGACCGCTTCTCCAGGTCCTCCTGCTGGAGCTCCGGCGCGAGATGCATCGGTACGTAGCTCTGGTGGAGCGCCACCGGCGTCCCGTCGACGGTTCGCAACCTCTCGATCAGATACACGAGTTGCGATGTCGGGACCTCGAGGCGAGCAGCCACCTGGGTCGACGGGACAACTCGCTCAAATCGAAGAAGACGGCTGGCCGGAGAGGCACCTGCCTCGAGCGCCTGGGCGCTGAATCCGCGCAGGGTGAGAGCCTCGAAGACCGTCTTGGGCTCGGCGACGTAGGTGCCGCGACGCGGCTCCTTGCGGAGCACGCCTTCTGTCACCAATCGGTCGAGCGCCTTTCGGGTGGTCGCCCGGCTGAGACCGAACTCGGCGCTGAGCTCCCGCTCCGAAGGAATCAGCGTGCCAGGTGACCATTCCCCGGACTCAATGCGCTCGCGTACGAGCTCCTCGAAGCGCGAGTACAGTGGCTGGCCGGGGGCGCCCTCGAGCGCAGGATGACCCATGGACGGGCAGTATCTGGTACGTACCAGTTAGGTGTCAAGGTCCAATCCACGAGCGGTCCAGAGTGGGGCCCATCGGCGATTGAGGCGCGTATCGGGGCCACATCAAAGTCACTAGGCGCGGCCGAGCTCCATCGACACGACGAGGCTGGCGTAGTCCCCGTGATCGCAAGGAGCTGGCCGGTGATTGCACAGTTGTCTATGTCCCTGGGAAGGAACGCACGCGTAACGGACGTCGGCCAAACTTGCTTGACAGGGACGTCTGGAACGCCGATGACGGGCGTTTGGTCCCGTTCTGAGCACGGGACCTCCTCCGCTGAACTGGAGATTGACCAACGGGCTACGCGCTCTGATGCTGATCGCGATATCATTCCGACGTATCCGCGAGGTCGACGGCGATCAGCGACCACTGTGACCTAAGGTCGGTTCGAGTCCTCTCGCCCCGACCAGCCAAGCGCTTGCTCGCTTGGCGATCAAGCATCTGACGGGCAAGATTCTAACCGTGACGAGGTGCCGGCAGGGGAGCCGCCGGCTCCTGAACATCGGGCGACCTGCGTGCCCGGTTCAATCCGAAGGACACACAGCGTAGGCTGGCCGTCGGCCTCACCTATCCCGCTGGCATCAGCGTGTTCCAACATGCTCAATGGCCTGTTCACCTATCAGATCCCGCAGATCGGCATAATGAAAGCGATCGGTGCGCTAGCCGCGACCGAGCGAAGGGTGCCGGGCGGGATCCTCATCGCCGATGCCGTCGCCTACGACGCGTTGAGTCGGGTCGTGCTCGGCTCGCTCTATCGGTCCGTCGCTGCCGACGAGGTGGGTTGCGGGCCGGCCCATTTGTCGATACCGACTAGCTCGCCGGCACGGCGTCGACGTGACCGCTATCGACCTCCATCCGGCCATGATCGAGCGCGCTCGAGCCAACGGCGACTGCGCCAGCGCCAACGGCGACCGCACAGAGCGAGCGACGGACTCGCGGAGCAGAGCTCCCGATGTCTCGTGGCTCCATCGCCGAACGGAGCACAGCCAGCAGAGACTGGCGGCTCAGTGGATCTTCCCACTGGGAGAAGAAGGCATGGGGCAACGCGGCCGATGAAGAGGCCGAGGCCGACGAGTGAAGGGGCGCCATGCCCACTCCGACGGGCAATAGTTGCCGGAGCTCTTACGCCGACTGCTGAGCGGCGCGCACCCGCGCCCTACGAGCGGCCAAGGTTGGTCACTCAGCGGGCAAGCGCGTAGGTGGCGTGCCCGAGCGGGCTCGGACCCGCGTTTCAGCGTCCTGCGGATCCCCATCGTCGGCCGCGACCAGTTGCGAGATCCCGAGCAGGGCAAAGCAGTCTCAGACCAGGGACGGCCGCTTATCTTATGCACGACATCAGTCCCGACGCACTACCCGCCCTGGCGCGCACCACGCGTGCAGGGCGTCGTACAGCGGGAACTCGGCGGCAAGGATGGCGTGGTCGTCGGCGTGGA
>JACCWP010000025.1 GCA_013697585.1 Nocardioidaceae bacterium
GCCCGCGGCATTTGACCGCCCGCGTCCACAGCCGGGGCGGACCGGCCCCCCATTGCTGCCTGTCACGTGCAGGGTGGGCCGAGCAATCCGCGGGCAAGGAGGAAACATGTACGACGCGATGGTCACCGTGCAGGGTTACGTCGGCACCGACGTGGACTTCTGGGACAGCAACGGCAGCGGCGCGCTGGCTCGGTTCCGGATCGGGTCGACACCGGGGTGGTTCGACCGGTCTGCCGGCTCCTGGCGCGACCACGAGACCGTCTGGCTGACGGTCAAGGCCTGGCGCGGGCTCGCGCACAATGTCAAGACCTCGGTGCGCAAGGGCGAGCCGGTGTTCGTGCACGGTCGGCTGCGGACCACCCGGTGGCGCGACGAGCAGAGCGGCGAGGATCGCACCAGCCTGGTCGTCGAGGCGGTCTCGATCGGCCACGACCTCAACCGGGGCACGTCGGCGTTCCGACGTACTGAGCGTGCGGACCCGCAGCCCGGTGCCGCCTGAGCTGGCGTCACCGCCTAGGCTCAATCATCATGGCTGACTACGTCTTCACGCTGCGAAACGTACGCAAACGGCTGGGGGACAAGGTCGTCCTCGACAACGTCACGCTGTCGTTCCTGCACGGTGCCAAGATCGGCGTTGTCGGCCCCAACGGCACTGGCAAGTCGACGCTGCTCAAGCTGATGGCCGGACTCGAGCAGCCCAGCAATGGCGACGCCGCCCGAGACGCCGGCTCGACGGTCGGGATCTTGCTGCAGGAGCCACCGCTCACCGACGGTGCCACCGTGCTGGACAACGTCCAGGAGGCGGTCGCCGGCACCCTCGCCATCAAGGCGCGCTTCGACCGGATCTCCGAGCAGCTGGCAGAGCCGGAGGCTGACTACGACGCTCTGCTCGGCGAGATGGGCGAGCTCCAGACCGCCCTCGACCATGCGGGTGCGTGGGACCTCGACGCCCGGCTCGAGCAGGCGATGGACGCGCTGCGCTGCCCGCCACCCGGGACCGTCGTCGATCAGCTCAGCGGCGGTGAGCGGCGGCGCGTAGCTCTGTGCAAGCTGCTGCTGCAACAGCCCGACCTGCTGCTGCTCGACGAGCCCACGAACCACCTCGACGCCGAGAGCGTCCAGTGGCTTGAGCAGCACCTTGCCTCCTATCCCGGGGCGGTGCTCGCCGTCACCCACGACCGTTACTTCCTCGACAACGTGGCGCAGTGGATCCTCGAGCTCGACCGCGGCCGCACCTTCCCTTACGAAGGCAACTACTCGACCTACCTGGAGACCAAGCAGCAGCGTCTGGTCGTCGAGGGGCGCAAGGACGCCAAGCGGCAACGCATCCTGGAGCGCGAGCTGGAGTGGGTGCGCTCCAACCCGAAGGCCCGCCAGGCAAAGAACCGAGCCCGGCTGCAGCGCTACGACGAGCTGGCCGCGGCGGCCGAGCGTGGGCGCAAGCTCGACTTCGAGGAGATCAACATCCCCGCCGGGCCCCGCCTGGGTGATGTCGTCCTGGAGGCCCGCGACCTCGACAAGGGTTTCGATGGCAGGCTTCTGATCGGTGACCTGACCTTCACCCTGCCCAAGGCGGGCATCGTCGGGGTCATCGGCCCCAACGGCGTCGGCAAGTCGACGCTGTTTCGGATGATCGTGGGGGAGGAGAAGCCCGACGAGGGTGCGTTGACCGTCGGGGGCACTGTCTCCATCTCGTACGTCGACCAGGGGCGCGGGGGCCTCGATCCAGGCAAGAACGTGTGGGAGCTGGTCTCCGATGGTCTCGACCACATCAAGGTAGGCGGTTACGAGATGCCGAGCCGGGCCTACGTCGCGTCGTTCGGTTTCAAGGGTCCCGACCAGCAGAAGCGGGCGGGGGTGCTGTCCGGCGGCGAGCGCAACCGCCTCAACCTGGCGCTGACGCTCAAGATGGGCGGCAACCTGTTGCTGCTCGACGAGCCGACCAACGACCTCGACGTCGAGACGCTGCAGTCGTTGGAGGATGCGCTGCTGGAGTTTCCCGGCTGCGCTGTCGTGGTATCGCACGACCGGTGGTTCCTCGACCGGGTGTCCACCCACATCCTGGCCTGGGAGGGCACCGACGCCGACCCCGCACAGTGGTTCTGGTACGAGGGCAACTTCGCCGACTACGAGGACAACAAGGTCGGACGGCTCGGCGCTGAGGCCGCACGGCCGCACCGCGTGACGTACCGCCGGCTCACTCGCGAGTGATACGGGGCAGCGCTGCCGCGCAGCCCGGGTCGAGCTGCTGCGCCGCGGCAGCGAACACCCGGCCAACCGCCTCGAAGTCATCGGCGTCGACGAGGTCCACGAGATGTCCGCGTACGCCGTCGACATGCGTGGGCGCGGCCTCGACCAGGCGGATGTAGCCCTCGTCGGTCAGCTCGGCGACAACGCCGCGGCGGTCCGTGGGACACACGGTCCGACGCACCAGCCCCGCCGCCTCCAAACGGGTCACGGTGTGAGTCACGCGGCTGCGTGAGTGCGACACGGAGGCGGCCAGCTCGGCCATTCGCAGCTGGCGTCCGGCCGACTCCGACAGCCGGACCAGGATCTCGTACTCCGGCAAGGACAGCCCGTGGCGCTCGCGCAGCTCGCGCTCGAGCCGGTCGAGCAGTCGGGTCGATCCCAGCAGGAACGTTCGCCAGACCCGCTGCTGCCCAGCAGTGAGCCAGCGGGTGCCGGTGCCGGTGCTCGTCATGCGCGCCAGTGTAGCCCAGTAGTTGACGATTGAACTTCTCGTGGTAGCGTCAGCAGTTGAACACTCAACCAATCAAGGAGCCAGCATGACCACCGCCACCGCCCTTCCCGGTCTCGTCACCGGCACCTGGGTCGTCGACCCCGCGCACACCGAGATCGCCTTCACCGTGCGGCACCTGATGACCAAGGTGCGCGGCAGGTTCACGCAGTTTGAGGGCACCGTCACCGTTGGCGACGATCTGACGTCGTCGGCGGCCGAGGCCACGATCCAGCTCGCATCCGTCGATACCGGCACCAAGCAACGCGACGACCACCTGCGCTCCAGCGACTTCTTCGACGCCGAGCAGCAGCCGACCATGACGTACCGGTCGAAGGCGCTGCACGAGCACGGCGAGGGCTACGTGGCAGTCGGCGACCTCACCGTCAAGGCAGTGACCCGTGAGGTCGAGCTGGCCGTCGAGCTCCTCGGAGTAGGCACCGACGCATACGGCAACGAGCGCATCGGCCTGGAGGCCACGGGTCAGATCAGCCGCAAGGACTTCGGCATCGACTTCAACATGCCGCTCGACGGCGACAAGCTGCTGATCGGCGACCTGGTCACCATCACGCTGACCGTGCAGGCCGTGCACCAGGCAGCCTGACCAGCTCGGGCGCACCTGTCCACAGTCAGGACAAGCGCTCCAGCACGAGGGCCATGCCCTGCCCACCACCTACGCACATCGCGATCAGCCCAGTCTGCTTGTCGTGCCACGACAGGGAGTTGATCATCGTCGCCTGCAGTCGGGCACCGGTCATGCCGAACGGGTGACCGACGGCGATCGACCCACCGTTGACGTTGAGCCGATCGAGGTCGATGCCCAGGTCGTGGTATGACGGAACGACCTGGGCAGCGAACGCCTCGTTGATCTCGACCAGATCGATGTCATCGATGCTCATGCCCGCCCGGGTCAGCGCCTGCTGGGAGGCACCGACTGGGCCGAGGCCCATGATCTCGGGTGACAGCGCCGTCAGCCCGGTGGACACGATGCGTGCCAGCGGGGTGACCCCGAGGTCGCGGGCCTTGGCGTCCGACATGACGATCACCGCAGCTGCGCCGTCGTTGAGCGAGCAGCAGTTGCCGGCCGTCACCACACCGTCGGGACGGAACACCGGCTTCAGCTGCGCGACGGCCTCGTACGTCACGCCCGGACGCGGCCCGTCGTCGGTGGCCACCACCGCCCCCGACGGGGTGGTGACCGGCACGATCTCGCGCTCCCAGAAGCCATCGGCGATGGCCTTCTCGGTGAGGTTCTGGCTGCGTACCCCGAATTCGTCGAGCTCGCGGCGGCTGAGCCCCCGCAGCTGGGCGACGTTCTCGGCGGTCTGGCCCATCGCGGCGTAGATGTCTGGGACCTGGCCGGACTCGCGCGGGTCAGACCAGGTGACGGCACCGCCCGCGGCGCGCTGCGCCGTACGCTCCCGCGCCTGGTCGAACACGGGGTTCCTGGTGCCCGGCAGGCCGTCCGAGCTGCCATGGACGAACCGGGACACGCACTCGACGCCGGCCGAGATGAAGGCGTCACCCTCGCCGGCCTTGATCGCGTGGAAGGCCATCCGGGTCGTCTGCAGGCTCGAGGAGCAGTAGCGGGTGATCGTCGCGCCTGGGAGCTGGTCGAGCCCGAGCATCGTTGCGACCACCCGGGCCATGTTGTAGCCCTGCTCGCCGCCGGGGAGGCCGCAGCCGAGCAGCAGGTCGTCGATGTGTCCCGCATCGAGCTGGGGAACCTGGTCCAACGTCGCCCGGACCACGGTTGCTGCCAGGTCGTCGGGGCGCACCTCGGTAAGCGAGCCCTTGCCCGCCCGCCCGATCGGGCTCCGGTTGACGGCAACGATGACTGCCTCGCCCATGCTCACCCCCCCATCCTGCCGGGAAGCGGGGCAGGATGGGGGAGTGGCCCGGCACGTCGTCGATCTCAAGCCACGCTGGGCCGACATGGATGCCTATGGCCACGTCAACAACGTCACCTGGCTGGAATACCTGCAAGAGGCGCGGGTGGACATGTTCCACCGCTACACCACCGACCCCGGCGGGCTGCTCGTCGAGGGAGTGGTGGTGGCCCGGGCGGTCATCGACTACAAGCGGCCGCTGGTCTTTCGCCCCGACCCCGTACGCATCGAGATGTGGGTGTCACGGATCAGCGCGGCCTCGTTCACCCTTGACTACGAGGTGCTCGACCGTACCGGTGGCGCCGCCATCATGTACGTCGCCGCGCAGACCGTGCTGGTCCCGGTCACCCTCGAGGACGGGCTGCCCCGCCGGATCCGGCCCAAGGAGCGCGAGGTGCTGGGCGGCCTCGGCGACGACTGAGCACGCTCACGACAACGGCAGCCCGCGCACGGCCTCGGGATCGGTGTTGACCAGCATCAGCGATGCCCGCTCGACGTAGTCCCAGAACTGCGCGTCCTGGTCTGGTGGGAGCGCCACGGAGTCGAGGGCCGCCCGGAAGTGCCGCAGCCAGTGCTCGCGCGCCTGGTGGGACACGGCGAACGGTGCGTGCCGCATCCGTAGCCGAGGGTGGCCGCGCTGCTGGGAGTACGTGGAGGGGCCGCCCCAGTACTGGATGAGGAACGACCGGAACCGCTCCTCGGCCGGGCCCAGGTCGTCCTCGGGATAGATCGCCCGCAGGTACGGGTCGGCTGCCACGCCCGCATAGAACCGCTGCACGATCCGGCTGATCGTGTCGGCGCCGCCGATCGCGGCATAGAAGGACTGCTCGCCGCTCGCCTCGCTCATGCCCACCATCTTGCCCTGCCACCTGTAGCCGGACGGTCGATCGGTCAGGGGGTCAGGTCGGCGTCGGGGTCGGCAGCGAGCCGCTCGGCGGCACGCGCGATGTTGCGTTGCATGGCGCCGAAGACGATGCCGTGGAAGGGGTAGACCGACCACCAGTACGCGTGCCCGAGGATTCCGCGGGGGTGAAACAGCGCGCGCTGGCGGAAGGTCGTTGTCCCGCCGTCGTCCGTACCGACCTCCAGCTCGAGCCAGGCCAGCCCCGGCACTCGCATCTCCGCCCGCAGCCGCAGCAGCCGACCCGGGTCGGCCTCCTCGACCCGCCAGAAGTCAAGGGGATCGCCGACGACGAGGTCGCGCGGGTTTCGCCGCCCCCGGCGCAGGCCTGGCCCGCCGCTGAGCCGGTCGATCCACCCGCGGACGTGCCAGGCCAACCCGAAGGAGTACCACCCGTTGTCGCCGCCGATCTCCTCGATCACTCGCCACAGCGCGGCCGGAGGGGCGTCGACCTCGCGGGACCGCGCGTCGACGAAGAGGTCGCCACCTGCCCAGTCGGGATCGGACGGGAGCGGTTCGCTGGGGGCGCCCGCGGTCTGCGCCGACGACCAGCTGGTCGGTACCTTCATGTTCTGCACCTTGGCCAGCGCCAGCTCGACAGAGCGGTCGAACCCGATGAGCCCCTCAGGGGGGTCCGGCACGTACGCCGCGATGTCGCGTTCCTGCACAACGGCGGTGTGCTTGACCGACTCGACCAGGGGCTTGGCCAGCGAGCTCGGCACCGGCGTCACGAGTCCTACCCAGTGGCTGGACAGCCGCGGCGTAAGCACTGGGACCCGCACCATGCGGCGCCTGGGGAGGCCCTTGACGGTGGCGTAGCGTGCCATCATCTCCTTGTAGGTCAACACCTCGGGCCCGCCGATGTCGAAGGCACGGTTGACGTCTGCGGGCAAGGTGGCGCACCCGACCAGGTAGCGGAGCACGTCGCGAATCGCGATCGGCTGCAGGCGGCTGTCGACCCATCGGGGGGTGATCATGACCGGTAGCCGTTCGGTGAGGTAGCGCACCATCTCAAAGCTTGCCGAGCCCGAGCCGATCACGACGGCAGCTCGCAGCACAGCCGTGGGTACGCCGGACGCGAGCAGCACCTCGCCGACCCGCACCCTCGAGGCCATGTGCGTGCTCAACCGTTCGCCGGGTGGTGCGAGTCCGCCGAGATAGACCAGTCGTTCGACCCCGGCGTCGACGGCCGCCGCAGCAAAGGTCTGGGCGATTGCCTCCTCGGTCTCGGCGAAGTCCTTGCCACTGCCGATGGAGTGCAACAGGTAGTACGCGACGTCGATGCCGTCGACCGCCTCGCGTACGGCGTCGGCGTCGGTGGCATCGGCCACCGCGACCTCGACGTCGTCGGCCCAGCTGTGGCCCTCGACCCGGCGCTTGTCGCGGACCATGACACGAACTCGGTGGCCGGCGGCGAGCAGGTCAGGGACGAGCCGCCCGCCCACGTACCCCGTCGCGCCGGTGACGAGGCACAGCCGAGCAGTGTTCGCGGGGGTGGTCCGGGGGGTGGTCCCGGGGGTGGTCATGGTCGAGTGTCGCTCTGCGCGCTGGTCTCTGCGCGGTCGCCCTGCTGCGACTGGCCAGGTGGCTCGCCCTGCCGGGTCCAGACCACCCGCTGCGGCAGCGGGATCTCGATGTCGAGCTCGTCAAAGCGCTCCTTGATCCGTTCGCGCAGCTCACGAGCGACGTTCCACTGCTCCAGGGGCGCGGTCTTGAGCACGACCCGCACGACGATGCCGTCGGGATCCCACCGCTCGACACCCCACACCTCCGGCTTCTCCAAGATGAGGGCTGCGTAGTCGGGGTCCTCGTGCAGGACCTCGGCAGTGTCGGCGAGGACAGCCCGGACCCGGTCGAGGTTCTCGGTGTACGCGACTGGGATGTCGAGCACTGTGCGGGCCCAGTTCTGGCTCTGGTTGCCGACCCGCACGATCTCACCGTTGCGGACGTACCAGACGGTGCCGTTGACGTCCCGCAGCCTGCTGACCCGGAGCCCGACAGCTTCGACCACGCCGGTCGCCTCGCCGAGGTCGACGACGTCGCCGACGCCGTACTGGTCCTCCAAGATCATGAAGACACCGGACAGGAAGTCGGAGACCAGGCTCTGAGCGCCGAACCCGAGTGCGATGCCGAGGATGCCGGCGCTGGCGATGAGCGGGCCGATGTCATAGCCCAGCTCAGAGATCACCATGAACGCGACGACGGTGAACACGACGCCGGTCGTGATGCTCTTGAGCAACGAGCCCATGGTGCGCGCCCGCTGCTCGCGGCGCTGCATCGACGGTGCGCCACTGTCCAGGATCTTGTGCGCCTTGCCACGCTGCAAGACGCCGGGCACGGTGCCTTCGGCTGCGCGGAGGATGATCCGGTCGATCACTCGGTGCAGGATCCAGCGCACGAGGAAGCCGCCGACGAGCAGCCCGACCATGGCCGCCGGCTTGGCGATCAGCAAGTCGGTGAGCTCGGCGGCCTGCTCGTTGTCCGTGACCCGATAGACGAGGTCACACAGGTCGTTCTCCTCCGCGTCCAGACAGCTGGCTTCGGCGGGCAGCAGCGACACGGCTTTCCTCTCAACGGGTAGGGCAGATCCGGGCTAGACCCGCCGACCGACGGTAGAAGAAGCCGTCGAGCACCTCAACCGCCCGCGCCCGCAGGTGTCCAGGCTCACGCGGGCGACCAGGCGTGCGCGGTGCTGAACGGTGTCTCCGGGTGCGGCCACCGACCCTGCACGACGCAGGCCGACTCGATCTGCGCGGCCAGCGCGACAAGCCCGTGGTCGTCGCCGGGCCGGCCAGCGAGCATCATGCCGACCGGCAGGACGGACGCCGTGGCCCGCGCGTTCGGCTCCTCCCGCAGTGAGGTCCAGTGCATCGGAAGGGACACCGCCGGCATGCCGGTGACGTTCCAGATGGCTGTGAAGGGAGTGAAGCCCTTCTGATTCTCGAAGTCACGAGCCGGGTCGTCATCGTCGCGCAGCTCACCGACGAGTGCCGGTGGCTGCGCCAGAGTGGGAGTCAGGACGGCGTCGTAGGGCGAGAGCGTCCGCAGCACGGCGGCGGCGGCCTGCCGCATGCCGACCAGCGCGCCGACGAACGCCGGGCCGGCGGTGTCGCGGCCGCGGCTGCGGAGCCACTGCGACAGCGGGCGCAGCTCGGGTTCGCGGGCCGGGTCGATCGGCCAGGCTGCCGCGCTCACCGACCACACGGTCTCGAACACCTCCAGGGTGGTCGGCGGCAGGGCGAGATCGACGTCGACGACGTCGTGGCCCAGCTCGGTGAGCAGCCTGGTTGCGGCGTCGTACCCCGCGCGCACCTGTGGGTGGAGGTCTCCGTCGCCGATCGGTGGGGCACAGCAGCGGGCGATGCGCAGCCGACCGGGTGGGCGGTCGGCCCAGCCGAGGTAGGACTCGTCCGGCGGCAACGGGGGTGCCCAGGCTGGGTCACCGACTGTTGGACCGCACAGTGCGTCGAGCATCGCCGCCGCATCGCGGACCGTCGTGGCCAGCGGACCTGCTGTGCCGAGGCCGCTGACGTCGCCGAACAGCGGCGCCGTGCTGATCCGGCCCCGGCTGGGCTTGATGCCCACCAGGCCGCACACGCTGGCCGGGATCCTGATCGACCCCCCGCCGTCGGAGCCCTGCGCGACCGGCAGCAGTCCCGCGGCCACCGCCGCGCCGGCCCCGCCTGAGGAGCCGCCCGCCGAACGATCGAGGTCGTAGGGAGTGCGAGCGGGGGGCGCCACCTCGGGCTCGGTATAGCAGGGAGACCCGAACTCCGGCGTGTTCGTCTTGCCGAGACTCACCATGCCGGCACGTTCCATCCGCAGGACCACCTCGTCGGACACCTGCGGCACCGTGTCGACGGTGACCGCCGATCCGTAGGTCGTGCGCACGCCCGCGGTGTTGTTGAGGTCCTTGACGGCGGTCGGCACGCCCAGCAGGAGCGGGATATTGGCGTCCCGATCGCGCAGCAGCAGTCCGCACCGGTCCGCCTGGTCGCGCGCTGCCTCGGGGGTGACGGTGACAAACGCGCCCACGGCGACCGAGAACGCGTCGATACGTTCCAGCAGGTGGTCGACCACCTCGCGGGGGGTGGTCTGCCCGCAGCGAAAGGCGGCCGCCAGCTCCAGGGCGGTCAGCTCGTGCAGCTGTGACCCGTGAGACTGGGGCATGGCGTTACCGTACGGGCATGTCCGTGACGTTCCTGGCCACGCCATCGGCCAACACCCCGGTCGGCTGGGAAAAGTCGGGCGCGATGTCGCTCGGAGACGCCCTGCTGCTGTTCGGCGGTTCGACGCTGGCGATCACCGTGGTGATCGTGGGGCTGGTGCTGGCCCCCGCGGCGATCCGTGGGTCGCGACAACAACCCGGATTGACGTA
>JACCWP010000049.1 GCA_013697585.1 Nocardioidaceae bacterium
TCGAAGCACAGTGCCTGGGCCCAGACGTGGAGATCTTGCGCGAGGAGCACCAGTTGTAGCCACGCTTGGTACCGGACGAAGTCCTCACACGGCAGATTCCGTAACCCGGTGTCTTTGGCGGCGCGGATGCGGTTCTCGACATGGGCGCGATGGCGGTGCCGCAGTTCGAGCGCGGCGATGTCGGTGTCGGTCTGGTCGGTGATGAACACCTGATGTCGGAACCCCTCAGCGGTGTCGAACAACGTGAGCTGCGCACCGGGGTGGGGTCGTTCGCGGCGGGCGATCACTCTCACCTGCTCACCCCAGCGATGTTCGTGGAGGTCGGTGAGCTCGACCAGCCAGGCGCCGTCACGACGGGAACCGTCGGTCTCCACCGCCGCGATCCAATCTTCTTCCTGCACCAGCATGAAGGCGTCGCGCACGGCGGCGTCGATCGGCAGACCGACCGAGAACCGCACGCGCCGCTCGATGCAGCCGTCGATGAAGTCGTGGGTCGCGCCGGCCGAGTCGGTGCGCACCAGCATCTCGGTGTCGGCGGGTGCGATCGGTAGCTGGGCCAGTGCGGCGTCGAGGACGGTGAGATGATCGGCGGCGTTGTTCGAGCCGGCCCGGCCTGGTCGCAGTATCTCGGCCAGCCCCTCCCCGGTGGCGTCGAGGTAGGCGAGGATCGGGTAGAACCCGAACCCACGCTTGTAGGTCGCGGTGGCGTCCTGTTTCTCGGAGTGGGCGTCGAGCAGGGTGCCGTCGAGATCGATGACGATCTCATCGGGTGCCGCCCCGGTGGCCCACGCCCGAGCCCGCGCCGCCGCCCGAGCCGCGGCGATGTTGCGCAGCCCGAGCGAGTGGATCGAGTCGAGCACCCGCCACACCGTCGGATCCGAGCCGACCCGACCGAACAGTTCCGGCTGCTGACGCAGCCCGGCGATGTCAGCCAGACAATCACCGCCGTCGGCGAGCATCACCGCCAGATGCGCCAACACGACCCCCGGATCATGGCCGAGCGGCGCCGCCGGGTGTGGGCCATTGCCGTCGACAACCCCGCCGTCAACCCGACCCGATCGGCCAACTCGGCGAGCAACAACGACCCGGCATGCGACGCAACACCCTTGCCGTCACCGGTCACCTTGACCCGCTGCGCAGCGCGTGTACCGTTCATCTTTGAAGTGCCCTCCCGCTCGGCGTGATTTGCTCTCGACAAGCAAAGTTTCGCCTGGCGGGAGGGCCGCTTCGCGGATCATGCCCGTCACACCCCCACCGCTACCGAAAGGTCCGGGTTAATGGTGGGTTAATGGGGCTCTACGCGTGAGTGTGGGGACGGCCGGTTCTGAGGATTGGTGGTGTGGGCCTGTTCGGCCATGTTGGTTTGCCGGCGCGGAGGAGGACGCGGAGCCGGTAGTGCTCGAAGTTCTCGAACCCACGACCGCAGCGTTTGACTTCTTTGACGAGCAAGTTCAAGCCTTCGGTCGGACCGTTCGACGCGTCGGTCGTGTGGTGGGCGAGGATCTCGGTGCGCCACCGGGCGAGGGTCGCGCCGAGGGAGCGGATCTCGGCGACGTCGTCGGCCAGGCAGCCGGCGATGGTCTTGTCGAGCAGCAGTGCCGCTTCCGCCGGGTCATCGGTGACGAACACGTCCCGAACCGATTCCTTCGCCAACCACGCGCCGAGCAACTCGTCGTTCGGGTCGCCGGCGCGTAGGCCGAGCAGCATCCGATCGGCGCCGCCTTCGGTGACACGTTCTGAGCCGGCGAGGAGGATCTTGCGGATCTTGAACAACGGGTCGGCCTTGCGTCCGCGATGGCCGAGCTGTTCGGTCTGCACCCGCCGGCGCACGTTGTCCATGCACCGGTTGGCGACGCGCACGACGTGGAACGGGTCAGCGACACGGGTGACGTGGTCGAGGTGCGGCGACAGCCCAGCGCGATACGACTCGGCCAGATCGGTCGCCACCACCTCGATCTTGGCGATCCATGCCGGGTCCGCGCTCGCGCACCAGCGCCGCAGGTCAGCGGCCCTGTTGCCTGGTGTCATGTCGATCATCGCCCGCCGCTCCAGATCAACCAGGCCGGTCACATACGTGGTCGCCACACCCGGCCGGGCGGCCTGAAAGCTGGTCTCGTCGACACCCAACTTGGTGACCGTGCCAACACGATCCGGCGAGTCGACCAGTGGGGTGCCGTGTTCGGTCACCGCGTTCATCACCGTCCACCAGCACACCCCGAAGTCGCGGGCGACTGCTGCCACCGGGCGGGCCTGCTGGCCGACCTGGCGGCACGCCTCGGCACCAGCACGGCGTGTCATCACAGCGGTCGCGTCCAACTGGTCGACGTCCTCGGTCCACGTCTTGATCGCGCACAGGACCTCACGGCAACGCCACCGGCGGCGGCGCACTTCCAACCGGACGGCCCGCCCGAAGCACGACAGGTCACGCACCGAGCGCATGGTGCGGTCCTGCGGCTGGGCACGCACACCGCACCCCGGGCACCACCCGACCGTCTCGGTCGTCTCGACCCTGATCACCAACTCGTCATCGCCCTCGAACACCTCGAGCACGTTCATGCCGGGCAAGCCCAACAGCCTCTTGACCATCGCGATACCGTCGTCCACGCCAGGGGTTCCTTCCGATTGCAGTCCTCGAAACCGCAACCCTGATCGAACCCCTGGCACCAACCGCGGATCACCCCAACCCCACCGCCACGCGCGGAGCCGTTAATGGTGGGGTCGCGTTGCGTGGTCGCTCACTGATCGTGTGTGCGGCTCCGGCGGCTCAAGGGCGACTGGATGTTGCCGTGGTCGTGGGGTGGGAGCCCTGGGAGTATGAGCGTCGCGGCCTATTTCGAGGTGTTCGGGCGCCGACACCTAGCGTCAGGATGTTCGTAGCGCCCACGGTTAATGGTGGGGGGCCTTCAGCAGCAGGATGCAGCCGGGGCGTACGACGCGAGTGCACTCGTGAGGCGTTCGATATCGAACCCCCTGACCCTTGCATGGTAAGGGTTCGTGTACCGGCACGGAATGGCGGGCTGCGGCCGTACGGCTCAGCTATCAACGAGGTCCTGACGCTGAACGAACGCGTATCTGTGAGCGCGAGCAAGCGCGGCAAGAATCGGGAGCTGAGCAATGTCCCACCACACGAAGTCGCCGCTCATCGGTGAACCACTTCCGCGTGCCTCACGCATGATGAAGTCCGGCAGACTCAGCAGTTCCGGGTCGGTGAATCTGGGACGACTCGTGAGCCAATCCCCGGTCAGGTCGGGCGGAGCGGAATCTGGCAGCCAACCGTCCGGTCGGCCGGGCAACCGGAGATCGGCGTCAGGACCGCTGGACCGTTCGTCCCACACGTCGTCGAGCAGGCTGCCCCACTCGAGTTCCAGCTCGTCCGGTCCGAACTCGTCTCGGAGTTGCTCCCAGGTCGTGCATCCGAGAGCGGCATCGGTCGTGA
>JACCWP010000060.1 GCA_013697585.1 Nocardioidaceae bacterium
CGACTGCCGCCCACCACGACGTCTCCTGGCTGGTGCGCAGCCCGCGGCGCAGCGCCCGCGGGTCGAGCGGTGGACGGTCGAGGTCGCTCCACCAGTCGTCCGGCACGACAGCGAGCCTGCCACGTGGCCTAGGCTCGCTGACCGTGACGAGTGGTGGCAACGAGGTCGCCCGCGACGTCGGGGTCGACCCCGACGAGAGCCCCGACGTCGACATCCACACCACCGCAGGCAAGCTCACGGACCTCGATCTGCGGCTCGACGAGGCGATCCACGCGGGGTCGGCGCGGGCGGTCGAGAAGCAGCACGCGCGCGGCAAGCTCACCGCGCGCGAGCGGATCGAACAGCTGCTCGACGACGGGTCGTTCGTCGAGATCGACGAGCTGGCTCGACACCGCAGCACGGCCTTCGGGCTGGAGAAGCGCCGGCCGTACGGCGACGGCGTGGTCACTGGCTACGGCACGGTCGACGGTCGTCAGGTGTGCGTGTTCGCGCAGGACTTCACGGTGTTCGGTGGCAGTCTCGGCGAGGTCTACGGCGAGAAGATCTGCAAGGTCATGGACCTGGCGGTGGACACCGGCAGCCCGCTGGTCGGAATAAACGAAGGCGCCGGCGCGCGGATCCAGGAGGGCGTGGTCTCTCTGGGCCTGTACGGGGAGATCTTCCGGCGCAACGTGCACGCGTCGGGCGTCGTGCCGCAGATCTCGCTGATCATGGGCGCCTGCGCCGGCGGCCACGTCTACTCCCCCGCGATCACCGACTTCACTGTGATGGTCGACCAGACCTCGCACATGTTCATCACGGGACCCGATGTCATCAAGACCGTCACGGGTGAGGACGTCACGTTCGAGGAGCTTGGCGGTGCCCGCACCCACAACACCAAGTCGGGCAACGCGCACTACCTGGCCACCGATGAGGCGGACGCGCTCGACTACGTGAAGGCACTGCTGTCGTACCTGCCGAGCAACAACCTGGAGCACCCTCCGGTCTACCCGGAGTCGGCTGTCGACAACGCCGCGTTGGAGGTCAACGACGACGACCGGGTCCTCGACACCTTGGTTCCTGACTCGGCGAACACGCCGTACGACATGCACATCGCGATCACGGCGGTGCTGGACGAGGGCGCGTTCTGTGAGGTGCACCCGCTGTTCGCCGCGAACATGATCGTCGGCTTCGGCCGGGTCGAGGGCCACTCCGTCGGCGTGGTAGCCAACCAGCCGTCGCAGCTGGCCGGCACCCTGGACATCGACGCGAGCGAGAAGGCCGCACGATTCGTTCGCACCTGCGACGCGTTCAACGTGCCGGTGCTGACGTTCGTCGACGTACCCGGCTTCCTGCCGGGCACCGACCAGGAGTGGGACGGCATCATCCGCCGCGGTGCCAAGCTGATCTACGCCTACGCCGAGGCGACCGTGCCGCTGGTCACCGTCATCACCCGCAAGGCCTACGGCGGCGCATACGACGTCATGGGCTCCAAACACCTCGGCGCGGACATGAACATCGCCTGGCCCACCGCGCAGATCGCGGTGATGGGCGCACAGGGCGCGGTGAACATCCTGTACCGCGCCCAGCTCAAGGAAGCCGACGACCCCGACGCGCGCCGGGCCGAGCTGGTCACCGAGTACGAGGACACGCTGGCCAACCCCTACGTCGCGGCCGAGCGTGGCTACGTCGACGCCGTGATCCGTCCGCACGAGACCCGGATCGAGATCGTCCGGGCGCTGCGGCTGCTGCGTACCAAGCGCGCCACGCTGCCACCCAAGAAGCACGGGAACATCCCGCTGTGACCCACCCCGTGCTGCGGGTGCTGCGCGGCGACCCCAGCGACGAGGAGCTCGCCGCGCTGGTGGCCGTGTTGGCGACCCGCGCGGCGGCGGCTGCGGAGGTGCCGGGCCTCTGGCTCCGCTCCGCCTGGGGCCACCCTGCCGCCGCCGTCCGCCAGTCGCTCACTCCTGGCCCCGACGGCTGGCGGCGCTCGGCGCTCCCTCGCTGAGGTGATTCAGCGCAACCACTGTCAGGCAGCCGCCGCCCAGGGGTCGGCCGCGCAGGCGGGATAACCGCCACCTCGTCCAGTCGGCCATGCCGTCAGCCTGGCACCAGTCTGCGCCAGCAGCTTCAGCCGCTGTTGTCGGCGCTCATCAGGTCTCCAGACCGGTCGGCCGAGACCAGCCGAGGGCAGCGAACCGCTCGCGCACGCGCAGGGCGAGACCGGGCTCGCGCAACGCCTCGACCACGGTCGCGTCGTCAGCGGCGAGCCACTCGGCCAACAACGGGTCCACCCGAAGCCGCCGGAACACGTCGGTCTGCGAGGTCGGGGCCAGCGGCGCACCGCCGGGCGCGAGCACACCCCAGCGCGAGACGTAGGACATGGCACCGAGCACGCCGCAGCCAGCGGGCAGCGCCGACCGCCGGTAGTTGGGCTCGGTGTCGTCGAGCGCCGTCAGCTGGGCGTCGTCGAACCATGAGACCACGAGCGTCAGCACGGAATGGACATCCGCCAGGGCGGTGGTCGGCACGTACCCGCCCGGGCTGACGTGGGCGGAGTGGGCAACCGCGACACCGCGAATCTCGTTCGGCTGGAACGGCACCCAGCCACCGGCGCATGCCGCCGCCAGCTTGGCCGCGACGACGGCCGGGACCGCGTTGCTGCCGACTGCCACGACGGCCGTCCGCCCGCTCAGGTCGAGATCCTCCGGCAGCCGCGACCAGCCACCGTCTGCCGTCAGCAACCCGGCCCGGGCGGGCACTGCGAACGGGTAGTCGACGCCGTGCACGGCTGTCATCCTGCCCCAGTGAGGCAGGCCCGCAGCCCGGACGACGGTGACCACGAGCTGATCCCGAGGCTCGTCCTGGCCTCGGCCTCGCCGGCCCGGCTCGCCACGCTGCGCGCCGCCGGGCTCGATCCCGCCGTGATGGCATCGGACGTCGACGAGGCGGCAGTCGCTGCCACCCTCTCCGGTGCGACACCGGCAGTGCTGGCGTCCCGGCTGGCGCTCGCGAAGTGTGCGGCAGTCGCCGGGCAGCTCCGTCCCACGGTTTCCACGCTCGTCATCGGCTGTGACTCGGTGCTCGAGCTCGACGGGCAGCCGTACGGCAAACCGGCCGACGCCGGTGAGGCCCGTGCGCGCTGGCTGCGGATGCGCGGGCGCGAGGGCCTGCTCCACACCGGACACTGCCTGCAGCTCCTGGCCACGGACGGGTCCTGCCAGGAGCGGCAGGCGGTTGGCTCCACCGCCGTGCGGTTCGCCGATCTCGACGAGGCCGAGGTCGACGCCTATGTGGCGACCGGGGAGCCGCTGCAGGTGGCCGGCGCCTTCACCCTCGACGGTCTTGGTGGGGCCTACGTACGCGGCGTCGACGGCGACCCGCACACCGTGGTCGGGATCAGCCTCCCGCTGCTGCGCGAGCTGCTCGGGGATCTGGGCGTGACCTGGCACCGACTGTGGGCGTTCCAGTGACCGGCCACGGGCCTGCCCTCACTCCACCGGCAGGCCGAGCCCTCGCGCGATGACCATCCGCTGGATCTCGCTGGTCCCCTCGCCGATCTCCAGGACCTTGGCGTCGCGATAGAATCGCGCTACCGGGTACTCCTCCATGAACCCGTAGCCACCGAAGACCTGGGTGGCGACCCGGGTGGCCGTGACAGCCGACTCTGTCGCGTACAGCTTGGCTATCGCCGCCGCCTGCTTGAAGTCGTCGTGACGCGCTGCCGCGTCCTTGAGGGCCGCCGCCTTGTACGTGAGCGTGCGGGCCGCCTCCGCCATGACGGCCAGGTCAGCCACCTGGAAGGCAACCCCCTGCTTGCGCCCGATCGGTACCGAGAACGTCGTGCGCTCCCCGGCGTACCGGGTGCTCAGCTCGAGGCAGGCCTGGATGCAGCCGACCGCAAGGGCCGCGATCGCGACCCGGCCGTCGTCGAGGGTGGCGAGGAACTGGGCGAGGCCACGACCGCGCTCGCCGAGCAGGTGGTCCGCCGGCACCCGGGCGTCGGTCAGGGTCAGCGGATGCGTGTCCGAGGCGTGCCAGCCGAGCTTGTCGTAGGCGGGCTCGGCGACGAAGCCGGGCGTGTCCGCCGGCACCACGATCGTGGAGATCTCGGGCCGCCCGTCGGAGCGCTGACCGGTGCGCGCCGCCACGGAGACCACAGTGGTCAGGTCGTTGCCCGAGTTGGTGATGAACTGCTTGCTCCCGTTGACCACCCAGTGTCCGTCGTGCAGCTCTGCCCGGGTGCGCAGCCCGCTCGCGTCGGAGCCGGCGCCGGCCTCGGTCAGGCCGAAGCCGGCCAGCGCGCGACCCGCGACGAGATCGGGCAGCCACCGCTGCTTGTGCTCCTCGGAGCCGAAGGTCTGCAACGGGTTGATGCCCAGCCCCACCGCCGCCTCGAGCGTGATGCCCATCGACTGGTCGACCCGGCCCAGCTCCTCGATCGCCACGCACAGGCTGGTGAAGTCGCCGCCCGCGCCGCCGTACTCCTCGGGCGCGGTCAGCCCGAACAGGCCGAGCTCGCCCATCTCGCGCACGGTCTCCACCGGGAAGTGATGCTTCTTGTCCCACTCGGCGGCATGCGGGGCGATCCGGTCCTGCGCGAACTCGCGCACCGAACCGCGGAACTCCTCATGCTCGCGAGAGAGCTGGAAAGACATGACGGCCTCCCTGTGCGTTTTGCGTCTGAGTCAACGTAAGCCATGCCTGCGACGGTCCTAGACTCGCCCGCGACCCGCAGGACAGGAGCCAACGTGACCAGGCACGCCGCGCCGTACCTCGACAAGGTCCTCGTCGCCAACCGCGGCGAGATCGCGGTCCGCGTGGTCCGGGCGTGCCGCGATGCCGGCATCGGCAGCGTCGCGGTCTATGCCGAGCCCGATCGGGACGCCCTGTTCGTGCGCCTTGCCGACGAGGCGTACTCGCTCGACGGCGCGACCCCCACCGAGACCTACCTCGCCATCGACAAGCTCATCGCGGTGGCCGAGCGCAGCGACGCCGACGGGGTCCACCCTGGCTACGGGTTCCTGGCCGAGAGCGCCGACTTCGCACAACGAGTCATCGACGCCGGCCTGATCTGGATCGGACCGTCACCGGAAGCGATCGGCGCGCTCGGCGACAAGGTGCGGGCGCGGCACATCGCGCACAAGGTGGGCGCCCCCCTCGTGCCCGGCACGTCCGAGCCGGTCGACGGCGTCGGGGAGGTCAGGGTGTTCGCTGCCGAGCACGGGCTTCCGGTGGCGATCAAGGCGGCGTTCGGTGGCGGGGGCCGGGGGCTCAGGGTCGCCCGCACCGACGACGAGATCGACCAGCAGTACGAGTCCGCGGTCCGGGAGGCGACGACGGCGTTCGGCCGCGGGGAGTGCTTCGTCGAGCGGTACCTTGACCGTCCCAGGCATGTCGAGACGCAGTGCCTCGCCGACGCACACGGCACCGTCGTCGTCGTCTCGACGCGCGACTGCTCGCTGCAGCGCCGACACCAGAAGCTGGTCGAGGAGGCACCGGCCCCCTTCCTGTCCGACGAGCAGGTGACGACGTTGTACGAGAGCAGCAAGGCGATCCTGCGCGAGGCGGGCTACGTCGGTGCTGGCACGTGCGAGTTCCTCGTCGGGGCGGACGGCACGATCAGCTTCCTCGAGGTCAACACGAGACTGCAGGTCGAGCACCCGGTCACCGAGGAGGTCACCGGCATCGACCTGGTGCGCGAGATGTTCCGCGTGGCGGTCGGCGAGGAGCTGGGCTACGACGACCCGCCGGCGCGAGGGCACGCGATCGAGTTCCGGATCAACGCCGAGGACGTGGGCCGCAACTTCCTGCCGGCGCCCGGCACCCTGACCCGCTGGCACGCGCCGGGAGGTCCCGGGGTGCGCGTCGACGGTGGGTACGACCAGGGCGAGGCCGTACCCGGGGCGTTCGACTCGCTGATCGCCAAGCTGGTGGTCAGCGGTGCGTCCCGCACGCAGACCATCGAACGATCTCGTCGGGCGCTGGCCGAGTTCGTGGTCGAGGGCATGCCGACGGTCATCCCTTTCCACCGAGCCGTGCTGGAACATCCTGCATTCGTCGCCGCCGCTGGCGACCTGGGCGTGCACACCCGCTGGATCGAGACCGAGTGGGACAACGGCGTCGCGCCCTTCGTCGATGTCGGCGGCGACCCCGCCCTGCCGGCCGAGCGCGAGCGAGTCACCGTCGAGGTCGGCGGCCGACGGATCGAGGTCTCGTTGCCAGCCGGGCTGGGCACGAC
>JACCWP010000068.1 GCA_013697585.1 Nocardioidaceae bacterium
ATCAGGATGTCGCGCACCCGCAGCGGTGTGGCGATCATCGCGAAGTAGGTCTTGTCCCACTTGATCGAGCCCATCACCGGCCAGGTCGACGCGCCGACGGCGTTCTGCATCACCGACGTGGCGAGCAGCCCCGGCGCGAGGAACTCCAGGTAGTCCACGCCGCCGAGCGATTGGGTGGCGCCGCCGTCGTCGACGTACGAGCCGAGCCCGACGCCCATGGCCAGCAGGTAGAGCACCGGCAGCACGAAGTTGGTGATCGCGCTGCCGCGCCACGTACGCCGCCAACGGGCACGCCAGTGGTCCAGCTGGCGCCACACCAGGCCCGACGGCGGGCGCTGTGGTGCGGACTGCGTGGTGGCCATCGGCTCACTCCACCAAGGTGCGGCCGGTGAGCCGGAGGAAGACGTCCTCCAGCGTGCTGCGCCGTACGAGCGTGCTGGTCGGCGTCAGCCCCATCTCGTGCACCGCGCTGGCGACCGACTCGCCGTCGGCGGCGTACACGAGCAGCCGGTCGGGCAGCACCTCGATCCGGTCACCCAGGTGCTCGACCTTGGTAGCGAGCTCGGCGTGGTCGGCGATGCCGAACCGCAGCTCGCACACCTCCCGGCTGGAGTGCTCGCAGATCAGCTCTGTCGGCGACCCCTCCGCGACGATGACACCCTTGTCGATCACCACGAGCCGGTCGCACAGCTGCTCGGCCTCGTCCATGTAGTGCGTCGTCAGCAGCAGCGTCGTGCCTGCCTGCTTGAGCCGGAACAGCCGGTCCCACAACAGGTGCCGGGCCTGCGGGTCGAGCCCGGTGGTCGGCTCGTCGAGGATCAGCAGCTCGGGGTCGTTGACCAACGAGCGCGCGACCGTCAGGCGCCGCTTGAGGCCACCGGACAACTGGTCGACCCGGGCGTGGACCCTGTCGCCGAGCTGGACGAACTCGAGCAGCTCGTCGGCACGCCGGGCACACTCGGCTCGCGACAACCCGAAGAAGCGACCGTAGACGATCAGGTTCTCGCGCACGGTCAGCTCGGTGTCGAGGGTGTCTTCTTGCGGGCAGACGCCCAACCGGGCACGCAGCTGTGGCCCGTCGGCGGCGGGGTCCAGGCCGAGCACCCGCAACGTCCCGGAGGTCGGCGTCGACACCGCGGCGATCATCCGCATGGTCGAGGTCTTGCCGGCGCCGTTGGGGCCGAGGAATCCGAACGCCTCGCCCGGCCAGACGTCGATGTCGACCCCCCGGACCGCCTCGACCGCACCGTAGGTCTTGACCAGGTCGCGGGCCACGACGAGCGCCTCGACCGGTGCTTGGTCGGTGGTCTGGCGGGTCACGGCGGTGACAGTAGCGCCGGGAGCGGACCACCCCACTACCACGCGGACAACCCAGCCGATGACGGGCCGGGGCAACCCCCCGGCCCGCTCACGCGTGTGCACCGGTATGAGCGTCCTGGTGGCGGGCCTGCTAGTCATGCCCGCGCCCGGCGCGCCACCGGACACCGGCTGCTGGCCCGCGCCCGTGCGAGGATCGTCGCGCGGAGGCGACGACGTGGCGCAGCAGAGCCAGGAGGCGTTCGACGCGTTCGTCCGCGCCCGACTCCCCGAGCTGCTGCGGTTCGGTCGGGTGCTCACCGGCAACGCCGACTCGGCGGCCGATCTGGTCCAGGACGCTCTCGAGCGCACCCTGCTTGCGTGGCCGCGTCTGCACGAGCGGCACGAGCCCACCGCGTACGTGCGGCGGGTGATGGTCAACCGCAACATCAGCATCTGGCGGCGGCTGCGGCGCGAGACGGTGACTGACGCGCTGCCCGAGCGAACGGTCGAGGACCGGCAGCGAGACCACGACCTATGGGCTGCGCTGCAGTCGTTGCCCGCGCGTCAGCGGGCTGTGCTCGCCCTGCGCTACTACGAGGATCTGTCTGAGACCGAGATCGCGGCCGTTCTCGGCTGCTCGGCCGGCACGGTCAAGAGTCAGGCGTCGAAAGGCATGGCCAAGCTGCGGACCGTGGTGTCCCCTGGTGCTGCCACGAGCGGGGGTGGGTTGTGACAGACCCGTCCCCCGAGCTGCGGCGAGCGATGCGACGTGGAGCCGGATGGCAGCCCGACGACACGACCCCAACAGCGCAGGTCGACGTCGCGCGGCTGCTCGCCCGAGTGCGCCAGGGCGCTCGCCGGCGCAGGCTGCGACATGGCGTGGCGGGAATTGTGGGGCTGGTCGCAGTCATGGTTGTGGTCACTGTCGCGGTCCCGACCCTGGTCGCGCGCGAGGCCACCCCGGTGGCCGATGGAGCCCCGATCACGCAGGCTCGAGCCTTCGACGTCGCCGCGACCGGCGACACGGTGTGGGTCGCGGTCCGCGGCCGGTGCGGCGGCGACACCTGCCGGGCACTGGCGCGCAGCAGCGACGGCGGGGCGAGCTGGGCGTTCGAGGTCACCGAGGTCAACGCCGACGACCCGGCGGCTCTGCCTGCCTCCGCGCGCCGCCTGGCGATGGCCCCCAACGCCACCGATCGGTGGGCCTGGACCCGTGACGCCATCGCCGCGACCCATGACGGCGGTCACAGCTGGACCGCCATCGACCTGCCGACCTCGGACCCGCTCCGTGGCGTGTCAGCCGGGGCGGCGGAGGTGATCGCGGTGACCGCTCGCACGGTCGCGGTCACCCAGGTCGGCACCGACACCTGGCGGCAGGTCGACGTGCCGCTGAAAGGGACCGAGGCACTGTCTGCGTCGTTCGCGGGCGCCGACACGCTGGGTGCCGTGGTGCACGCCGGCGGGACACCGACAGGTCTTCTGGTGGGCTCGCGGGACGGCTTCGAGCGCGTGGACCTGCCGTGCCCGTGGACGGCTGGTGCCGTACGCGCCGGTACCAACGGCGACCTGCTGTGGGTGGCGTGCCTGGGCGCTGACCGCACCGTCCTGGCGAGCAGCCCCGACGGCACCCGGTGGAGCACGGCCGAGCTGCCCGGCATCGCCAGCAGGGCGGTCCTGGTCGTGCGACCCGACGACGTGATCCTCGCCGGTGCCGGCAGCTCGTTTCGGGTCGTGGCGACCCAGCTGTCGCCCGACGGCGAGCCAGCGGCCGAACCGCCACATTCCGAGCCCCTTCCCACCGGGGCGGGTGGATTCCGTGACGGCGCCTCCGGTCGGGCCGCCTGGCTGGCAGGCAACGAGGGTCAGCTGCTGGCCCGCACGAGCACGGGTTGGGAGCGCGTACCGATCGACTGACGAATCTGCCCGACCGTCGCTCAGCCGTCGGCCCAGCGTGGCGTCTCGAAGGTCGGCGCTGCGGTGCAGACTGGGTGGGTGGCATCGACCAGCGACTCGCGAGGCCCGCTGGACGGGGACCCCCAGACGGTTCTGAGGCGCTTCTCGCCGTTGACCCGGGAGTGGTTCGCCGGCGCCTTCGCCGCGGCCACCGCGGCGCAGCTCGGGGCGTGGGAGGCGATCAGCTCCGGCGACCACACCTTGGTGGTCGCCCCGACCGGGTCGGGCAAGACGCTGGCAGCGTTCTTGTGGGCGCTCGACCGGCTGGCCCGTGGCGCCGACCCCGACCGCGCCGCCGAACGCGACGCGCCCGAGCCTTGTTGCCGGGTGCTCTACGTCTCGCCGCTCAAGGCCCTGGCCGTCGACGTCGAGCGCAACCTTCGGGCGCCGCTGGTGGGCATCCAGCACACCGCCCGCCGGCTCGACCTGCCCGCCCCGCAGATCCGGGTCGGCATCCGCACCGGCGACACGCCGGCCGACGAGCGCCGGCGGCTCGCGACCGCACCGCCCGACGTCTTGATCACCACCCCCGAGTCGCTGTTCCTGGTGCTCACCTCGCGTGCCCGCGACGGGCTGAGGTGGGTCGAGACGGTGATCGTCGACGAAGTGCATGCGGTCGCCGGGACCAAGCGGGGCGCGCACCTGGCGCTGTCGCTCGAACGGCTGGACGCGCTGCTGAGGCGTCCCGCGCAACGGATCGGGCTCTCCGCAACCGTGCGCCCCACCCAGGAGGTTGCCCGGTTCCTCGGCGGCGGCGCGCCGACCCGGGTCGTGCAACCCCCGAGCGACAAGCGCCTCGACCTCTCGGTCGTGGTCCCGGTCGAGGACATGGGCGAGCTCGGCAGCACCGCTGCGACCAGCCCCGGCCCGATGCCCGGTGAGCCACCGAGCAGCGCCCCCGCGCCGGAGCCAGAGGCAACGAGCACCGGGTCGATCTGGCCGCATGTCGAGGAGCGCATCGTCGACCTTGTCGAGCAGCACCGGTCGACGATCGTGTTCGCGAACTCCCGCCGGCTGGCCGAGCGGCTCACTGCGCGGCTCAACGAGATCGCCGCCACCAGGGCTGGACACCGTCTGCCAGAGCCGGGAGTGCCAGCACAGGTGATGGCGCAGTCGGGCGCCTCCCGCGGTGCTCCCCCCGATGCCGCACCCGGTGCGTCCGCCGGTGCGCGCAACCTGCTGGCCCGAGCCCATCACGGCTCGGTCAGCAAGGAGCAGCGGGCACTGATCGAGGATGACCTCAAGTCCGGCCGGTTGCCCTGCGTGGTGGCGACGAGCAGCCTCGAGCTGGGCATCGACATGGGTGCGGTGGACCTCGTGGTCCAGGTCGAGGCCCCCCCGTCGGTGGCGAGCGGGCTGCAGCGCGTCGGTCGGGCTGGCCACCAGGTCGGCGAGGTGTCGCGCGGCGTGCTGCTGCCCAAGCACCGCGCCGACCTCGTCCAGGCGGCGGTCACCGTCGAGCGAATGCTGGCCGGCAAGATCGAGGCGCTGGCGGTGCCAGCCAACCCGCTCGACGTGCTTGCCCAGCAGGTCGTCGCGATGGCGGCGGTCGACGAGCTCGACGTCGACGAGGTCTATGCGCTCTGCCGCCGTGCCGCGCCATTCGCCACCCTGCCGAGGAGCGCCTTCGACGCGACGCTCGACCTGCTGGCCGGGCGCTACCCCAGCGAGGAGTTCGCCGAGCTGCGACCTCGGATCGTGTGGGACCGCGTGACCGGCCGGCTGAGCGGCCGACCAGGTGCGCAGCGACTCGCAGTGACATCCGGCGGCACCATCCCGGACCGAGGCCTGTTCGGGGTGTTCCTGGTCGGTGGCGGCCCGAGCGGGCGCCGGGTCGGCGAGCTCGACGAGGAGATGGTCTACGAGTCACGCGTCGGTGACGTCTTTGCGCTCGGCGCCAGCAGCTGGCGGATCGAGGACATCACCCACGACCGGGTACTGGTCAGCCCGGCGCCGGGTCAGCCGGGTCGACTGCCGTTCTGGAAGGGTGACTCGCTCGGCCGGCCGGCCGAGCTCGGGCAGGCGCTCGGCGCCTTCGTCCGCGAGCTCTCGGCCACGCCGGCCGAGGACGCCTTGGCCCGTTGCCGTGGTGTGGGTCTCGACGAGTCGGCCGCCGCCAACGTGGTCGGCTTCCTGGCCGAGCAGCGCGCGGCGACCGGTCACGTTCCGCACGACCGCACCCTGCTGGTCGAGCGGTTCCGCGACGAGCTGGGGGACTGGCGGCTGGTCCTGCACTCCCCGTTCGGCCTGCAGGTGCACGCGCCGTGGGCGCTCGCGGTGGGGGCCCGGCTGCGCTCACGGTTGGGCATCGACGGGCAGGCCATCGCCAGCGACGACGGGATCGTCGTGCGCGTACCCGAGACCGACGCCGAGCCGCCGGGGGCCGAGCTTTTCGTCTTCGGGGCCGACGAGGTCGAGGACCTGGTGACGCAGGAGGTCGGCGGGTCGGCCCTGTTCGCGTCCCGGTTCCGCGAGTGCGCGGCGCGGGCTCTGCTGCTGCCCCGCCGCGACCCGCAGCGGCGCAGCCCGCTGTGGCAGCAGCGCCAGCGCTCGGCCCAGCTGCTCGAGGTCGCCCGCCGCTACCCCAGCTTCCCGATCGTGCTCGAGACGGTCCGCGAGGTGCTGCAAGACGTCTACGACCTGCCCGCGCTGGTCGGTCTGCTACGCGCCGTGGGCGCTCGGCAGGTCCGGGTCGCCCAGGTCGACACCGACACCCCCTCACCGTTCGCCCGGTCGCTGATGTTCGGCTATGTCGCCGCGTTTCTCTACGAAGGCGACAGCCCGCTGGCCGAGCGGCGCGCGGCGGCGCTGTCGCTGGACTCGGCCCTGCTTGCTGAGCTGCTCGGCCGCGCCGAGCTTCGCGACCTGCTCGACGAGACGGTCATCGACGAGCTCGGGGCCGAGCTGCAACGGCTCGCCCCGGACCGACGGGTCCGCGACGTCGAAGGCGTGGCCGACCTGCTTCGCGGCACGGGGCCGCTCAGGGCCGCCGAGGTTGCCGAGCGCTGCACGCCCGGCTCACCGGTCGACGAGTGGCTGGTCGCGCTGGCCCGTGCCCGGCGGGCCTGCGAGGTCGTACTGGGCGGCGACCCCTGGTGGGCGGCCGTCGAGGACGTGGGTCGGCTGCGTGACGCCCTCGGCGTACCTGTGCCGCCGGGGGTCCCGGACGTCTTCGCCGAACCGGTCTCCGACCCGCTCGGCGACCTGGTTGCTCGCTATGCCCGGTGCCACGGCCCGTTCACCGCGGCCGAGCTGGCCGGCCGGTGGCGAGTGGGCGTGGCCGTCGTGACCGACACGCTGCGCCGGCTGACGTCGACCGGCCGGGTCGTCGAGGGAGAGTTCCGGCCCGGGGGGGCCGGCAGTGAGTGGTGCGACGCCGAGGTGCTGCGCCGACTTCGGCGGCGCTCGCTCGCGGCGCTGCGGCACGAGGTCGAGCCGGTCGAGCCGGCGACTCTCGGTCGATTCCTGCCTTCCTGGCAGCACGTCGGCGGCCGGCTGCGCGGTGTCGGCGGGGTGGTCGCGGTGACCGAGCAGCTGGCGGGGTGTGCGGTTCCTGCCTCGGCACTCGAGCCGCTGGTGCTGGGTTCGCGCGTGATGGACTTCCGCCCGGCGATGCTCGACGAGCTCACCGCGACCGGTGAGGTGCTCTGGGCGGGGGCCGGCAGCCTGCCCGGCACCGACGGGTGGATCAGCCTGCACCTCGCGGACTCGGCCCACCTGACGCTGCCCGACAGCGATCCCGACGTGCCGCTCGGCGACGTGCATCATCGGGTGCTCGACGCGCTGGCTGGCGGGGGCGCCTACTTCTTCCGACAGCTCGGCGACTCGGTCGCCAGCACCGACGACCGAGAGCTGCACGAGGTGCTGTGGGACCTGGTGTGGGCCGGTCGGGTCACGGGCGACACGTTGGCACCGCTGCGCGCCCTCGTGCGTGGCGGCGGTTCGGCCCACCGCACCCGGCGGCAGCAGCCGCGCTCGCGCCTGCTCGGGCTGGGCGTTGCGACACGGGGCGGCCGACCGGCGATGCCGTCACGGACCGGCCCGCCATCCGCGGCTGGCAGGTGGTCGCTGCTGCCCGATCGCGACCCCGACCCGACCGTACGCGCACACGCCACGGCCGAGCTCCTGCTCGAGCGCCATGGTGTCGTGACCCGCGGCGCGGTGACCAGCGAGCGGGTCCCCGGCGGGTTCGCGGCGGTCTACCGAGTTCTCGGCGCGTTCGAGGACTCGGGCCGCTGTCGACGCGGCTACTTCGTCGGCGATCTCGGCGCCGCGCAGTTCGCCACCACCGGGGCGGTCGACCGGCTACGGGCTGAGGTCGAGGTCGCTCACGGCGCGCGCACCGACGGGACCCGGGAGGTGCGTCGCGCAGTCACGTTGGCTGCAGCTGACCCGGCGAACCCCTATGGCGCAGCACTGCCCTGGCCCGACCAGGCCAGGACCGGCCAGGACGGTGTCGGCGTGTCCGTGGGCCACCGGCCCGGCCGCAAGGCGGGCGCGCTGGTGGTCTTGGTCGACGGCGCCCTGGTGCTCTATGTCGAGCGGGGCGGTCGTAGCCTGCTGACCTTTGGCCTGACGCGCGACCAGCCGTCCGCCGACGACGACCGGCTGTCGATCGCGGTCGACGCGCTCGCGCTCGCCGTCCGCGACGGCTCGCTGGGACGGATCACCGTGCAGCGAGCCGATGGTGAGCAGGTGCTCGGGACCGCCCTGGGCGCCGCTCTGGAGGCGGCCGGATTCCACGTCACCCCGCGTGGCCTGCGGCTACGGGCGTGACCGAGCCGGCCGTGGGTGTGAGGTCCTGGCGTCCTCGCGGGCGTGACCGCTGGCGAGCCCACGCAGGGCCCGCTCGTCCAGCGCCCCCCGCTCCGCGACTGCGACCCGGCACGTGGTCAGCGCGGTGAGCGTGGCCGTGCGTCGTCCGTGCTCCAACAGTGCGCGCTCACCGAGCACTGCACCCGGGCCGATCCCGGCCAGCGCCTCGCCGTCGACCTCGACCTGCAGCAGCCCGTCGAGCAGCACGAACAGCTGGTCTGCCTGCTCACCCTGCTCAGTCAGGTGCGTGCCCGCTGCCAGCCGGCGAATCTGTGGTCGGCGACCGCGCCGCATCACCGACAGCGACAGCTCGCGCTCCAACGCGGACTCGACCTCGCTGACCAGCACTGGCGAGTCGCTGGCACCCCACGGCGTCTGCTCGCCGAACGCCTCGGCGCTCCAGCGCGCGTAGTCGATCGTCGCCGACTTGTGCACCAGCCGGCCGGCGGCGTCATAGACCCAGTGCCGCGGGAAGGGACTGGCGCCCACCAGCGCGTGCTCCTGGCGGCCGTCGGCGTGCAGCGTGAGGCACAGGGTCGTCCACGCCAGCGGCGCCGCCAGCTGCACGTACGGACGTCGGCTCACCCGACGCGGCATCGGCGCACCGGTGCGCCCACCGCTGGTCTGGACGAAACGCACGGCCGTGCTGCCCTGCTGCTCGGCATCGCGTCGGTCCGGCAACGCGATCGCCGTGAAGGTCATGTCGAAACCGCCGACCCGCAAGGTCGTGGAACCGATCTGCCCACCACCGACATGGCCGTGGCTGACGACAACGCCGTCCTCGACCTCGATCCAGGCGGCAAGCCGGTTGGCGAACCGCGCCCTGTCCGCGGCGAGGAACTCGCCGACGTCACCGATCTGGTCGGGCGGCGGGTCGTCGTAGTGTGGGACATGCCCACCTGGAACGGCACCCGAAGCACCACACCGGACACCGCCTCGCTCGGGATCCACGAGATGGTGGTGACCGCACCCTCCACGCGCATGGCCGCAGCGTACGCACGTGAGAGTTTCCGGGCGCACGAATTCGTCCGACTGCCGGGCGACGCGCCCCGGTACCGGCGATACTTGGCCGGTGCGTGCGCTGCCCGAGGGCACCATCACGGTGCTGTTCAGTGACATCGAGGGGTCCACCGGCCTGGTGTCGTCACTGGGCGACGCGTGGGGGGAGGCGTTATCGGCCCACCGCACACTGCTGCGAACAGCGTCCGCCGCCCACGGCGGAACCGAGTTGGGCACCGAGGGTGACAGCTTCTTCGTGGTCTTCGCCTCGGCGCGTGCGGCAGTGCTGGCCGCTGTCGACGGCCAGCGTGCCCTCCAGGCCCATGACTGGCCGGCCGAGCGGCCGCTCCGAGTCCGAATGGGCCTGCACACCGGTGAGCCCCAGCGGCACGAAGACGGCTACATCGGGTTGGACGTGCACCGCGGGGCACGCATCGCCGCCACGGCACACGGTGGCCAGATCGTGCTCTCCGCTGCGACCCGCCAGCTGGTGGGTGAGCTCACGAGCGGGCCGGTGAGCTGCGGCTGCGCGACCTCGGCTGGCACCGGCTCAAGGACTTGGCCGACGCGGAGCACCTGTACGACGCTGCGGCCGACGGCCTGGTCACCACGTTCCCCCCGCTGCGCAGCCTCGGCACGGAGGCCAACCTCCCGCGGCCGACGACGCAGCTGATCGGGCGCGAGCCCGAGATCGTGCTGGTTCAGCGGCTCTTGTCCCGCCCCGACGTACGACTGGCCACGCTCACCGGTCCAGGTGGCAGTGGCAAGACCCGGATGGCGCTTGCGGTCGCCGCCGGGCTGGCGGATCAGTTCGCCGGCGTCTTCTTCATCCAGCTGAGCGCGGCAACGGATGGCGACTCCATGTGGGACGCCATGGCGCAGGCGCTCGGAGCCGGAGGCTCGGCGCACCAGGGGCCGCGACAGCGGGTGGGCGACGTGCTCGGATCGCGCGCCGCGCTGCTGGTGCTGGACAACCTGGAACAGATCGCGGGCGCTGACGCGGTGGTGGCCGAGCTGCTCACGGGCAGTCCGGACGTGCGGGTGCTTGTCACCTCACGGCGCCCCTTGCACCTCGTGGCCGAGTACGAGGTTCCAGTCGCGCCGCTGCGGCTGCCGCCCGTGGCCGCCGATGTCGGCGTTGCCGCGGCCAGCGGCGCCGCCCTCGCTGACGCGCAGGCCTCGGAAGGGGTCCAGCTGTTCGTCCAGCGGGCGCAGATGGTCCGGCCCGGATTCGTCCTCACGCAGGACAACGTCACCGACGTCGTGGCGGTCTGCCACCGGCTGGACGGGCTCCCGCTGGCTCTCGAGCTGGCCGCGGCGCGGCTGAAGCTGCTCACGCCTCGCGCGCTGCTGGCCCGACTCGACAATAGCCTGGGCGCTGACATCGGTGGCGCCGATCGACCGGCCAGGCAACGTACGCTGCGCGCCACGATCGCCTGGAGCCACACGCTGCTCGGACCGGACGAGCAGGCTGGCTTCCGCCGGCTCGCGGTCTTTCAGACGGCGCGGGACGCGGACACTCTCGAGCGGGTCCTCACCCTCGACGACGTCGACGTCATGAGCGCAGTGACGAAGCTGGTCGACGCCAGCCTGATCCGAGTCGTGGAAGGCCCTGACGGCGAGCTGCGCGTGTCGATGCTGCACACGGTGCGTACGTTCGCCCACGAGCAGCTGCTCGCCTCGCCGGATGCCGACCGGGTCCAGGACTCGCACGCCGCCTGGTGCGCCGAGCAGTCGACAGCGCTGGAACGGCAGCTGAGGGGGCCAGCCCCGCTCGCCGCGCTGGACGCGATCGACGACGTGCTCCCCGACATCCGGGCAGCGTTGCGGCACACGCTGCAGGCCGGGCAGCCAGCGCGCCTCGCGCTCGCTGCGAGCATGGTGCAGTCGCTGAACCTCTACCTGTACCGGCACCGGTTTGCTGCCGAGGCCAGGCACTGGCACGAGGCGCTGCTGAGGCTGATCGACGACGACGACAGCCTGGACCTGGCTCAAGCCTTGCACGGGGCCGCAGTCGCCATGCTGGAGCAAGGCGACTATGCCCCGGCGGAGCAGATGCTGGAGCGAGCGCTGGACATCACCCGCAGCCTCGGCCACCGATCGTTGGAGGCGCGCGAGCTGAACAGTCTCGGGCTCGCGGCCTACGACCGGGGTGATCGCGAACGCGCGCTGGCCATGGTCGAGGCCAGCCTCGCGGTCGCCGAGGAGGTTGGCGCGACCCGCCGGATCTCGAGCGCCCTGACCAACCTGACGACCTTCTATACCGACCGCGGTGACTATTCCGCCGCACTTGCCGCCGCGGAGCGGGCCCTCGGGTACGAACGCGAGCTCGGCGACCTGTGGGGACAGGCCGTGGTCGAGATCAACCGCTGTGTCGCGCACGTTCACGTCCACGGGCCCGCCGACGCCCACCGGAGGCTGGTCGACGTGGCGGGCTGGGCAGGCGACGTCGGCGACGACGACGTGACGGCACTGCTGCTGGAGCTGTTGTGCCTCGTGCTCTCCGGGCAGGGCGACCAC
>JACCWP010000088.1 GCA_013697585.1 Nocardioidaceae bacterium
GGATTGGTCAGGTGGGGCGGACCTCCTGGTAGCGCTGGAGGGCGTCGACCCGCTCGGCCTTGTGGTCGACCATCGGCTCGGGGTAGCCGTTGGGCGGCCCTCCGTCGAGCGTCCACGGCTCGTGCACCGCGGCGCCCTCGACATCGGCGAGCTCGGGGACATGGCGCCGGACGTACGCGCCGTCCGGGTCGAACTTCTTGCCCTGCGTGACGGGGTTGAAGACCCGAAAGTACGGCGCGGCATCGGTGCCCGACCCCGCCACCCACTGCCAGCCGTGGTTGTTGGACGCCAGATCGCCATCGACCAGCCAGGCCAGGAAGTGCCGGGCGCCGTGCTGCCACTCGATGTGCAGGTCCTTGACCAGGAAGCTGGCGACGATCATCCGCACCCGGTTGTGCATCCATCCCTCGCGGCGCAGCTGGCGCATGCCGGCGTCGACGATCGGGAAGCCGGTGCGTCCCTCCTGCCACGCCTGCAGCTGCGTGCCTGGCCGGTCGTAGCGCATGCTCGCGAGCTGGCGGTGCAGATAGTCTCGCGCGCTGTCCGGCCGTTGCCAGAGCACGTCGGCATAGAACTCGCGCCAGGCGAGCTCGAGGCGGTACGCGCGCACCGACTGGCTGGGCGCGCCCAGCCCGGACAGGTCTGCGAGCATCGTGCGGGGATGGATCTCACCCCACTTGAGGTGCACCGACATCCGCGAGGTCCGGTCGAGGTCGGGTCGATCGCGGGAGAAGCCGTAGTCGTCGATGACCCCGTCGAGGAAGGTGCGCCAGCGCTGCCGGGCGGCGTCCTCACCGGCCGGGGGCAGCGTGGTCTCGTCCGCCACGTCGGCGCGGGGCAGGTCAGCCGACGTCAGCGGGCGCACCCAGTCGACGCCGCGCGGGGCACCGACGGGCTCGCGCCACCCGTGGTCTGCCCAGGCCCGCGAGAACGGGGTATAGACGGCGTAGGGGCTGCCGTCGCCCTTGGTGACCCGCCCCGGCGCCACCGCGTAGGGCGAGCTGGTACGCACCAGCGCGATGTCGTGCGCAGCGAGCGCGTGCTCGACAGCCTGGTCCCGGCGCCGGCCGTACGGTCCGTAGTCGGCCGCGATGTGCACGGTCGAGGCCTTGGCGGCCCGCGCCACCGACACGACCTCCTCGACCGGGTCCCCCCGGCGCAGCTGCCAGCCGCCGATCCGCTCGCCGAGGTCGGTGAGGCTGGCTGCGAGGTAGGCCCGCCGGTTCGCCCCCGCCGGTCCCCACAGTGCCGGATCGATGACGTACAGCGGGACTACGCCGTCGTCGGCCGCCTGGGCGCGCGCCTCGTCGACCGCCCGTCGCAACGCCGGGTTGTCGGCGAGCCGTAGGTCGCGCCGGAACCACATGACTGTCGACGCCATCTGCCCATCGTGCGCCAGAATGGTGCCGTGAGCGCGTTGATCGACACCACCGAGATGTACCTCAAGACCGTCTTCGAGCTCGACGAGGAAGGCATCACGCCGCTGCGGGCGCGGATCGCGGAGCGGCTGGCCCAGAGCGGACCCACGGTCAGCCAGACGGTTGCTCGGATGGAGCGCGACGGGCTGCTCACGGTGGAGGGTGACCGGCACCTCGAGTTCACCACCGCCGGCCGGATCGCGGCGGCACGGGTGATGCGCAAGCATCGCCTGGTCGAGCGGCTGCTCACGGACGTGATCGGGCTCGACTTCGAGCTCGTGCACGAGGAGGCCTGCCGTTGGGAGCACGTGGTCTCCGAGCACGTCGAGCGGCGTTTGGTGCAGCTGCTGGAGCACCCCACCGAGTCCCCCTACGGCAACCCGATCCCGAGCCTGGACGAGCTCGGGGAACGGTCGGCCACCGAGGGCTTCCGCGAAGGTTTGCGCGGGCTCGACACGGCCGCCGATGCGGTCAGCCCGGTCGACGTCGCCGTACGGCGCATCTGCGAGCCGCTGCAGACCGACGTCGCCACGCTCGCCGACCTGCGCCGGGTCGGGGCACTACCGGGCCACACCGTGCGCGCCAACGGCCACGACAAGGGCGTGCAGATCACCGGTGCCGGTGGGTCGTCCGCGGTGCTCTCGACCGAGCTGGCCGGCCACGTGCTGGTCCGGGGCTGAGACCCCGCGACCGGCCTCAGCGCATGACGCCGACGGCCTCCGGCCGGAAGTCGGGAAACACCTCGGACACGTTCGCCTCCGGAAACCGGGAGCGGACCACGTCGGCGAGCACGCTGCGGTAGTCGGTGGTGACGTCGAGGTCGCCGTCGAGAAGCGCGGCCTCGCGGAGCCCGGGCCAGGTGCCGTGCACCTCGCCGCCGCGCACCCCCGCGCCGAGCACGAGCATGGCGTTGCCATAGCCGTGGTCGAGACCGGCGTTGCCG
>JACCWP010000093.1 GCA_013697585.1 Nocardioidaceae bacterium
CAGCCAGGCGCACGACGAGATCGCCCGGGCGCTGCGCGACCACCAGGTCGTCGTCGTCGCGGGCGAGACCGGCAGCGGCAAGACGACCCAGCTGCCCAAGATGCTGCTCGAGCTCGGCCACGGTCGCCGCGCCATGGTGGGCCACACCCAGCCGCGTCGGATCGCGGCCCGGTCGGTCGCCGAGCGGCTGGCCGAGGAGATGCACACCGAGGTCGGCGGCGCGGTGGGCTACGCCGTGCGCTTCACCGACCGGGTGGGCGATGCCACGGCGGTCAAGCTGATGACCGACGGCCTGCTGGTGGCCGAGATCCAGCGCGACCCGCTGCTGCTCGGCTACGACGCGATCATCGTCGACGAGGCGCACGAGCGCAGCCTCCCCATCGACTTCGTTCTCGGCTATCTCAAGCGGCTGCTCCCCCGCCGGCCCGATCTCAAGGTCGTCGTCACCTCCGCGACCATCGACCCGGACCGCTTTGCCGCGCACTTCGACGGTGCACCAGTCCTGGAGGTGTCGGGACGCACCTTCCCGGTGGAGGTGCGCTATCGACCCGTCGACGCCGACGCCGATCACCTGCAGGCCCTGGCCGACGCGATCGACGAGCTCACCGCCGAAGGACCGGGTGACGTGCTGGTGTTCTTGTCCGGCGAGCGCGAGATTCGCGACGCGGCTGAGGCTCTGGCCGACCAATGGTCTGGGCGACACCGACCACCCGAGATCCTTCCCCTCTTCGGGAGGTTGTCGGCGGACGAGCAGCACCGTGTCTTTGCCGCCCACTCCCGTCGCCGGATCGTGCTTGCCACCAACGTGGCCGAGACGTCGCTGACGGTTCCAGGCATTCGCTACGTCGTCGACTCGGGGACCGCACGCATCAGTCGCTACAGTCAGCGCCTCAAGGTGCAACGGCTTCCGATCGAACGCATCTCGCAGGCGTCGGCCAACCAACGCTCCGGTCGCTGCGGTCGCACCGCTGACGGCATCGCGGTCCGGCTCTATGCCGCAGCCGACCTCGAGAGCCGACCGCCGTTCACCGACCCCGAGATCCTGCGGACCAATCTGGCCTCGGTCGTGCTCCAGATGGCCGCCCTGGGGCTCGGTGAGCTGGCCGACTTCCCGTTCGTCGACCCCCCGGACGCGCGCAACGTCCGTGACGGCGTTCAGCTGCTCGAGGAGCTGGCCGCTCTCGACGGGTCGGCGGGCACGCCGGCCGATCGCCTGACCCCGCTGGGCAGGCGCCTGTCCCGGTTGCCGCTCGACCCGCGGCTCGGCCGGATGGTGCTCGAGGCGGACCGGCTCGGTTGCATACGCGAGGTCGTCGTCATCGCGGCCGCGCTCTCCATCCAGGACCCGCGGGAACGACCAGCCGACAAGCAGCAGCAGGCCGACGAGGCGCACGCACGGCACCGCGACCCGACGTCGGACCTGTTGGGCCACCTCGCCCTGTGGCGGCATCTGTGGACCGAGCAGCAGGCACGCAGCAGCTCGGCCTTCCGCCGCATGTGCCGCCAGGAGTTCCTGCACTACCTGCGGGTACGCGAGTGGCAAGACATGGTTGCCCAGCTGCGGCGGGTGCTCGGCGACCTGGGCGTCGAGATGTCGACCTCGAACGACCCGGACCGCATCCACCAGGCACTGCTCTCCGGCCTGCTCGGGCACGTCGGCATGCGCCTGCAGGAGACGCGCGACTACCTCGGCGCCCGCAACGCGCGCTTCGCCATCTTCCCCGGATCGGCGTTGTTCAAGGCCCGACCCGCTTGGGTCATGGCCGGTGAGCTCGTCGAGACCTCCCGACTCTGGGCCCGCGACGTCGCCCGGATCGACCCGGCCTGGATCGAGCCGCTCGCCGGGCACCTGGTCAAGCGCACGCACGCCGAGCCGCACTGGGAACGCAAGCGGGGTGGCGCCGTCGCGCTGGAGACGGTCACCTTGTACGGCATCCCCGTCGTCGTGGGCCGTCGGATCCAGCTCGACATAGTCGACGCCCCGCTGGCCCGGGAGCTGTTCATCCGGCACGCGCTCGTCGAGGGCGACTGGCAGACACGGCACGAGTTCTTCCACGCCAACCAGGCGCTGCTCGCCGACGTCACCCAGTGGGAGGAACGCACCCGCCGCCGCGACATCGTCGTCGACCAGGAGACCCTGGTGGAGCTCTATGACGCGCGCGTCCCCGACCACGTCGTGTCCGCGCGGCACTTCGACTCCTGGTGGAAGCAGGAGCGCCGCCGCCAGCCCGACCTGCTCACCTTCCAGCGAGAGCAGCTGGTGCGCGAAGTGAAAGCCCCGCCCACGCAGTGGAGCAGCGACTACCCCGACGAGTGGCGGGTCGGCGAGCGCGCGCTTGCGCTGTCGTACGTCTTCGAGCCCGGCGCCGAACGCGATGGTGTCACCGTCGACGTGCCGCTGCCGCTCCTGCACCACCTCCGGACCGAGGACTTCGCCTGGCAGGTGCCCGGGCTGCGCCTCGACCTGGTCACCCAGCTGATTCGTTCGCTGCCCAAGCCGCTGCGCCGCCAGCTCGTGCCTGCGCCGGACCATGCGGTGGCCGTGCTCACCCGACTCGCCCCGGGCTCGGGGGGTCTGCTCGGCGCGCTCTCCGACGAGATCCGGCGCACGACGGGCGTGCTCGTGCCCCCCGACGCCTACGACACCGACCGGCTGCCCGCCCACCTGCGGCTGACGTTTCGTGTCGTCGATGATGACGGGGACGAGGTGGCTGCCGGCAAGGACCTGGCTGTGCTGCAGGAACGGCTACGCGGCCGGCTGCGCGAGACACTCAGCCAGGCAGCAGCCGGCATCGAGCAGAGCGATCTGCTGGACTGGACGATCGGCGACCTGCCCCGCAGCGTCACGACCACCCGCGCGGGCCACACCGTCACCGGGTATCCAGCGCTGCGCGACGCCGGTGCGAGCGTCTCCGTCCAGGTCCTCGAGTCTGCGGCCGCTCAGGCGGTCGCCATGCGGGCCGGCACGCGTCGGCTGGTGAGACTCACCATCGCCTCGCCGCTCGCGGCGGTGGTCCGCGGACTGGGCAACGACACCAAGCTCGCGCTCGGCCGCAGCCCGTACGCGACGGTGCCGGCCATGCTCGACGACTGTGCCAATGCGGCCTGCGACCATCTCGTGTCGCGAGCGGGTGGTCCGGCGTGGGATGCAGCGACGTTCGGCCGGCTGCGCGACAGTGTGCGTGCCGGCCTCGTGCCGGCCACCGAGCACGTGGTCGGCCTGGCCGCACGGATCCTCACCGCCGAGGCAGAGGCCCGGACCCGGCTCGAACGCATCTCGGCGGCCTCCCTCGCGGCAGCGCGTGACGACGTAGGCCTGCAGCTCGACGAGCTGGTCTCGGACGGCTTCGTGTCGCGCACTGGCTGGGACCGGCTGCCGGACGTTGTCCGCTACCTGAGCGGGGTGCGGCAACGCCTCGACCGGCTTGCCGACGACCCGCGCCGCGACCTCGCCCGGCTCGACGAGATCCTCGGGGTTGTCACCGCGTACGAGCGGGCGCGGGACTCACTGCCCGACGCGACCAGCTCGGCTGACCTGGACAAGGCCCGCTGGCTGCTCGAGGAGCTGCGGCTCAGCGTCTTCGCGCCCGGCGTCCGCGTTCCGGTACCTGTGTCGGTCAAGCGCGTCCGGCGCGCTCTCGAGGCGGCGACCGGCGGCCCGGCGTGAGGATCGTCTAGGTTCGGCCACGTGGCTGTAGACAAGGATCGCCAGGCGTACGTCGTCGAGACCCTGGAGGAGGCGTTCACCGAGTTGATGGAGCTCGACCCGAACGCCTTCCGGACGAAGTTCCGAAAGATGGCAGCCGACCCCTTCGCGTTCTACCGCGGCAGCGCGTGCCTGTTCTATCGAGACATCGCCGAGGTGGACGACCCTTGGGTCGACGAGCGCACTCGGCGGGTCTGGGTGCATGGCGACCTGCACGCGGAGAACTTCGGGACGTACATGAACTCCGACGGGCGGCTGGTCTTCGACGTCAACGACTTTGACGAGGCCTACCTCGGCCACTTCACGTGGGACCTGCTGCGCTTCGTGGCGAGCCTGTCCTTGATGGCGCGACGCAAGGCGTTCCCCGAGGACACGGTGCGGAACCTGGCCGTCGGGTACCTATGCTCCTACATCGAGCAGGTCCACCACTACGTCGACCACGACGACGACGCCAACGACTTCGCGCTGCGGCTGGACAACACCGAGGGCCCCGTGTTCGAGGTGCTGACCAAGGCCAGGTTGGCATCGCGCACCGCGCTGCTCTCAGCGACCACGACGCTGTCCGGCGCAGAACGCACCTTCCGCGACATGACCGGGGTGCGCCGCCTCGCCGCACACGAGCACAGTCAGGTCCAGTCGGCGTTCGGCGCCTACCTGGACACGATCCCTGAGGACAAGCGGCTCGACCGCGACCTGTTCTACAAGGTCAAGGACGTCGTCGGCCGCACCGGCTTCGGAATTGGCAGTGCAGGGCTCACGGCATACAACCTGCTCCTCGAGGGCCGCAACCAGGCACTGGAGAACGACATCGTGCTGAGCATGAAGCAAGGCGCCGTCCCCGCGATCAGCCGCTATGTCGCGGACGAGCGGGCCGACACCTACTTCGAGCACCAGGGGCACCGCACGGTGATCTCGCAGCGCGCGCTCCAGGCGCACACCGACCCGTTCCTCGGCTGGACTGCGCTGGGTGACACCGGCTACCTGCTCGACGAGATCTCGCCGTACGAGTCCGACCTGGCCTGGGACGACCTGACCGAGCCCGACCTGGTCGAGCCGGTGCTGCGTGACCTCGGCCGCGCCACCGCCAAGGTGCACTGCGCCTCCGACGAGGACAGCGACGAGGGTCTGGTCGAGTTCCAGATCGAGGAGGCCATCGCCGAGGCGCTCGACGGCGACCGCGAGGGTTTCGTACGCGACATCTGCGACCGTGGCCTGGACTACGCCGAGCGGGCCCGTGCGGACCACGAGCTGTTCGTCGACGCGTTCCGGGAAGGGCGGATCGGCGGACTGTCGTCGACCTGAGCGGCGGACCCGCATGGTCGCAGCGACCGCTGGGACTGACGTTTGACAGCAGTATTGCGGCGTGTCGCAGGCCGAACGTCAGGCCCAGCGTTGCGGGTGCCCTAGTTGAACTGGTCCGGGTCGGGACCGGTGCGGTTGCCGGCGTCGAGCGCCGAGATGCTGGCGACATCGGAGTCGTCGAGCTCGAAGTCGAACACCGCGAAGTTCTCCTCGATCCGGGCGGGCGTCACCGACTTCGGGAACACGATGTTGCCGATCTGCAGGTGCCAGCGCACAATCACCTGCGCCGGTGTGCGGCCCACTCGCTCGGCGATCTCGCCGACCGTGGCGTTGTCGAGCTCCGCGCCCTGACCGATCGGGGCCCAGGCCTGAGTAGCGATGCCCATCTGCTGGTGCACCTCACGCAACGGCGCCTGGGTGAAGGTCGGGTGGAGCTCCACCTGGTTGACGGCCGGGAGCACTGTCGCCTCCGCTTGCAGGCGGCGCAGGTGATTGGGCTGGAAGTTGGAGACGCCGATCGCGCGGGCTCGCCCGTCGGCGTACAACTTCTCCATCGTCTGCCAGGTCTCGACGTACAGGTCCTTGCCCGGCAGTGGCCAGTGGATCAGGTAGAGGTCGACATAGTCCATGCCCAGCAGCTGCAGGCTGCGCTCGAAGGCAGCCAGCCCGCGCTCGGCGCCCTGGTCGGGGTTGCCGAGCTTGGTCGTGACGAAGACGTCGTCGCGGGCGAGACCCGAGTCGCGGACCCCCTGCCCCACGCCTTCCTCGTTGTCATACAGCGCCGCGGTGTCGATGTGCCGGTAGCCCACGTCGAGCGCCGTGGCCACGATCTTGGCGGTGTCCTCCGGAGGCACCTGGAACACCCCGATGCCGAGCTGGGGGATGGTGGAGCCGTTGTTGAGCGTCACGTCCGGGACAGGGGTGTCAGTCATGCCCCCCACCGTACGTAACCCCGCACCGGGGTGCTGGGTAGCGTGCGGCCCGTGGACGTCAGCGCCTCGCGGACCCGGCCGGCCGAGTTCGCGCAGGGACTGTTCGATGGGTTGCCCGACCGCTACGACCGGCTCGGGCTGCTGCTGTCGTTCGGCCAGGACCGGCGCTGGCGACGCGCCGTCGTGGACGCCGTCGCCCTGGCCCGCCCGACCCCACACATCGTGCTCGACGTTGCCAGCGGCACCGCGGGGATCGCCCGGCAGATCGCTCATCGCACACCTGCGCAGGTCGTCGCGGTCGACCTCACCGAGCAGATGCTGCGCGTCGGACAGCGGCGCGTCCGTGCCGACGGTCTTGCGGACCGGATCCGCCTGTGCGCCGGCCAGGCCGAGCGGTTGCCCGTCGCCGACGCGTCGGTCGATGCGCTGACGGTCAGCTATCTGCTGCGCTACGTCGCCGACCCGGCAGCCACCGTGCGCGAGCTGGTACGGGTGGTGCGACCGGGCGGGGTCGTCGCGAGCCTGGAGTTCGCGGTGCCCGAGCGCGAGCCGTGGCACCGCGGGTGGGTGTTCTACACCCGGGTGCTGCTCCCCCTGCTGGGACTGGTCACCGGTGGTACGCAGTGGTGGCGGGTCGGCCGCTTCCTCGGCCCCTCCATCACTGCGCACTACGCCCGCTACTCCGTCGCCTGGCACGTGCAGGCGTGGCAGGACGCCGGCCTGGTCGACGTGCGGGTGCGCCGGATGAGCCTCGGCGGCGGGCTGGTCATGTGGGCACGCAAAGCCGGTGACAGTGGCCGATGACGACCCGGCACCGGCCTGGTACGCCCGCCGGGGTGGCCTGCTCGCCGACTGGTGGACGCTGCTGCACCCGCCGTACACGGTGTGGCACCTGTCGTACGTCGTGCTGGGCGGCTGCCTCACGGATGCGGTCGACCTCAGGGTGCTGGCGCTGACGGTGGCGGCGTTCGCCCTGGCGATGGGCGTGGGGGCCCACGCCCTCGACGAGCTGCACGGTCGCCCGCTCGGGACGGCCATCCCTGCTGTGGTGCTCTGGTCGGCCGCCGGCCTGAGCGTGCTGGCCGCCGTGACGTTGGGCGGCTGGCTGGCAGTCACGCAGGCGCCCTGGTTGTGGCCGCTGGTTGCCACCGGACCGGTGCTCGTGGCCGCGTACAACCTCGAGCTCTTCGGCGGTCGGCTGCACACCGACCTGGGCTTCGCCGCGAGCTGGGGCGCGTTTCCGGTTGTCACCGGGTATGTCGCGCAGGCGCCGCCGCTGGAGCCGCTCGGCGTTGTCAGCCTGGCTGGCGTCACCACCGCCGCGCTGCTGCTGTCGCTGGCCCAGCGCGCGCTCAGCACTCCCGCCCGCCGGCTCCGCCGGCACTCCCCCAGCCTGTCGACCAGCGAGCGGTCACGCGCGCTGCGCCCGCTGGAGCAGGCGTTGCGCGCACTGACCTGGGCACACCCGCTGCTCGCCCTCGGCCTCCTCCTCAGCCGCGCCACCCCGTGGGCCTGACGTCTCACCGCGACTTTGAGGCGTGTCGCCAGCCGAACGTCAGGGCCAGCGGGGTCGCGGCGCCGGCGGGCGCGCCTCAGCCGTGCAGATCACCGTGCTCGACGCAGCGCGCCCACCAACCGAGGGGCACCACCTGCACCACCATCCGCCGACGGCAGCGCGAGCACCAGCGCGGTGGCTCCAGGGCAGCCTGCCGCCGGCAGGCGTCATGCCTGCCGTGCGCGACAGGCCCGCCGCAGTGGCCACACCACGGCGCCTCGACCGGTCGCACGCTCACAGTGTCTTGCCCAGCTCCTTGACCGGCATCCGCAGCTGCGCCAACAGGTCCAGGTCGTCGGACGGGTCACGACCGAGCGTCGTGAGGTAGTTGCCAACGATGACCGCGTTGACCCCACCGGCGAGTCCGTCGCGAGTGCCGAGGTCGCCGAGGGTGATCTCGCGGCCACCGGCGAAACGCAAGATGGTGCGTGGCATCGCGAGCCGGAACGCAGCGACCGTACGCAACGCGTCGGTGCCGTCCATCACAGGCAGCTCACCGAACGGGGTCCCCCTGCGCGGGTTGAGGAAGTTGAGCGGCACCTCCTCGGGTGCCAGCTCGGCCAGCTGCACAGCCAGCTCGGCTCGCTGCTCGACTGACTCCCCCATGCCGACCAGTCCGCCGCAGCACAGCTCCATGCCGGCTGCTCGGACCATCCGGCAGGTGTCCACCCGCTCTTCCCACGAGTGCGTGGTGACGACCTGTGGAAAGTACGAGCGGGCGGCCTCGAGGTTGTGGTTGTAGCGGTGCACACCCATGGCAGCCAGCTCGTCGACCTGTCCTTGCGTGAGCATGCCGAGCGAGCACGCCACGTTGATCTCGACCGCTTGCTTGATCGCCTCGATGCCCGCCTGCACCTGGCGCATCAGACGTTCGTCTGGCCCGCGGACAGCAGCCACGATGCAGAACTCGGTGGCCCCGGTCGCCGCCGTCTGCCGGGCCGCCTCGACCAGCTGGCCGACATCGAGCCACACCGCCCTCACGGGTGAGTCGAACTGGCCGGACTGGCTGCAGAAGTGGCAGTCCTCGGGGCACCCACCGGTCTTGAGCGACACGATGCCCTCGACCTCGACCTCGGGCCCGCACCAGGTCATCCGCACCGCATGGGCCAGCTCGAGGAGCTCCGGCACCCGCTCGGCGGGCAGCCGCAGGACATCGACGAGCTGCACCTGCGACAGGCCGACACCGGCTCGGAGCACCTGCGTGCGCGCCTGCTCCAAGACGTCGGTCGGCGGGGTCATGTCGGCAATCTAGCCAGCCGTATCCGCCGGATGGATGTCAGGCTTGGTCGATGCCCGTCGAGCTGCTCCGCCCTCCCGCACTTCGACCCGGCGACCGGGTGGCTGTCGTGTCCCCGGCGTGGGGAGGCCCGGCAGACTTGCCGGAGCCGTACCGGCGTGGACTGGAGGCGATGCGCAGTGCCGGGTTCGGCTTGCGGGTGATGCCGCACGCGGAGGCACGACGCAACGACTGGGTGTCGGCCACGGCGGCCGAGCGGGCCGCGGACCTCATGGCGGCGTTCGCCGACCCAGACGTTCGCGGCATCGTGTGCACGATCGGCGGCAACCACTCCGCGCAGCTGCTGCCACACCTCGATCTCGACGTCATTCGTACGCACCCGACGGTGCTGTGCGGCTACTCCGACATCACCACTGTGTTGCAGGGGTTGCACGCGCGCACCGGCCTGGTCGGCATGTACGGGCCGGCCGTGATCCCCCAGTGGGGCGCGGTCGGCGGCGTGCTGCCGTACGTCGCTGACCACTTCGCCTCAGTCACCGGCCGGGTCGAGGCTGCCGGCGCGCTTCCTCGGGTCGGCTACGAGGTGCACGACGACGACTTCGATCGGGCCGAGGCGACCGAGACCCCGCTACGCCAGTCGCCGGCCGTGCCACGCGAGCCGCTGCGCGCCGGGCGCGCGGAGGGGCCGCTGCTCGCCGGCTGCCTGCCGAGCTGCCGGCACCTGATCGGAACCCCGTGGCAGCCCGACTACACGGGCCGGGTGCTGGTGCTGGAGACGCCCGAGCCTCCCTACCAGCTCGAGGACGCCGACGCCGACCTCACCCACCTGCGGCTGGCCGGCTGCCTCGACAACCTCGCCGCGCTGGTGCTGTGCCGACCCTACCGCTGGGACGCCGCCACCACCAGCGCGTTCCACGACGTGGTGATGGATCACGTCCGGGGCCTGGACTATCCGGTGCTCGCCCGGGTCGAGGGTGGTCACACCGACCCGTTGCCGACCTACCCGATCGGGGTGCGCACCTTCGTCGATGCCAGCGCGGCTGAGATCGTCTTCACCGAGGCGGCGGTGGCTTGATCAGCTGGTGTTGACTAGGCCCATGGCGCTGCGCGGCGAGTACGAACCCAGCCCGGAGAAGTGGGTACGCGACCAGGTGGAGACCTTCGAACGCACCGACGGCTCCAAGGCCAACACGCTACGAGGACGGCCGATCGTCGTGCTGACCTCGCGCGGCGCGAAGACTGGCAAGCTGCGCAAGACGCCATTGATGCGAGTGGAACACGACGGCGAGTACGCGGTTGTGGCCTCCCTCGGTGGCGCGCCCAAGCACCCGGTCTGGTATCACAACCTCGTTGCCGACCGGCACGTCGAGCTGCAAGACGGCGCCGTCCGCAGCGACCTCGTCGCCCGGGAGGTCACCGGCGACGAGAAGGGGGTCTGGTGGGGCCGAGCGGTTGCTGTATGGCCCGACTACGTCGCGTACCAGGAAAGGGCGGACCGGCAGATCCCGGTGTTGGTGCTCTCCCCGGCTGGCTGACGGCCTGACCGGGCGTCACCTCGTCGCGCGTCACCAGAAGCCGACCCAGTCGAGCAGGGTGAGCGCCGGCGGGGCGGCGAAGACTGCCAGGAGCACCCAGGCGACCAGCTTGTGGCTCGACCGCGCGCTGCTGAGCGAGCCGGCCATCGCCACCAGGGATCCCTCGACGGTGTTGCGGTCGAGACCCATCCGCTGCGCGTCCTCGGGGACGCCTTGCACAGCCCACGACGTCGTGCGGCCATCGGTCGGTTCGTCGTCGTGCACGTCGCATCGCTCCTTGGGGCGCAGGCTCACTCCGGCCACATAGTCGGCAGGCTTGCTACCGGGCCGGCGAGCCCTCGGGTTATGCGTGCGGAGCCGCGTCCAGGCCCGCCAGCAGGGCCTTCATCCACGGGCCGAGGTCGGCCGGCGTACGGGCAGAGATGAGCGTGCCGTCGACGACGGTGGCCTCGTCCACCCAGTCGACACCGGCGTTGACCATGTCGTCGCGGATGGCGCCGACACTGGTGGCTCGGCGACCCTCGAGGATCTGGGCCGAGATCGGCACCCAACCGGCGTGGCAGATGAACGCGACCGGCTTGCCGGTGGCGTCGAAGTCGCGCACCAACGAGAGCACGGACTCCGAGCGACGGAGCTTGTCCGGTGCGAACCCGCCCGGGATGACGACGCCGTCGAAGTCTGCGGCCGACAATCCATCGACCGTGGTGTCGACCGGAACCGGCCCGTGGCCCATCTTGCCGCTCACCGGTTGGTCGTCGAGCCCGGCCACCGTCACCTCGACACCTTCTTCGCGCAGCCGATAGAGCGGATAGAGCAGCTCCATGTCCTCGAACAGGTCGGCCGCGAGCAGGAGGACCTTCTTGTCGGTGAGTGCCACGGGCAGCACGCTACCCGCGAGCGAGGTCTTGGCAGTCGTCGGCTGCCGAACGCGCGCGGCAGGAGCGCTGGCAACGACGGCCGGACACCGTGACCTGTGGCCCCGGCCGGGACACTGTGATCGACGCCAGCCCCAACGACGACGTCGCCGCCGACTGCGAGTCCGCCGCACCCTGAACCGAGGCGGTACGTGCCGGCGCCGCCATCACGAGGCATGCGCCGTGACGAGCACCCGGCCCGTGTGGCGACCAACTCAACCGACTCAACCGGTTGAGGCGTCCTCGCCGCCCAGCAGCTCGATCACTCGCCAGAGCTGTTCCTCGTCCACGTCGCTTCCTCGGCTCGGTGGTGAACGAGCCACCGCACGGCCACCGGTGTCGCATCGACTCCCTACGCTGAGCGGGTCATGAGCGACCTCGCCGCGTACGACCGGGACCATGTGTGGCACCCGTACACATCGATGTCCACGCCGACGCCGACCCGTGTCGTCACGTCGGCGCGGGGGGTGCGGCTCACCCTCGACGACGGGCGCGAGGTCATCGACGGCATGTCGTCGTGGTGGTGCGCGATCCACGGCTATCGGCACCCCGTGCTCGACGCCGCGGTGCGTGACCAGCTCGGCCGGATGGCGCACGTGATGTTCGGAGGAATCACCCACGAGCCGGCGGTGTCGTTGACGCGCCGGCTGGTCGAGCTGACGCCGCCGGGCTTGGAGCACGTCTTTCTCGCCGACTCGGGCTCGGTGGCGGTCGAGGTCGCGATCAAGGTCGCGCTGCAGGCCCAGCGCGGCCGGGGTGCGCCCGAGCGGACTCGGCTGCTCACCGTGCGCGGCGGATACCACGGCGACACGTTCGGCGCGATGTCGGTGTGCGACCCGGTGGGCGGAATGCACGCGGCGTACCCGCGCGTGCTGCCGCGACAGCTGTTCGCCCCGCGACCCCCCGCACCGGGCGGAGACGTCGCGGGCTGGACCACGGAGCTCGACGGGGTGCTCGCCGACCACGCGAACGAGGTCGCCGCGGTGATCGTCGAGCCGCTGCTGCAGGGCGCGGGCGGTATGCACGTCTATGACGTCGAGTGCCTGCGGGTGCTGCGCCGGCGTTGCGACGCCCACGGCTGGCTCCTCGTGCTCGACGAGATCGCGACGGGCTTCGGCCGTACCGGAACGATGTTCGCCGCCGAACAGGCGGGCGTCGTGCCCGACGTCATGTGCGTCGGCAAGGCACTGACCGGCGGCTATCTCACGCTGTCGGCGGTGCTGACGACCGGTGAGGTAGCCGCTGCCGTGTCGTCGTCGGACGCAGGCGTGCTCATGCACGGGCCGACGTACATGGGCAACCCGCTGGCCTGCGCCGTCGCGTCGGCGTCCATCGACTTGCTGGTTGGCGGCGACTGGGCGGGCCAGGTGGCAGCGGTTTCGGCCGGCTTGGGGGCCGGGCTGCGCCCGCTGGGCGCCCTTGACGGCGTGGCCGATGTGCGCGTTCTCGGCGCCGTCGGCGTCGTGCAGCTCGAACGGCAGGTCGACGTCGAGCGCGCGACCGCTGCCGCCCTCGACGCGGGGGTCTGGCTGCGCCCGTTCCGCGACCTCGTCTATGCGATGCCGCCGTACGTGACCTCGCCGACCGAGCTTGCCACCGTCACCGCCGGGGTCGCTGCGGCCGTGCGTGCGGAGCTGGGCTGATGGGCGCCACCGACGAGTGGCTCGCCGCGGCGGCATGGGAGCGGCGGCGGACCGGGTTGGTCCGGTCGCTCGCGTCGCGCGGGTCCGGCGCGCTGCTTGACCTGGCGGGCAACGACTATCTCGGGCTCTCCAGGGACGTCCGTGTCGTCACCGCGGCCGCGGACGCGGCGCACGAGTGGGGCGCCGGCGCCGGGGCCTCGCGGCTGGTGACCGGCACGCTCGGGGTACACCGCCGGCTCGAGCGACGGCTGGCCGCCGCGCTCGGGCACGAGGCAGCGCTGGTGCTGTCGACCGGGTACCACGCCAACCTCGCGGCGGTCACCGCTCTGGCCGACGCCGGCACCCTGATCGTGTCTGACGCGCACGTGCACGCATCGCTGGTGGACGCGTGCCGGCTCGCGCGTGGCCCGGTGCGGGTGGTACCGCACCGCGACGTCCGTGCGGTCGAGGCGGCCCTGTCGGCGCGTACGCAACCACGGGCCCTCGTGCTCACCGAGTCGGTGTTCTCCGTGCTGGGCGATGCCGCACCCCTGGCCGAGCTGGTCGCCGTCTGCCGCCGCCACGACGCAACGCTGCTGGTCGACGAGGCGCACGCTCTCGGGGTGGCCGGTGCCGCTGGGCTCGGGTTGCTGACCGACGCCGGGCTGACCGGTCCGGACCTGGTGGTCACGCTCACCCTGTCGAAGTCGCTTGGCAGCCAAGGCGGTGCCGTTCTGGGGGGTGCAGCGCTGGTGGAACATCTGGTCAACACGGCCCGTCCCTTCATCTTCGACACCGGCCTGGCACCTGCAGCAGCCGGCGCTGCCCTTGCCGCGCTGGAGGTCCTGCTGATCGAGCCTGCGCTCGCGGCGCGCGCCCGCGACCGTGCCTCGCAGCTCGCGGACGGGTGTGGCGTGCCCACCACGGCGGGCGCCATCGTCGCGGTGCCGATGGCGGGGCCACAGGAGGCCGTGGACGCACAGGCAGCTGCGCGCAAGCGGGGGGTCCTGGTCGGCTGCTTCCGACCGCCCTCGGTGCCCGACGGCCTCTCCCGGTTGCGGCTCACGGCGCACGCAACGCTCACCGACGCCGACCTGACCCGGGCGCTGGCCGTGCTCACCGAGCTGGTTCCGCGCGCCAGGACGTCATCCGAAGCGGGCGCTGTCCCCGGCGATGCGGATGACGTTGCGCAGGGGGGCGGTGAGTCGTGACCTGGGTCCGGCTGGTCGCAGGGACCGACACTGGTGTGGGCAAGACGGTCGCCACCGCCGCGCTGGCGGCCTGGCACGTCACGAGCGGCTACTCGGTCGTCGCGGTCAAGGCGGTGCAGTCCGGCCGTACGGAAGGTGAGTCTGGCGACGCCGACGAGGTGCGCCGACTGGCCGGCGTCGACGCGCACGAGCTGGTCCGGCTGCCCGCACCGCTGGCACCGGAGTCGGCGGCGCTGCGGTCGGGTGTGCTGCTGCCCACGGTCGACGAGCTGGCCCGACGATCGGTCCTGGTCGCCGGCAGCGCCGAGGCCGTGCTGGTCGAGGGGTCTGGCGGGGTGGCGGTACGTCTCGATCGCGCGGGGGGCACCCTGCTCGACCTGGGCAGGGCGCTGGAGTGGCACGACATCGACGGCGTCGACGTCGTCCTGGTGGTCCGCGCGGGTCTTGGCACCCTCAACCACACCGAGCTGAGCCTCGAGGCGGTGCGTCGGGCCCGGTTGCTGCCGGCGGGGCTGGTGGTCGGAGCCTGGCCCGACGTCCCCGGCCCCGCCGAGCTTGCCAATGCAGTCGACCTGCCGCGCCTGACCGGCCTCCCCGTGCTGGCAACGATCCCGGCAGGCGTGGGCGCTCTGAGCGGCCAGGCGTTCCGGTCGAGCGCGGTCGGCTGGTTCGCGGCCCCGCCTGACGGCGACTCATGGCGCCCGGTCGTTTAGCCTGCGCTGTCGTGAGCGAGCTTCCCGCCCCCGGCACCGTGCGACCCGTCACCCGGTGGGGCGAGCCCGTGATGCACCGCACCTTGCAGCCGGTGACCGCGTTCGACGACGAGCTGGCCACCCTCGTGGCCGACATGGTTGCCACCATGTACGCCGCCGAGGGCGTCGGTCTGGCGGCAAGCCAGATCGGCGTCGACCGGGCGCTGTTCGTCTTCGACTGTCCAGACGACGACCACGTCCGGCACAGCGGTGTCGTCTGCAACCCGCGCCTCACGCTGCCCTCAGGCGACGACCGCAACCTCGACGACGCCGACGAGGGCTGCCTGTCCTTCCCCGGCGCGTTCGTGCCCTGCCCGCGCCCCGACTGGGCCCGGGTCGACGGCGTCGACCAGGCCGGTGCCCCGGTGTCGCACGAGGGCACGGGGTTGCTCGCCCGCTGCCTGCAGCACGAGACCGATCATGTCTACGGGACCGTCTTTGGCGACCGGATCAGCACCAAGGCGCGACGGCGGCTTGCCGAGGCACAAGAGGCGTCGGCCCATGAGTTCCCGCCCGACTGGCCGGTCGGGATCTCGGCCGAGCCGCACGAGGGCGACAGCGTCTGACCCTCGCTGCGATCATCCGCGCGTACCGCTGTTTCCCCCACCCCACAGCGCATAGGCAGCCACAGCGACCGCTGCGGCGACGTTGAGCGAGTCGACGCCGCCCGCCATGGGTATCCGCGCGCGTACGTCGGCGGCGTCCTGCCAGCGCCGAGTCAGACCGTCGCCCTCCGAGCCGAGCAGCAGCGCGATCGGGCCGTCGTGGGCGACCTCGGCAAGGTCGACCGCACTCGGTGCAGGCGTGAGGGCGACGGTCGTGAAGCCGGCGTCGTGCAAGGCAGGTACGGCGTCCCACCAGTCGTCCACACGGGTCCACGGCAGCGCAAAGACCGTTCCCATCGACACCTTGACCGCCCGGCGATACAGCGGGTCGGCGCAGCGCGGGGACAGGATCGCGGCCTGCGCCCCCAGGGCCACCGCCGAGCGGAAGATGGCGCCGACGTTGGTGTGGTCGACCACGTCCTCCAGCACCACCACCCGCTCGGCGCCCGCAAGGGCGTCGTCGATCGATGCCAGGGGTCGACGGTGCATCGCTGCCAGGGCACCCCGGTGGACGTGGAAGCCGGTCACCTGCTCCACCAGCTGTTCGTCGACCAGGTAGCACGGTGCATCGATCGCGCCCACGACATCGACGAGGTCGCCCAACCACCGCTGCGTCAACAGCACCGAGCGCGGCTCGTAGCCCGCAGCCAGCGCCCGCCGGATCACGGTTGCTCCCTCGGCCATGAACACCCCGTGCTCGGCCTCGAGCAGCCGGCGCAGAGCGACGTCACGCAGCTCGCGGTAGTCGGCGAGTCGCGGGTCAGCGGCGTCGCTGACGGCGATGACCGGGCCTGCCGCCGACGGGTCCCGAGACATCACGGTGGTCAGGGCAACCCGGATGTCACGACATCGGTGTGCGCGGCGGCGGCGGCGCCCGCCCCGACCCCCGCCGCCGCCGCTACTGCCACGACATCGCCCACGACCACCGTCGCAGGGGCGCGTACGTGCTCGCGCTCGATGACCTCGGCCACGGACGACAACGTAGCCAGCACCCGGCGCTCGGAACCGGTCGAGCCGGCGTGCACGACCGCGACCGGGGTGTCTGCGCCGCGGCCGTGCGCGATCAGCGTGGTCGCGATCAGCCGCAGGTTGTCGACGGCCATCAACAGCACCAGCGTGCCGCGCAGCCTGGCCAGCGCCGGCCACTCGACCAGCGAGTCCGGGTGACCGGGAGGCAGGTGCCCCGAGGCGATCGTGACCTCATGGCTCACGCCCCGGTGGGTCACCGGCACGCCGGCCAACCCTGGCACGCCGATCGCGCTGGTGACCCCGGGCACGACGCTGCACGGCACCCCAAACTCCGCGCAGAACATCAGCTCCTCGAAGCCGCGGCCGAACACGAACGGGTCCCCGCCCTTGAGCCGCACCACCCGCTGGCCGGCCCGGGCGTGCTCGACCAGCAACCGGTTGATCGTGTCCTGCTGGGCCGACCGGCCCCGGGGCAGCTTGGCGGCGTCGATCACCTCCACGTGCGGGGGCAGCTCGTCGAGCAGGGCGCCTGGTGACAGCCGGTCGGCGACGACCACGTCGGCTTGCGCCAAGGCCCGTCGCCCGGCCAGGGTGATCAGCTCGGGGTCGCCCGGTCCCGCACCCACCAGCACGACACCGGGCTCGCGTCGCCGGTGCCGCGGAGCGGGCAGGTCGCCGGTGCGGAGCCCGTCGAGCACCCCATCTCGGACGGTCGCGGCCCGGCGCGGGTCGCGGTCGGCGTGCACCGCCACGGTGACGTCGTCGTGCCGCCCGGTCGCCGGTGTCCACGCACTCGAGTCACGGGCGTCGTCGGCGCGCACGCAGAAGACTCGTCGCCGGTCGGCCTCCGCGACCACGGCGACGTTGACCGCCGGGTCATCGGTAGCGACGATGGCATACCACGCCTCGGCAAGGTCCCCGGGGGCGTAGCCGCGGGCCGACCAGGCCACCTCGTCGAGCGACACCAGCCCTTCCAACGCCGGCCGCAGCCACGGAGAGACCACTCGCACGACAGCGCCGGCCGCGAGCAGACCGGGGACCCGGCGCTGAGCCACCTGACCACCGCCGACCACGACCACCAGCCGGCCGGCCAGGCGGAGCCCGACGGGATAGACCACGGCGTCGTCGGAGCGCGCGGGGGGCGAGAGATGCACCTCAACGACGCTACGAGCGAACCGTGCGCCGCCGATAGCTGTCCCAGTACGCGGACCGGTGGACCGGCGGGTAGCGTCTGCGCAGCTGCCCGTCCCGCTGCCGAAGGAGCTCGCCACGATGAGCCTGGACCGCCCGGTCACGCCCGACCCCTACGATCTGCTGCCCCCGGTCCCGACCTTCGAGGTGGCCAGCGACGACGTCACCGGCGGTCAACCACTGGCCGACGACCAGGTCGCCTCCGCCGGCAACACCTCGCCGCACCTGGCCTGGTCAGGTGCCCCCGAGACCACCAAGAGCTATGTCGTCACGTGCTTCGATCCCGATGCGCCGACTCCAGCTGGATTTTGGCACTGGACCGTTGTCGACATCCCCGGCGGCGTGACCGAGCTGGCACGAGGTGCCGGTGCCGGCGACGACTCCCTGCCGGGCAACGCCTTCCACGTCCGCAACGACACCGGCAGCCGCGACTTCAGCGGCGCGGCGCCACCCGAGGGCGACCAGGTGCACCGCTACTACTTCGTCGTGCACGCCATCGACCAGGAGACGTTGGGGATCGATGGTGACGCGTCACCGACGTTCGCCTCGTTCAACACCCTGTTCCACACGCTCGGGCGCGCGATCATCACGGGCACCTACCAGCACTGAGCGCAGCCGCCCCGCCCCGCGAGTTGTCACCGTCAGCGGGGCCTATGGGACCGTGGCGCAGTGAAAAGTCGGCCAGGAGGGGGGCGGCTCGCGACCTACGCAGCCGTGGCCAGTGGCGGCTTCCGGCGCTACGCGACCTACCGGCTGGCAACGGCCGCAGGGGTGTTCACCAACTCCGTCTTCGGCTGCATCATCTGCTTCACCTACCTGGCGCTGTGGCAGGAGCGGCCCGACATCGGCGGGTGGGACGCGCAGGACGCGGTGACGTTCGTGTGGATCGGCCAGTCCCTTCTCATGACGGTGGCGCTGTTCGGCGGCGGCTTCAGCGACGAGCTCGCCGATCGAATCCGTACGGGGGACATCGCGGTCGACCTGGGTCGCCCGGTCGACCTGCAGGGCTGGCGCTACGCCGAAGACCTCGGCCGGTCCGCGTTCCACCTGCTGGGTCGCGGGGTGGCGCCAACGCTCGTCGGTGCGCTGCTGTTCTCGCTCGCCTGGCCGGCAAACCCGCTGACCTGGCTGGCGTTTCTCGGGTCGGTGACCCTCGCCGTCACCGTGAGCTTCGCGATCCGCTACCTGATCGGCCTGGGGGCGTTCTGGGTGCTCGACGTCCGCGGCTTCGTCGTCGTGATCGGCTTCGTGCAGCTGTTCTGCTCCGGGATGGTGCTCCCACTGGTCGTCTTTCCCGCCGGGCTGGAGACCGCACTGCGGCTGCTGCCGTTCGCGGCGCTCATCCAGGTGCCGGCAGAGGTCCTGCTCGAGAAGTCGACCGGCTGGGGGCTGCTGGCGGCGCTCGGGTCCCAGCTCGGCTGGGCTGTGGTGCTCCTTGGCGCCGGCCGGGCGCTGACCCGCCACGCCACGCGACGGCTCGTGGTGCAAGGCGGATGACCGCTCTCGTACGGTCGTGGCAGGCCTACCGCGCCATATCCGGCGCATGGGTGCGGGCGGCGATGGCCTACCGCGCCTCCTTCGTCGCGCTGGCGTTGGGTCAGGTGCTGACGTCCGGCGCCGACTTCATCGCGATCGTCTTGATGTTCGCCAGCATCGACACCCTCGGTGGCTTCGGGTTGGGCGAGATCGCCCTGCTCTACGGCCTGACCGGCCTCGGTCTCGGGATCGCGGACCTGGTGGCCGGGTCGACCGAGCAGCTCGGCCGGCGGGTCCGGGACGGCAGCCTGGACACCATGCTGGTACGGCCGGTGCCCGCGCTGGTGCAGGTCGCGGCCGACCAGTTCGCGCTGCGCCGGATCGGTCGCATCTCCCAGGCCACCGTCGTGCTCGGGTGGGCGCTGCTGCACGTCGACATCGACTGGAATCTCACCCGGGCTGCCCTGCTGGTGACGACGATCGGCTCGGGTGCGGTCATCTACCTGTCGATCTACGTGCTCGGCGCCGCGTTCCAGTTCGTCGCCGGTGACGCCGCCGAGGTGCAGAACGCCTTCACCTACGGGGGCGTGACGCTGACCCAGTACCCGTTGACGATCTATCCGGTCGAGGTGGTGCGCGCGGTGACGTTCCTGCTGCCGTTGGCGTTCGTCAACTGGTACCCGGCGCTCCACCTGCTCGGCCGGGACGACCCGCTCGGCCTGCCGGGCTGGGTGCAGGCGGCATCGCCGCTCGCCGCCTTGGCGCTGGCTGCCGTCGCCGGGGTCGCCTGGCGCGGTGGCGTGCGCCGCTATCGCAGCACGGGGAGCTGACCGGTGGCTGCGGACGAGCCTGCGATCGAAGTGGTCGACGTGCACCGGACATTCGACGTACGCCGCCGGGCCGGACGGTTGCGCCGGACCCGGCAAGTGGTGCGTGCGGTCGACGGGCTGTCGTTCGACGTGGCCCGCGGTGAGATGGTCGGCCTGCTCGGGCCGAACGGGGCGGGCAAGTCGACGACGGTCAAGATGCTCACCGGGATCCTCGTGCCCACGTCCGGTGCCCTGCGTGTCGTCGGCCTTGACCCGGCCGCGGCCCGGACCCGGCTGGCCCGTCGGATCGGCGTCGTCTTCGGCCAGCGCAGCGGGCTGTGGTGGGACCTGCCGCTGCGGGACTCGTTTGCGCTGCTGCGGCGAATCTATGATGTGCCGGCCGATCGGCACGCGGCGGCGCTGGCCGAGTTCGTCGAGCTGCTCGAGCTCGGTGAGCTCATGGACATTCCCGTGCGCGCGTTGTCGCTCGGTCAGCGGATGCGCGGCGAGATCGCCGCGGCCCTGCTGCACGAACCCGAGCTGCTCTATCTCGACGAGCCGACGATCGGCCTGGACGTGGTGAGCAAGGGACGACTGCGCGACTTCCTGCGCACGATCAACGTCGAGCGAGGCACCACCGTCGTCCTCACCACCCACGACCTTGGCGACGTCGAACGGCTGTGCCGGCGGGTGCTGGTCGTCGACCACGGACGGCTGGTGTTCGACGGCTCGCTCGACGCGCTGCGCAGGCTGGACGGCACGACCCGCACGGTCGTGGTCGACCTGGCTACGAGCTCACCACAGGTCGAAGTCGCCGGCGCTGTCGTGACGCGGGTGGACGGCCCCCGGCAGTGGCTGTCCCTGCCGTCCGGGGCCAGTGCGGCTCCCGTCGTCGCCCAGCTGGCGGCTGCGTACGACGTTGTCGACCTCGCCATCCAGGAACCGGCGATCGAGGACGTCGTCGCCCGGCTCTATCAACGCGGCTGAGGTCCGGCAGACTCCCGCCTCATGAGCGAGGCCACCGCTGACGTGCTGGGCGTGCCGTTCGTGGCCGAGGTCATCGAGCTGCCCGACGACAGCGAGGGCACCGTCGTCGCCACCTTGGTCCACTCGCCCGCGCCGTCGCGCAGCGGCAGGGCGGTCCTCTACGTGCACGGCTTCTGCGACTACTTCTTCCAGCGTGGGCTGGCCGAGTTCTGCACCAGTCTCGGCTACGACTTCTATGCGCTCGACCTGCGCAAGTACGGTCGCTCGCTGCTCCCGCACCAAACCCCCAACTTCTGTCTCGACCTGGACGAGTACAACGACGAGCTGGACGAGGCGCTGCGGCGCATCACCGAGCGGGACGGCCACACCGACGTCGTCGCGATCGCGCACTCGACCGGTGGCCTGGTGGTGCCGCTGTGGGCAGACCAGCGGCGCCTGCGCGGGTTGCCTGGACCCAGCGCCTTCGTGCTGAACAGTCCGTGGTTCGACCTGCAGGGGTCGTTCCTGCTGCGCACCGTGGGAACCCGCGCGCTCGACACGGTTGGTGCGCGGCGGCCCTACCAGGTCATCCCGCGCAACGTCTCCGCCGTCTATGGTGAGTCGATTCACCGAGCGCACAGAGGCGAATGGGACTTCGACACGGCCTGGAAGCCGATGGAGAGCTTTCCCGTCCGCGCCGGCTGGTTGCGGGCGGTCCGCCGCGGGCACCGCAAGCTGCACCGCGGGATCGAGGCCGGCGCGCCGGTGCTGGTGCTGGCCTCGCGACGCACGCTGTTCACCGCGGTGTGGTCGCAGGACGTCCCGTCAGCTGACGTGGTGCTCGATGTCGAGCAGATGGCCCGGTGGTCGCATCGGCTCGGCAGCCTGGTCACCATCGCCCGCTTCGACGGCGCCGTGCACGACGTGTTCTTGTCGGCGCAGCCCGTACGCGACCAGGTCTACGCGACGGTGCGCCGGTTCCTCGCCGCCCTCGACCTCGACTGAGCGCACTGCGCCGCGCCGTCAAGTGCTGCGCCGCAGCCCACCGATGTCGAGGCTTCAGGGCTGGCCGAGCGACCACAATGTCTCGACATTCGTCCCCTCAGCACCCGGATCCCGACGACGGATCCGGGCTGTGCCGGCCGGACGCCAGGCGCATGGGGACGTGCGGGATCCCGTCGTCGAGGAACTCCGGGCCGCTGACGGCGAAGCCGAGGCGCTCGTACCAGCCGGTCAGGTGTGACTGCGCGTTCAGCACCACAGCGAAGGCCGCCGACAGCCGCAGCGCCTCGGTGATCAACCTCCCGGCCAGGCCGGAGCCCCGGTGCTCGGCGGCGACACAGACCCGCCCGATGCGACGCACGCTGTCAGGCTCGGCGAGCAGCCGCAGGTACGCGACCACCTGGCCCGAATCGGTCGCCCACATGTGAATGGTGGCCGGGTCGAGATCGTGGCCGTCCAGCTCGGGGTAGGCGCAGCCCTGCTCGACGACGAAGACGTCGACACGCAGCCGCAGCAGCGCGTACAAGGTCGCGGTGTCGAGCGAGCCGAAGGCGGCGGTCCGCAGCTGGGCTGGCACGATGCCCACGATGGACTCTCGCACCGGACGCCTCGACACCAGCCCCGCGGCCGAGCGTCCTGACCTGCTCGCTCTGAGCGTCGCGGCCGGCATCGCGCATGTCCCCGACGCGCTGGTGGCAGAGATCGAGCCGGCGCTCGCCGACACCGCCGCGATGTGCGCCGCGTACGACCTGCCGCTGTCCACCAGCGCGAACTGCGTGGTCGTCACCGGCCGCCGTGCGGGCGTGGACAAGCACGCGGCCTGCGTGGTGCTTGCCACCACCCGCGCAGACGTCAACGGTCTCGTCCGACGGCGACTGGGGGCGCGCAAGGCGTCGTTCGCCGCTGCCGACTTCGCGACCGAGGCGACGGGCATGGAGTACGGGGGCATCACGCCAGTCGGGCTCCCCGCCGACTGGCTGCTGCTGGTCGACAGCGCGGTGGTGGCGACCCCAGTGGTGGTCGTCGGCAGCGGGCTGCGGCGCTCCAAGCTGTTGCTGCCGGGCGCGACCCTGGCCGCGCTGCCGGCCGTCGAGGTGATCGACGGTCTGGGCGTGCCACCTGTCTGACCAGCCGCAGGACGATTGCCAGGTCACAGGTCGGCGACGAAGAACGCGATCGCGGCGACGCCCACGACGAGGACGAAGCCGCGCAGGGCCCAGTCGGGCAACCGTCTGCCGGCGGTCGACCCGACGAAGCCACCGACTGTGGCGCCGGTGGCCAGCGCCGCGGCAGCCCACCACTCCACGTCCGCCGCGAAGGCGAACAGGATCGCCGCGACGCCGTTGACGATGGCGGCGAGAACGTTCTTGGTGGCGTTGAGCCGCTGCAGCGCGTCGTCGATGCCCAGACCCAGCACGGCGACGTAGATGATGCCTTGCGCGGCACCGAAGTAGCCGCCATAGACCGACGCCACGAGAATGGCGCCGACGACCCACCACGACCCCTGTGCCGGCGGTGCGTGGTCGCGATGCTTGTTCATCCAGGCGGTGATCCGGGGCTGCAGCACGACCAGCGCGCAGCCGACACCGATGAGAACGGGCACGACCGCCTCGAAGACGTCCTCGTCGAGGTTGAGCAGCAGGATCGCACCGACCAGACCACCGACCAGTGCGGCGGCGCCGAGCCGCAGCAGCCGGGCGCGCTGACCCTCGAGCTCTCGGCGATAACCGACCGCACCGGTCACCGAGCCGGGCACGAGCCCGACCGTGTTGGTCACGTTGGCCACGACTGGATCGAATCCCACCCCCACCAGCATCGGGAAGGACACCAGCGAACCCGACCCCACCACCGTGTTGACGGTGCCGGCGACGATGCCCGCGCCCAGGACTGCCAGCGCCTCCAGCCAGCTCACTCAGCCGGCAGGCGGCGCAGTGCCCGGCGCAGTGCCCGGCGCAGGTGGATCGGGCGGCGGTTCGACAGGTGGCGGTGCGGGCTGCGGACTCTTGGTGGGTGGCGTGGTGCGCGCGGCGGCTTCGGCGGATGCAATCGCCTCGGCGACCGCGTCGTGCGCGCGCGACAGCGTGGGATTGCTGTCGCTGCGCTCGACGTTGGGCACCGATGAGCCCATGTCGACCCGCTGGCGGGGTCCGTCGCTCTCGACCGGGATGCCGGCGACCCGGCTCATCGTCGACCCGAGCCCTTCGAGGGCGGCGCCGATCTCACTGGGAACGATCCACACCTTGTTGGCGTCACCCTCCGCGATCTTGGGCATCATCTGCAGGTACTGGTACGCCAGCAGCGACTGGTCCGGCCGACCGTCGTGGATCGCCTGGAACACCGTCTGGATGGCCTGCCCCTCGCCCTGCGCCCGCAGGATCTGCGACTCCCGCTCGGCCTGGGCGCGCAGGATCTGCGCCTCGCGGGCTCCCTCCGCGGTGAGGATCGCGGCCTGCTTCTCGCCCTCCGCGGTGAGGATGGCCGACTGCCGCGCACCCTCAGCGGTGAGGATCATCGCCCGCTTGTCACGGTCGGCGCGCATCTGCTTCTCCATCGAGTCCTTGATCGACGGCGGCGGGTCGATGCCCTTCAGCTCGACCCGGTTGACCCGGATGCCCCACTTGCCGGTGGCCTCGTCGAGCACCCCGCGCAGCGCGCTGTTGATCTCGTCGCGGCTGGTCAGCGCCTGTTCGAGGTCCATGCCGCCGGTGATGTTGCGCAGCGTCGTCATGGTGAGCTGCTCGATGGCCTGGATGTAGTTGGCGATCTCGTACGTCGCGGCCACGGCGTTGGTCACCTGGAAGTAGATGACGGTGTCGATCGACACCACCAGGTTGTCCTCGGTGATCACCGGCTGAGGTGGGAACGACACCACCTGCTCGCGCAGGTCGATGGTGTAGCGCACCTTGTCGACGAACGGGGTGATCGCACTCAGCCCGGCCGGCAGCGTGGTGCGGTACTTGCCGAACCTCTCGACGATCCCGGCCCGCGCCTGCGGCACGATCCGTACCGTCTTGGACAGCGTGACGACCACCAGTACGGCCACCACCACGACGAAGACCAGTAGCCCGATGCTTTCCATGTGTTCCTCCCAGCTCAGTCGGCCGGATAGACCACCGCGGTGGCTCCGTCGATCTCGAAGACCTCGACCCGCCTGCCCGGCTCGATCGTGAGCGTGGGGTCGAAGCTGCGCGCCGTCCAGGTCTCACCGGCCAGGTGGACCCGTCCTGCGTTCTCGGTCACGGCGGTCAGCGTCTCGGCGCTGCGTCCGACCAGCGCGGCGTGGCCGGTCGTCAGCTCCGCCCCCTGGTGCATCCGGCGTACGACGTTCGGGCGGACGATCGCGAGCATCCCGACCGCCACGACGATGGCCACCACGACGTCGACGATCAGTGGTGCTCCGAGACCGGACGAGACCGCGGCGGCGGCAGCGCCGACGCCCAGCATGGCGAGGACGAAGTCAAGGCTGAGCATCTCTGCCCCGAACAGGACTGCGGACAGCGCGGCCCAGCCAACCCAGCTGTTGTCACGCAGGAAGTCCCCGAGCCCGTCCACGCGTTCAGCGTAGTGCGCCCTGCCCGGCTCGGGCCCTGCTGCGTCGACGAGCGCTGAACCGGCCACCGCGGTGGTCCAGCACCAACGGGATGCCGAACGTGTGCGTGAGTGCCTTCTCGGTGAGGGTCTCGAGCATGGGACCGGAGGCCACCACCTTGCCGGCACGCAGCAGCAGCGCGTGGGTGAATCCGGGCGGCACCTCCTCGACGTGGTGGCTCACCAGGACGACGGCCGGGGCGAGCGGGTCGTCGGCGAGAACGGACAGTGTGCTCACCAGGTCCTCGCGAGCGCCCAGGTCGAGCCCGGCGCCGGGCTCGTCCAGCAGCAACAGCTCGGGATCGGTCATCAGCGCGCGGGCCACCTGGACCCGCTTGCGCTCCCCCTCGCTGAGGGTGCCGAAGGTCCGCGCTGCCAGCTCGCCCACGCCGAGCTCGCTCAGCAGCAGGTCAGCGCGCCCGAGGTCGGCGTCGTCGTAGTCCTCGCGCCAGCGTCCGACGACCCCGTAGGCCGCCGACACCACGAGGTCGCGCACCAGCTCACCGCGCGGGATGCGGTCGGCCATGGCGGCGCTCATCCAGCCGATGCGCGGTCGCAGCTCAAAGACGTCGACAGTGCCGAGCACCTCTCCGAGCACGCCGGCGACGCCCGACGTGGGATGGATCTGCGTACCGACGACCTGGAGCAGGGTGGTCTTGCCGGCGCCGTTCGGACCGAGCACGACCCAGCGCTCGTCGGCCTGCACTGTCCAGGAGATGCGGTCGATCAGGTGCGTGCCGCCGCGCACGACACTGACGTCGGCGAGCTCGACGACCGGGGCCATGAAACCTCTCAGCAGCGCAGACGACGACGGACCGCCGAGGCCGACGAGACGACCGGCACACGGTCGGCGTCAAACCTACGGCACCTACCCTGGACTGGTGCTTGACGCACCCGTCGACGCGCCGCGGTCGGTGCGCCTCGCCTGCTGGTACGCGGCCTGGGCCGCCGGCCTCGCCAGCCTCGACGACGCCCGCGACCACGTGCTCGGCGACGATGCAGCCCACGACGTGCTGGGGCTGTCCGACGACCCGGTGGCCCTGGTTCTCGCGTTCGGCAAGCTGCGCGCCCGGGCCGCGCCGACCGCTGTACCGGCCGTGCCCGCCCCCGGCGAGCCGGCCGGGCTGGGCGGACCACCCGCCTTCAACGCCGAGGCCATCGAAGCCGGGGAGGCTGTCCTCCTGCCGGGGTCCGGGCTCGGTCTGGTGCCGACGGTCGTCGGCGCGGGAGTCACCTGGCGCGTACTCGCGGCCGAAGCTCCGCCGCCGGCAGCCGACGTTGCCGAGGCCGAGCTGCTGCTGCGAGAGACGCTGCTGGAGTGCTCCGCCCGGCTGGCCGACCTCGATGTCGCCCGCTGGCGCCCCGAGGCCGCCCAGGGGCTGCACGCGCTGCGGACGGCCGGAGCGGCCCCGTTGGCACCCGGCTTCGACGCCCGGTCGCAACGAGTCGCCGCGCTCGCACTGCGCTGCCTCGCCGTGGCAGAGCACGCGCTCGGCGACGACAGCGACTCCGTCACGTCGTACACCGTGTCTGCCTACGCGGCAGCCGAGCGTCGGGCCGCGCTCGCGACGCTGTCGCGGGCCGCGCGGCGCGCTCTGGTCGCCGCGTGCTCCGTGCCGCCGCGCCAGCACTAACCTCGCCCTGCCATGACGTCTGCCCCGCTGCCGCCCGCGCCCGCCCCGTACGACGGACCCACCCTGCTGGTCACCCTGACCGGCCGGGACCGACCCGGCCTGGTGGCAGCCCTGTTTGCCGCTTGCGCCGGCCTGCCCGTCGACGTGCTCGACATCGAGCAGGTCGTGATCCGTGGCCGGATCGTCCTCGGTGCCCTGCTCACCGCCCCTCGCGACGACGCCCGGCTTCGTCGCACCCTCGCCGCCGTCGCTGTCGATCTCGAGGTCGACATCGAGGTCGAACGCGGCCACGGCGACGCGGTCCACCGCGGTGCTCGGCGCACCCGGGTCACGCTGCTGGGG
>JACCWP010000097.1 GCA_013697585.1 Nocardioidaceae bacterium
CGTCCAACGTCGACTCCGCCGCGGGGGCGGGCGCGGCGGCGAGGGTTCGCCAGCCGATGCCGGTGCGCCGCTGCGGTGTCGCACCCGATGCGTAGGCGACCACGACCTCGATCTCGCCAGGCTCGCAACGGCGCAGCAGGGTGGCGAGCAGGTCCCGCTTCGCGACCCGAGACCGGGTGGCGGCGACCGCGGCCGAGGTGGCCACGAGCTCGGCGAGCAGCACCCCGCCATCGTGCCTGCATGATGGGGACCGTGCGCGTCAACAGCGCGGCGCGGGCGGAGCGGACCTGGCGCCCCGGCCGGCCAGTACCGCTGCCGACCATCGTCGGCACCCTGCGGCGAGGCCCGGGCGACCCGGCCTTTCGTCATGACCGCGGCAGCGTCTGGCGGGCGCTGCGCACCCCGGACGGGCCTGCGGCCGCACACCTGGTCGAGCACCCCGCGCTCGGCGAGGTGGTCGCCGTCGCCTGGGGCCCCGGTCGTGCCTGGACGCTCGACCACGTGCCCACGATGCTGGGGGCGGGCGACCTCACGGCCGATGAGTTCGCCCAGGTGCATGCGGCGCGACACCCGTTCATCGCGCGGGCGCTGGGCTTGCACCCGCACTACCGGGTGCAGCGGTCGGGGGCGGTGTTCGAGGCTCTGCTCGGCGCCGCGCTGGAGCAGAAGGTCACCGGTCAGGAGGCTCGCACGGGGTGGCGTCGACTGCTGCAGCGCTTCGGCGACCCAGCACCTGGTCCGGCCGCCGCCCTTGGTCTCATGGTCCCACCCGACCCGCACGTGGTCCGGCGGATCCCGTCGTGGGAGTGGCTTCGGCTGCCGGTCGACCAGGCCCGGTCCCGGGTCGCGGTGACGGCGGCGCGGGTCGCTGCGTCCCTCGAGCGCACGCTCGACCTGCCCGGGCCCGAGGCCGATCGTCGGCTCCGTACGCTGCCGGGGATCGGTGTCTGGACGGCCGCCGAGGTGCGGCAGCGGGCGCACGGCGACCCGGATGCCGCCAGCTTTGGCGACTACCACGTCCCCGCCCTGATCGGCTGCACCCTGGTGGGGCAGCCCGTCGACGACGACGGCATGGCCGAGCTGCTGGAGCCGTACCGCGGACATCGCTTCCGGGTGCAACGGCTGGCTGAGCTGTGCGGCAGCCGGATGCCGCGGCGGGGGCCCAGGATGGCCCCGCGCCGACACCTGCCCGGCCGGGTCGGGTGAACCGTCTCCCGAGCTCATCGCCCGGGCTCGGGCCAGGCTGGCTTGTCCATCCTGATCCAGCCGTCCTCAGGCACCGAGTCATTGCAGACGACGGGTTGGCCAGCACCGTCCCGCCCGCAGCCTGCCGAGTCGCGGGCGTGGAAGTAGGAGTACCAGAAGTAGCGCCGGGCTCCGACCAGCCCCTTGTAGCCGGCAAAGCTCAGCGTGCGTCGGTTGGGTCGCCAGGTCGGCAGCGTCGCGATCACCTCGCGGGTTGCGTTCGACACCACCTCGGCGACCACCCGCCCGTGCCGTACGACCAGTCGCACGTTGCGCTCGGCGCCACGCTGGCCGTCGGTGTCGAGCTCGACGGTGAACCGGCGCAACCGGCTGGTGAGCAATGAGCCGTCGAACGGCTCGTGCGTGCGCACCGTCCACCGCACCCGTACCGCTCCGCGCGGTGGAGACAGCTGCTGCACCCGAGTGGCGACGGCGGCGATGTCCAACCGTCCCGGGGTGTCGTCGGGGTCGGAGGTCACGGCCGTGGTGATCACGTCGTCGTCACCAGGCGTCGCCGAAGCTGTCGCCGCTGTCGGCAGCGCCACGGCGCACGCGGCCAGCAACGCGCTGACGCGGACCCGTCGGCTCGTCCGGGTGGTGAGCAGGGACAGTCGTGGCGGTCGGGGCAGTAGGCGCAGTCGGGGCAGGGTCATTCGCTCGTCCTTCGGCTAGGAAATGCGCCCAGGCCTGGACGCGGCCGCAACCTAGGCCGGTGCCGGTCAGCTGGGGACGGCCGTGCACAGGGCGCGGGACGGGAACGCCCCCGATGGCGTCGCTTTCGCTGGTTAGCCAGCGAAACGTGCGCCTCCCCAGCCAAACAACGCCGGGAAGGCGCACCCGACGCTGGGGAGGTGTGGTGTGCCGTCGGCCGCACGCCGCTCGACCGGACCCACGCCGGCTGCCCGCTGCTGGCCTGAGCCGGCCGCGCCAAGGCGCACTGTCGGCGGCCGGTCGTAGGCTCGCCGGTATGAGATCCGCGACCGAGCTGCAGCGCACCGTCGCCCCGTTCCAGGTGGTCAGCGACTTCTCGCCCTCGGGTGACCAGCCGACCGCGATCGAGGAGCTGGCCGAGCGCATCGAGGCGGGGGAGCAGGACGTCGTGCTGCTCGGCGCCACCGGCACCGGCAAGACCGCGACCGTCGCGTGGCTTGCCGAGCGGGTGCAACGACCGATCCTGGTGATGCAGCCCAACAAGACGCTCGCCGCGCAGTACGCCAACGAGCTGCGACAGTTCTTCCCCGACAACGCGGTGGAGTACTTCGTCTCGTACTACGACTACTACCAGCCCGAGGCCTACGTCCCGCAGACGGACACCTACATCGAGAAGGACTCGTCGATCAACGACGAGGTCGAGCGGCTCCGGCACTCGGCGACCTGGTCGCTGCTGACCCGCCGCGACGTGATCGTGGTCGCCACCGTGTCCTGCATCTACGGCCTCGGCTCCGCCGACGAATATCTCAACCGGATGCTGCACGTGAAGGTCGGCGAGGAGATGGACCGCGACGGCTTGCTGCGCAAGCTGGTCGAGGTGCAGTACGCCCGCAACGACCTGGCCGGCACCCGCGGCACCTTTCGGGTGCGTGGCGACACCCTCGAGGTGTTTCCGGTCTACCAGGAGCTCGCGGTGCGGGTCGAGTTCTTCGGGGACGAGATCGAGCGGCTGATGACGATGCACCCGCTCACGGGCGAGGTGCTCAGCGAGGAGCACGAGCTCTACATCGGTGCTGCCACCCACTACGTCACGGCACCGGAGCGGATGGAGCGGGCGATCGTCTCGATCGAGGCCGAGCTGGCTGACCGGCTGGTCGAGCTCGAGCGCCAGCACAAGCTGCTCGAGGCGCAGCGGCTGAGGATGCGCACCAGCTATGACATCGAGATGATGCGACAGGTCGGCAGCTGCTCCGGGATCGAGAACTACTCGCGGCACACCGACGGCCGAGCGCCTGGCACCGCGCCGCACTGCCTGCTCGACTACTTCCCCGACGACTTCGTCCTTGTCATCGACGAGTCGCATGTGACGGTCCCGCAGATCGGCGGCATGTACGAGGGCGACATGTCCCGCAAGCGGACGCTGGTCGAGCACGGGTTCAGGCTGCCGAGCGCGATGGACAACCGCCCCCTGCGCTGGGAGGAGTTCGTGCAGCGGATCGGGCAGACCGTCTACTCCTCGGCGACGCCGGGAGCCTACGAGCTGAGACGCACCGGCGGCGATGTCGTCGAGCAGCTGATCCGCCCGACCGGCCTGGTCGACCCGCAGGTTGTCGTCAAGCCGACCAAGGGGCAGATCGACGACCTGATCCACGAGATCCGCACCCGCGCCGACAGGCACGAGCGGGTACTTGTCACCACGCTGACCAAGAAGATGTCCGAGGACCTCACCGACTACTTGCTCGAGGCCGGCATCCGCACCCGCTACCTGCACTCCGAGGTCGACACCCTGCGGCGGATCGAGCTGCTGCGCGAGCTGAGGCTCGGTGAGTTCGACGTGCTCGTGGGCATCAACCTGCTGCGCGAGGGCCTCGACCTGCCCGAGGTGAGCTTGGTCGCGATCCTCGACGCCGACAAGGAAGGCTTCCTGCGCTCGGGAACCTCGCTGATCCAGACCATCGGGCGGGCAGCGCGCAACGTGTCCGGCGCGGTGCACATGTACGCCGACTCGGTCACGCCGTCGATGGCTCAGGCGATCGACGAGACCGACCGGCGGCGGGAGAAGCAGGTGGCGTACAACCTCGAGCACGGGATCGACCCGACCCCACTGCGCAAGAAGATCGCCGACATCACCGACATGCTGGCCCGGGAGGACGCCGACACCGAGACCTTGCTGGGAGGCGGGGGCCGCCAGCAGAGCAGGGGCAAGGCGCCGGTTCCCGGGCTGCGCAGTCGCGACCCCGGGGGGGCCGCGCGGCTGGCCGGCATGCCGGCCACCGACCTCGCCGACCTGGTCCAGTCCCTCACCGACCAGATGCACGCCGCCGCCGCCGAGCTGCAGTTCGAGGTCGCCGCTCGGATGCGCGACGAGATCTCCGACCTCAAGAAGGAGTTGCGTCAGATGGTCGCGGCCGGTGCCCGTTGAGCGGCAGGATGCCGCCATGATCGATCACCTCGGCATCCAGGTCGCCGATCCGGACGCGAGCGCGGCCCTGTACACCGACGTGTTCGGGCCGCTCGGTCTGGTCGAGCTGATGACCTTCGACGTGCCGGGCGGCCGGGTCATCGGCATGGGCTGGGATCGCAAGCCCTTCTTGTGGGTCAGCCCGGCCCGCGAGGACGCGGCCTGCGAGCTGCACGTCGCCCTGGCGGCTGGCAGCAGGGACGCGGTCGACGCGGTTCACGCGGCGGCGCTCGCGCGGGGAGTCGAGGTGCTGCACCCACCCCGGCTGTGGCCGGAGTACCACCCTGGCTACTACGCCGTGTTTGTGCGCGATCTGGACGGCCACAACGTCGAGGCGGTGTTCCACGACTGGTCGGTTGGCGCCTGACCGCGGCGCGCCATCCTTCGCACACGCGTGTGCACATCGTGATGGACGACGACCTGGTGGCCGAGACCGACCGCCGGGCGTGGACCCGCTGCTGGCACCTCTCGGCACCGAGGAGGGGCGGCGGGCGCGTGACTGGCGGTGAGACTTCGCCGCAGCCGGGATCATGTGGGGCCAGGCAGACTGCCTGGTGGTGGCGGCCGCATACGGGGTGGGAGCGAGAGTCGCGACAGGGAACCCGCGGCACTTCCCGATGCCCGAGATCCCCGTCGAGCACTGGGAGGTGGGCCGCTGACCATCCGGGCCGCCCTCAGCCACCGGCTCGGCAAGCGGGACGAAGGGGCGGCCTCGGGCAGGCGTGTCATCGACGGTGTTGCCGCGACCGTGCGACATGCGTGGTGGCTCCACGACGCCGCCAACGGTCCTGAACGACTGCACCACACACGAGGAGGACACAGATGGCCACGCCGGTCCAGCTCACCTTCGACTGCGCCGACCCGGGCACCCAGGCACGGTTCTGGGCCGGAGCCCTCGGGTACGTGCTGGAACCACCGCCCGGGCCGTTTCAGACCTGGGACGAGGCGCTCGCGGCCTGGGGGGTGCCGGAAGAGCTGTGGAACTCGCGGTCTGCGGCCGTGGACCCGGACGGCCGCGGACCGCGGTTCTTCTTCCAGCAGGTGCCGGAGGCCAAAGTTGCGAAGAACCGCGTCCACGTCGACATCAAGGCCGGCGGGTCCGGCGACGACCGTCGGGCGCGCATCGACGCCGAGGTCGAGCGACTGCAGGGTTTGGGCGCCGCGGTCCTCAACCCAGTGGACGAGTGGGGCAGCTACTGCGTGGTGATGCAGGACCCGGAGGGCAACGAGTTCTGCGTCGACTGAGGTTCGGCAAGGCTCGGCTCGCGCGACAGCAGCCCGGGTCCCGACCCCGCGAACTGGCGGACGATGACTGCCTGCCCCGGCGTGTCGCCCGCGTGTCGCCGCCACTTCGCATGGCCGGGGAGCGGGCGCGCGGGCGGTCAGGCTCAGGCGGGGTCGACCCAGACGGGCGACGACCACGCCATTTCGCCGTCGGTCTGGAACACCCGGGCGTAGTACCACGCGGGCTCGACGGTGCGGTCGGTCCAGCCCAAACGGTGCTCGGAGCTCCCCAGACCCACCAGTCCACCCACGCCGGGCTGCAGCCGCAGCCTGCTCGCCGAGCCGGTCGGCACCTCGACGACGCGGCCGGCAAGCTCGGCCAGCGGCAACGTCAGCCCACCCTGCGCGGTGGCGACGGTCGCCACCGCGTCGCCCGGCCCGACCAGCGTGACGTCGATGCCACCGCGCTGCGCCCCGTACGGTTCGCCGAAGCTCTTGGTCTGCGCGACCCAGCGCACGCTGCGCGCGTCGGCGGCCACGATCTCGGGGCTCCAGTACGTCGTCGCCACCACCTCGCCGCCCGCGATCGTGAGCCGTCCGCCCCAGTCGGTGGTGGTCGGGCTCATGCCCCATTCAACCCGTAGGGGCAGCGTGATCCAGTCGGCCGGCAGAGCGAGGTCGGGGAGCGCGCTGGTGACTGTCTCGCCGTTGCGTACGACGTCGACGCGGGCCAGCTCGCCGTAGCCGCGGGCATAGGCCGCGACCTCCCGCGGCCCTGACAGCACGCACTCACCACCCATGAACATGCCACCGACCCGGAAGTCGACCAGCAGGTCACGCGTCGTCGCGGCGAACACCCGGCGGGTGTGCAACGCCTCGAACACCGCGGACCGGTCGAGCCGCTCCGCGTACGCGCCGACATAGCTCGCCCCGTGCCCGTGGTCCGACGACGCGATCATGCCGAACCGCTGCCCCCGGCGGAGGCCGTCGAGAACGAACGTGCCTGGCCGCGTGGCGTCGGAGTACTGCCGGAAGCAGCCGTCGTCCTCGTAGTTGCCGCGGCACGCCTGGAACACCTCGGCCAGGCGCAGGTATCGCGGGTCCGCGTAGTCCCAGTCGTAGGGGACCATCGCCGAGCCGGGATGGTGCGGGATGGTGAGCACCGGGTGCTCGGGGTGCTGCGCCAGGCTCTGCCACAGCCCGGTCGGGGTGTCGGATCCCTGTGCGTAGGCGGAAAAGATCGGCGCGCCTCGGGGCACATCGCCGTAGATGACGTTCTGGTGGCCCATCAGTCCGGTCCACTCGAAGCCGTACAGCGGCACGAAGCGTCCGTCGACGCGGAACAGGTCGGCGATCTTCTGGATCGACCACCACTGATAGTCGGTGCTGTTCTCGGAGTGGTCGGTGACCGCCCAGAAGTCGTACTCGCAGACGTCCCAGGAGTAGCGGTAGAAGTCCTCGAGCGACGGCTCGTCGCCGGCGGTGCACCGGCTGATCAGCGAGTGCCGGTGCAGGTCGCCCCAGTAGAGGGTGAGCTCGCTGCCATCGACCATGGTCGTGTACCGGCTGCGCTCGGCCCGCCGGGCGGCCCACGACCGTGACTCGGTGCGGTCGGCGCTGTGCACGACCGCCACCACGGTCGCATCTCCCAACGTGGGTACGGGCCCAGCGGCCGGCACTGACGCGTGCCGGATGCTGCCGGTGCGCTGCATCCCGTGCCAGACCACCTCGCCGTGGTGCTCGAGCAGGTGTGGGCACTGCCTGCCGCCGAACCCCTCGGTCCACGACAGCCCGCGTTCGAGCCGGTCGTCGCTCTGGAACGCCACCACAACACCCGCAGGCAGTGCTGCGATGCCCGGTTCCTCGAGCGTCCCGTCGCTGCCGCGCACCGTCACCGGCGGCTCCCAGCCGTCGGGACCCAGGGACTGGGTGGCCACCTCCCAGTAGTAGGTCATCAGTGGGAGCCGGCGGTGCACCCGGTAGGCGACGGTCAGTCCGCCGGCGGTGTCGGCGGCGAGCCGGGGGAGCCCACCGGGCACGATGTCGAGGTGTGCCGCCAGCTCTCCGGCCGGCGCGGCGAACCCGTCCGGGTCGACCCGCACGACTCGCAACGACGCGCTCACCTCGGGCCGCAGCTCGGGCGGGACGAACTCGCCGGCCGCTCGCATCCCCTGGACGCGGGTCGGGTCGGCGCCGAGGTCGGCCGCCGGACGGAGCCGCGTCGGTCCCGAGCCGCCGTGACCCTGCACCGTCAAGACGTCGTACGCGCACCACAGCGAGCCGTCCGACGTCGTGGCCAGCGCCGGGTGCAGGGCGTAGTCGCTGCCGCTGGTCACGGGTCGGGCCGCACCCAGCGCACCGGACGAGTCCCGGGTGCGCACGACGACCCGGTAGCTGCCGCCCTGGTACTCGGTCCACGCGTACGCGCTGCCGCTGCCGGGCAGGCTCGACACCGCGGGGTCCCACACGTTCGTCTCGCTGCCGAGGCTGACCTGCCGGGTGTCTGCCCAGCCGTCCTGCCAGCTGCGGGCGAAGACCGCGAACCTGCCCGCCACCCGCCCCTGCCAGCAGATCTCGACGCTGCCGTCGTCGTGGGCGACCAGCTCCTGGTTGAACGACGGGTGCGCGGTGTCGCTGACCTGCTCCTCGGGCGACCAGCGCCCGTCCTCGTACCGCCGGCACCGCACCGACACAGCGCCGTCCACGGACCGCCCGTAGGCCACCCATGAACGGCCGGCGCGGTCGACCACCGCGGTGGGGCGGAAGCAGTCGGCCGGGTCGGACACGAGCGTCTCCGGCTGACCGGCGCCGTTGCCGACGGCCCGGAGCGCCACTACCCGGTCGCCGATGCCGGGCTCCCACTCGAGCCAGGCGTGCAGGACCTGGCCATCGGGCCCGGTGGCCACGGTGGGGCGGGCGGCCGAGCCGCGCACGTCGACGCTCGTGCTCTCGACCCGCTGGTGGCCGGGCAGGCGCTGCGACACCGCAAGGGCGGCGTCTGCCCGGGCCAGGAACTCCGGGATCCGGCCGGCGCCCTCGTCGACCCACATGTAGCGCAACGGGTCAGGGTCGAGCAGATCCTCGACGGTCGCGACGTCGCGGCAGTCGTCGATCGCGTCGGCCATCCGCCGGTTGAAGGCAAGCACCAGGGCCAGGTCGGCGCGCTGCCGCGACGTGTAGTCGCCGCTGTGGTGGTCGACACCGCAGCAGTGCCTCACAGCTCGGTCTCCGCTGCTGGCGACGGGTCCGCCAGCGCGCGCAGCACGGCGATGAGGTCCTGGTCGCGCTGGGCGGCCAGCTCGGCGACGCTGCGGCCAGCCGCCGCGGCGGCCGCACCGTCGACCATCCGCCGGTGCAGCTCGCTGGTCATCTCCGGTGCCGCCAGCCGCGTCCACGGCGAGGCCAGGCTCGGGCCGAAGTGGTCGAGCATGTGGGCCATCCCGCCCGCTCCGCCGGCGAGGTGGAAGGTCAGGCACGGGCCCATGAACGCCCACCGCAGCCCCGGTCCCTGGGTGATCGCGAGGTCGATCTGCTCGACCGTCGCGTCACCGGCGGCGACCATGTGCAGTGCCTCGCGCCAGAGCGCCTCCTGGAGCCGGTTGGCGACGAACCCGGGCACCTCGTGGTCGAGGGTGAGCGGCCGCTTGCCGACCGTCGCATAGAACGCCGCGGCCCACTCGACCGCCCACGGGGCGGTGCGTTCGCCGCCGGCTACCTCCACCAGCGGCACCAGGTAGGGCGGGTTGAAGGGGTGCCCGACGACGAGCCGCTCGGCGGTGGCGCAGTGCTGCTGCAGCTGGCTCATCGGGTAGCCCGACGTGGACGAGGCGATCACGACGCCAGGGTGGGTGGCCTCACCCAGCTCCGCGAGCAGCTCGCGCTTGAGCTCCAACACCTCTGGTGCGCTCTCCTGGACCACGTCGGCGTCGACGACCGCCGCCTGCAGCGTGGGGGCGACCCGCAACCGGTCCCGGGACGCGCCGGCGGCAAGGCCGAGCCGATCGAGTGCCGGCCATGCGGCCGCGACCTGCGTACGCAGCCGCTCGTTGCTGTCTGGCGCTGGGTCCCACGCGACGACGTCGAGCCCGCGGGCCAGGAAGTGGGCGGCCCAGCCGCTGCCGATCACGCCGGCTCCGATGCA
>JACCWP010000257.1 GCA_013697585.1 Nocardioidaceae bacterium
TGTGGGAGTACCCGGTGTGGGCCTGGCACTGGGCGCGCCCCGACACCGACGCCCTGCCGTGGCAGCGCGCCCGGGTGGTCGCGCTCGAGCTGCACCAGCAGCAGGCCAAGCGCGACGCGGTGGGCCGGTTCGCGAGCCAGCTCCACCCGCTGAGCGACCACCCGGCCGACGCCGCAGTGCTGCCGCCCGCGGTCCGCGAGCACTTCGACCGGGCCTACGAGATCGTCCTCACGTGACCGAACCGGGCTACTTCGACGACTTGTATGCCAGGACCGCAGACCCGTGGGGGTTGTCGACCTCGGCGTACGAAGCCCGCAAGTACGCCCTCACGGTGGCGGCGTTGCCGCACGAGCGGTACCAACGATGCTTCGAGCCGGGGTGTGCGATCGGAGTGCTCACCGCCCTGCTGGCAACGCGCTGCGACGAGCTGGTGGCCTGGGACGGCGCGCCGCGCGCGCTGGAGCAGGCCCGGGCGCGGGTCGACGAGCCAGGTGTCGCGTTTGCGCTGGGCCGGGTTCCGGCCAGCTGGCCGCGGGGACGCTTCGACCTGGTGGTCGTCTCCGAGCTGCTGTACTTCCTCGGCGAGGCCGATCGGGCGGGGGTCCGCGACAAGGCGTGTCAGTCGCTGCTGCCGGACGGTCATCTCGTGGCGGTGCACTGGCGCCACGCGTTCGACGAAGCCAGCACCGACGGCGACGCCGCACACGCCGAGCTCGATGCCACGCCGGGTCTGACCAACGTGCTGCACGCCGTCGAGACCGACTTCCGCCTCGACGTGTGGGCACGCGAGTGAGGCTCGAGGTCGTTGCCGTCGTGGTGCCCGCGCGCGACGAGCAGGAGACCATCGGCGCGTGCCTGGCCTCCGTCGCGGTCGCTGCACGCCAGGTGCGACTCGACGTGCGCACTGTCGTCGTGGCCGACAGCTGCGTCGACGCGACGGCGCAGGTAGCGACCGCCGCGGGAGCGAAGGTGATCAAGACGACGGGTTCACCAGGGGGTGGCGTGGGAGCGGCCCGGGCAGCCGGCTGTGCGTACGCCCTGCGCACTCTGGAGGCGCTGCCGCCGGCTGCGATCTGGCTGGCGCACACCGACGCCGACTCGGTGGTGCCGCCGGACTGGTTGCGCGCCCAGCTGGCGTACGCCGAGCGGGGGTACGACGCCGTGGTCGGCATGGTGACCTTGGCAGGCAACAGCGACTCGGACGCACACCGCCGTTGGACCAGCGCGTACCGGCAGCGGCACGGGCACGTCCACGGCGCCAACCTGGGGGTGCGCGGCGATGCCTATCTCGCGGTCGGCGGCTTCGCGGCAGTGTCGGCGCACGAGGACCTCGGCCTGCTCGAGCGACTTGTCGCCGTCGGTCGGGTCGTCGCGCGCCCGCACCACCCGCGGGTCGTGACCTCGGCACGGTTGGTCGGACGAACCCCCGCCGGCGTGGCCGCCGACCTGCGCGCCCTGCACTGCTGCGCCGACAGGCTCGTGAACTCCACTGACACCCGCACGCAGACGTTGTCGGGGGAGTAGTTCTGATCGGTCAGTCGGTGACGGCCGCGTTGTCGGAGGCGGCTTGGGCGGCGTCGAGCTCGTCGTCCGCGCCGGTCGTCGCCAGCTCGCCGCCGACCGTCTCGAGGTGCGCCCGGACGAACCAGTGGAACAGCTCCAGCTGCTTGATCTGCCCGATCAGCATGTCCTCGGTGATGGCGTCGAGGTCGGCCGACGCCTCCTGCGCCTTGCGGTGGTCGCCGAGAACGCCTTGGTAGACCACGTCGAGTGCGCCGAGGTGCTCGTTGGTCGTGGCCCGGTCGAGCGAGTAGTCCTTCCACGTCCGGTGCTCGACGATCTGGCCCGGCGTGCCGATGGGGGCAAGGCCGAGGGTGGCGATCCGCTCGGCCGTCTCGTCGACCATCGCCCGCACCTCGTCGACGTGCGGGTCGATCATCTCGTGCACGGAGATGAAGTGCGGGCCGACGACGTTCCAGTGCACATGCTTGAGCGTGAGCTGCAGGTCGTTCAGGGCGTTGAGCCGCTCTTGCAGCAGCCGCGCCACCTGGTGGCCGGTGTCGTTGGACAGTCCTGGTGTCGTGTACGAGCCATAGCGAGTCGTTTCGGTGGGAACCATGCCTTCGACCGTAGTCGGCCGGCGCACCGATGCAATCCGACGCCGGCGCATCCGACGCCGGCGCATCCGACGCCTGACGGTGGCGACCCTCCTCACCGCGCTCGGTGCCTTCCCTGCGCAGGTTCCCGGTGCTTTTCGCTGGCTCACCAGCGAAAAGTGCGCTTCCCCGGCGAAATTTCGCTGGGAAGGCGCACACATCGCCGGGGAAGTGAGCCCGGACCGGCGACGCGCTGGATCGCCGTGCCGACGCGCCACAGCCAGGTCGCTGACCTGCGTCGATGCAGAAAGTGTCGGTGGTGTCCAGCAGGGTGTTGCCAGCACCACGGCACAGGGGTACCGTTCCCAACATCTGGTGGTTACACTGGTGTAAGTCACCCACAGGTAGTGTCACAGGTTCGGGTGAGTTACCCACAAGCAGCGCCCATCCGTCCCCACCGGATGCACAGATTCGTCCCCAGCTTCGTCCCCAGCCAAGGACGAACCCGACGCAGCGGAGGAGGTCCGTCGTGCACTGTCCGTACTGCCAGCACACCGACACGCGGGTCCTCGACAGCCGGGTCGCCGACGACGGCGCCCAGATCAGGCGTCGGCGCGCGTGCCAGGACTGTGAGCGGCGTTTCACCACCGTCGAGCAGATCCAGCTCGCGGTGGTGAAGCGGTCGGGCGCGACCGAGCCGTTCAACCGCGACAAGGTGGTCGACGGCGTACGCAAGGCGTGCAAGGGCCGCCCGGTCACCGACGCCGACCTGGCCCGGCTCGGGCAGCTGGTCGAGACCGAGCTGCGGGCCGGCGGCGCCGCCTACGTACCCGCCGACGAGGTGGGGCTGGCCGTGCTGGAGCCGTTGCGCAGCCTTGACCAGGTGGCTTACCTGCGGTTCGCGAGCGTCTACAAGGCGTTCAGCTCCGTCGACGACTTCGCCGACGAGGTGGCCGCGCTGATGGCCGAGCGAGCCGAGGCGCCTGCGCAGCCGCCCGGGCCCGAGCCCGGGCCCGAGCCGGCAGACCGTACGCGCAGTCCAGCCCCCTAGACCGTCGTCGGCGGGGCGGGCAGGGGAAGGCACGTCCCGCCGACGGCACCAGACAGCACCACCACGACAGCACGGACCACCGAGGGAGACAGCACATGACGGAGACCGTCGGCTCCGAGGCGACCGAAGCCCGCAGTGGCAAGGGCATGCGCGTCGAGCGCCTCTACACCACCGAGGGCGTGCATCCTTACGACGAGGTGACGTGGGAGCGGCGCGATGTCGTGCAGACCAACTGGCGCACCGGCGAGACGGTGTTCGAGCAGCGCGGGGTGGAGTTCCCGGCGACGTGGAGCGCCAACGCGTCGACCATCGTCACCAGCAAGTACTTCCGCGGTGCCACCGGCAGCGCCGACCGTGAGTCGAGCCTGCGCCAGCTGATCGACCGGGTCGTGCTCACCTACGTCAAGGCGGGCAAGGCCAACGGCTACTTCGCGAGCCCGGCAGACGCCGACGTCTTCGAGCACGAGCTCACCTGGATGTTGCTGCACCAGGTGTTCAGCTTCAACTCCCCGGTGTGGTTCAACGTCGGCACGTCGAGCCCACAGCAGGTGAGCGCATGCTTCATTCTCGCCGTCGACGACAACATGGACTCGATCCTCAACTGGTACCGCGAGGAAGGGCTGATCTTCAAGGGAGGTTCGGGATCGGGGCTCAACATCAGCCGCATCCGCGGGTCGAAGGAGCTGTTGCGCTCGTCCGGTGGCACCGCGAGCGGGCCGGTGTCGTTCATGCGCGGGGCCGACGCCTCTGCGGGCACGATCAAGTCCGGCGGGGCGACCCGGCGGGCGGCGAAGATGGTCGTGCTCGACGTCGACCACCCCGACATCGTCGAGTTCGTGCAGACCAAGGCGCGCGAGGAGGACAAGATCCGCGTGCTGCGTGACGCCGGGTTCGACATGGACCTCGGGGGGCACGACATCGTCAGCGTGCAGTACCAGAACGCCAACAACTCCGTACGGGTCAGCGACGCGTTCATGCGCGCGGTCGAGGACGGTGCCGACTTCGGGCTCGCCGGACGCATGACCGGCGAGGTCATCGAGACCGTCGACGCCAAGGAGCTGTGGGGCAAGATCGCGCAGGCGGCGTGGGAGTGCGCCGACCCGGGCATCCAGTACGACTCCACGATCAACGACTGGCACACCTCTCCGGAAACCGGTCGGATCACCGCAAGTAATCCCTGCTCGGAGTACCTTCACCTCGACAATTCCTCGTGCAATCTGGCGAGCCTCAACCTGATGAAGTTCCTGCAGGACGACGGCTCGTTCGACACGGTGACGTTCGCCAGGGCGGTCGAGCTGGTCATCACCGCGATGGACATCTCGATCTGCTTCGCCGACTTCCCCACCGACAAGATCGGTGAGGTCACGCGGGCTTACCGACAGCTCGGTATCGGCTACACGAACCTTGGTGCCCTGCTGATGGCCTCCGGTCTCGCGTACGACTCCGACGGCGGTCGGGCCCTGGCCGGCAGCATCACAAGCCTGATGACCGGCGCCGCGTACAAGCGCTCGGCCGAGCTCGCCGGCGTCGTCGGCCCGTACGACGGCTACGCCCGCAACGCGGCGCCGCACACCCGGGTCATGCGCAAGCACCAGGCGGCCAACGACGAGGTGCGTACGCTGCACCAGCTCGACCGTGACGTGCACAAGGCAGCGACGAAGGCCTGGGCGGCGTGCCTCGAGACCGGGAAGGCGAATGGCTGGCGGAATGCGCAGGCCAGCGTGTTGGCCCCGACCGGAACCATCTCCTTCATGCTCGACAGCGACACGACCGGAGTCGAACCCGACTTCTCGCTGGTGAAGTTCAAGAAGCTGGTCGGCGGCGGGTCGATGCAGATCGTCAATCAGACCGTGCCGCGGGCGCTGATCAAGCTCGGGTACGCGACCGAGACGATCGAGGCGGTCGTCGAGTACATCGCCGAGCACGGCCACGTCGTGGACGCGCCGGGGCTCAAGCCGGAGCACTACGAGGTGTTCGACTGCGCGATGGGGGAGCGGTCGATCAAGCCCATGGGCCACGTGCGGATGATGGCGGCGACCCAGCCGTTCATTTCCGGTGCGATCTCGAAGACCGTGAACCTGCCCGAGACCGCGACGGTCGACGACATCGCCGACACGTACTACCAGGGCTGGAAGCTCGGCCTCAAGGCACTTGCGGTCTACCGCGACAACTGCAAGGTCGGCCAGCCGCTGGCGACCGCGAAGACCAACCGGGACGAGAAGGTCGTCGAGGTGTCGGTGCCGTCGGCGCCGATCCGCAAGCGGCTACCGAAGTCGCGCCCGTCGGTGACCACGTCGTTCACCGTTGGTGGGGCCGAGGGCTACATGACCGCAGGCTCGTACCCCGACGACGGCCTGGGCGAGGTGTTCCTCAAGCTGGGCAAGCAGGGCTCGACCCTGGCCGGGGTGATGGACGCGTTCTCGATGGCGATCTCGATCTCGCTGCAGTACGGGGTGCCGCTCGAGACCTATGTGCAGAAGTTCACCAACATGAAGTTCGAGCCTGCCGGCCTGACCGACGACCCGGACATCCGGATGAGCCAGTCGATCATGGACTACATCTTCCGCCGGCTGGCGCTGGACCACCTGCCGTTCGAGAGCCGCGCTGCGCTGGGCATCTACTCGGCCGAGGAGCGCCGCCGCCAGCTCGAGACGGGCTCGTACGCGGCGGCCGGGTCCGAATACGACGTGCCGGAGGCCGAGTCGCTGAAGGCGGCGCCACAGGCGGCTGAGGCCGTGGCCGCCGACCCGTCAATCGACGCGCCTGCGCCGGTGGTCGAGACCGCCCGGCCCGCCCCGGTGACAGCGCACACCACCGCCGAGCTGCTCGAGGAGATCACCGGCTTGGCCGTCGACTCGCCTCTCTGCTTTACGTGCGGCACCAAGATGCGGCCAGCTGGGTCGTGCTTCGTCTGCGAGGGTTGTGGCTCCACGAGCGGCTGCAGCTAACTGCAGTCGTCGCTTCTGTCAGCCAGACCGGCCTGCGCGGGAAGGTGGACCGGCAGGCCACGCCGCTCAACCGCCTGGCTCCCCCGTTTGCCAGTGAGTCGTGTCGAGGGGCGAACGGCGACGGCCGCGACGTGGGACTGTTAGTCCTGAGCTTCGAGATGGCGGCATGGATCATCCCCGCCGATCTACACGGTTCTACCCACTTCCCGGGGGCGCTCGAACCAAGACCAGGCACAGCGTGCCCCCAACATGTCGGCAGGTCGCCCGTGCAAGACGTTCACCAAGGCCCCTGTGGACGACCAGCCGGCGGCGGCCCCTTCGGCGTACCCTCGCGCAGGTGGAGCCGATCGCCTACCTCGGCACCGTCGCGGGCCTGGTGACGCTGGCCGTGGCCGCGATGCGCGTCGTGGTCGGACAGCTCGGTCGACGCATCGACGCTCTTGGCGACGGCCTGCACACCCGCATCGACGACCTCACCGGCCGCGTTGCGCGTCTCGAGGTCCAGAACGACGCCATCATCGGAGCCGTCGGCGACGTCGCCCTACGAGTCGCCCATCTCGAGGGCCGCAGCGCCTGACGCCGGCGGCCCGCCGCGTCCCACTGAGACCAGCTCACCATGCGCCATGTGCAGATGGCGAAGGCGTACTGGATCAACACCTGTCAGGCCGTCCACGATCCCGGCAGGCTGGCCGCGTACGTGGAGCTGGCCGGCCCGGCAATGCGCGCCGCGCGTGCGCCCTCGAGGCGTCAGGTCGGTGACAGCACCTCGATGCCTAGCGCTCGGGCGGCGTATGCGAGTCGATGGTCGTACGTCAGGAGGGCGTCGGCGCCAACAGTCACCGCGGAGGCAAGGTGCACGGCGTCAAGCGTGCGCAACGCGTCGCTGCCCACCCGCCGGGCGCGTGCCAGCGTCGCGCTCGTGATCTCATGCTCGGCCACCCCGGACAGCGCTCGTGACGTCAGGTCCGCGGCTCGACGTGCACCGGCGGCTCGGCGGAGCGAGCGCCACACCTCCAACCAGGCCAACGACGACGCGGTCACCAGGTCACCGGCGGCGACATGGCGGGACAAGGCCTCCCGCACGGCGGCCGACTCAGGTTCGATGATCACCCGCTTGAGGAGTGCGCTGCTGTCGCAGTAGACGATCACCGATCGTCGCGCTCGAGCAGGTCGAGCGACGACTCGCCGTCGGAGAGTCGCACGGTGGGTTCTGTGTCCACGAACGGGGCGGGTGCCCTCACCAAGCCACTCGCGACGGCCCGCTCCCGAGCCGATGTGGACCCGATGCCCAGAAAGCGGTCGACCGCGTCGCGCAGCAGGTCCTGCTGCGAACGTCCGCTGGCTCGCGCCGCCGCACGAAGCGCCTCGGCCGCCTCGGCGCCGAGGCGGAGATTGGTCGCCACGAGGGCGACGGTACCATTGCTCCCTCAATGTGGTACCACCCGGTCGGTGGTCGCTGTGACTGACCGTACGACCGGAGCCCCCCCGGACGCTGTCGATAGGTTGCGGCGCGTGACTCCACCGGCGGGCGCGAAGGGCAAGAGCCCCGCCGTCGAGCTCGAGATCGACGACAAGGTCGTACGGGTCACCAACCCGGATCGCGTCTACTTCCCCGCCCGTGGCGAGACGAAGCTCGACCTCGCCGAGTACTACCTGGCTGTCGGCGGCGGCATCGTCAACGCGCTGCGCGAGCGACCGTGCATGCTGCACCGCTTCCCCACCGGGACGAGCGGCGACAAGGTGCACCAGAAGCGGATCCCGGCCGGCGCTCCGCCGTGGATGCGGACTGTCCGGGTGCACTTCCCGCGGTGGAACCGGACCGCCGACGAGCTGTGCGTCACCGAGGTCGCCCACGTGATCTGGGCCGTGCAGATGTCGACCGTCGAGTTCCACCCCTGGAACAGCCGGCGCGCTGACACCGAGAAGCCCGACGAGTGGCGCATCGACCTCGACCCGATGCCGCGCTGCGACTTCGCGACCGTGCGCCGGGTGGCCCACGTCGTCGAGGAGCTGCTCGCCGAGATCGGCGCCGTCGGCTTCCCGAAGACGTCGGGCGGGCGGGGCCTGCACGTGTACGTGC
>JACCWP010000120.1 GCA_013697585.1 Nocardioidaceae bacterium
CACGCGGCCGTGCCGCACCACCGCCGCACCGACCACCAGCCGCACCCGCGTCACGGTAGTGGGCCCGGTCACAGTGGCTGCCCCGGTGCTGCGGCGCGGTGTCGACTCGGGCAGGGTTAGCCCAGCACGCACCACCGACCGAAGCGAGGGAGCGGCGCCGATGGCCACTGGGGTCGAGCACCCGGGCCGGGCCCAGATCGGTGTCAGGACGCTGCGTCAGGACCGGTGGTGGCAGTACCCGTTGACGACCGGCGCAATCCTGGCCTTCTTCGTGGTGTACGCGACGGTCCGGATCTTCCAGCGCGACGACTACTGGGCGGACGCCGAGCACTACCTGACCCCGCTGTACTCGCCGTGCATCAGCGACTCGTGCGTCGACGGGTCGGCCCACTTCGGCACCCCGCTGCCGGAGTTGCCGGTCTTCATCCCGATCGCGGTCATCACCTTCGTGGTCCTGGCCGGGTTCCGCGGCACCTGCTACTACTACCGCAAGGCCGGCTACCGGTCGCTGTTCTTCTCCCCCGCTGCCTGCGCCGTTCCTGAGCCGCACCGGACGTACTCCGGCGAGACGAAGTTCCCGCTGAACCTGCTCAACTACCACCGCTACTTCTTCTACGGCGCGCTCGTGTTCACCCTCATCAACCTCTACGACGGCGTGCTGGCGTTCCAGGGCACCGACGGCGGGGTCGGGATGGGCCTCGGCACCGTTGTCATCTGGGTCAACCTGGTGCTGCTCGGGCTGTACACGCTGTCGTGCCACGCCTGCCGGCACATCGTCGGCGGCCGGTTGCGGAGCTTCTCGAAGCACCCGATGCGTTACCGCTACTGGACATTCGTGTCCCGGCTCAACGCCAGGCACGGCACGTACGCGATGGCGTCGCTGTTCACCGTCATCGGCACCGACGCCTACATCATGGCGATCTCCGCCGGCTGGTTCGACGACCCCAGGTTCTTTTGATGGCCGACACGTCAACTGACGCCGAGACCGTGCAGTACGACGTCGTGGTGGTCGGTGCCGGTGGGGCCGGCCTGCGGGCCGCCATCGCCGCCCACGACGCGGGGGCGCGCACGGCGATCGTGTGCAAGTCCCTGCTGGGCAAGGCGCACACCGTCATGGCCGAGGGTGGGATCGCTGCGGCGATGGGCAACCTGTGGCCCGACGACGGCTGGCAGGTGCACTTCCGCGACACCATGCGCGGCGGCAAGATGCTCAACCACTGGCGGATGGCGCAGCTGCACGCGCAGGAGGCCCCCGACCGGGTCCTCGAGCTGGAGGAGTGGGGGGCGCTGTTCGACCGCCTCGACAACGGCCTGATCAGCCAGCGCGACTTCGGAGGGCACCGCTACGCCCGCCTCGCGCACGTCGGCGACCGCACCGGGCTGGAGATGATTCGCACTCTGCAGCAGCGTGCCGTCGCATTGGGCATCGACGTGTTCATGGAGTGCACGGTCACCGACCTGCTGATCGACGAGACTGCGGGCGAGCGTCGCATCGCGGGGGCGTTCGGTTACTGGCGCGAGAGCGGTCGCTTCCTCGTCTTCGAGGCGCCGTCGGTCGTGCTGGCCACCGGTGGGATCGGCAAGTCGTACGAGGTCACGTCGAACTCGTGGGAGTACACCGGTGACGGCCACTCGCTCGCGCTGCGGGCCGGCGCGAGCCTGGTCAACATGGAGTTCGTGCAGTTCCACCCCACCGGGATGGTGTGGCCGCCGAGCGTCAAGGGCATCCTCGTCACCGAGTCGGTGCGCGGCGACGGCGGGGTGCTGCGCAATTGCGAGGGCAAGCGGTTCATGTTCGACTACATCCCGGAGTACTTCAAGGCAGAGACGGCCGACTCCGAGGACGAGGCCGATCGCTGGTACGACGACAAGGCGAACAACCGGCGCCCACCAGAGCTGCTGCCCCGCGACGAGGTCGCCCGGGCAATCAACTCCGAGATCAAGGCCGGCCGGGGCTCACCGCACGGTGGGGTCTTCCTCGACATCGCATCGCGCCGCGACGCCGAGTTCATCAAGCGCCGGCTGCCATCGATGTACCACCAGTTCAAGGAGCTGGCCGACGTCGACATCACTACCGAGGCGATGGAAATCGGTCCGACCTGCCACTACGTCATGGGCGGGGTCGAGGTCGAGCCCGACAGCGGCGCCTCGCTCGTCCCCGGCCTGTACGCGGCAGGCGAGGTCGCCGGCGGGATGCACGGGTCCAACCGGCTCGGCGGCAACAGCCTGTCCGACCTGCTGGTGTTCGGCCGCCGGGCCGGCGAGAGATCGGCCGAGCACGCCCAGAAGGCCGAGCAAGGCCGCCCACAGGTGCAGCAGGCAGCGGTGCAGGCAGCGGCTGAGCAGGCACTGGCGCCGTTCGCCATCGAGGGTGGTGGCGAGAACCCGTACGCCCTCCAACAGGAGCTCCAGGCGTCGATGCAGGAGCTGGTCGGCATCATCCGCACGGACGAGGAACTGGTTTTGGCCCGGGAGAAGCTGACCGAGCTCGAGGACCGGGCAACCCGGTTGGTCGTGCACGGCGACCGGCGCTACAACCCCGGCTGGCACCTGGCCCTCGACCTCGCGAACATGCTGCTGGTCTCGGAGTGCATCGCGGTCGCGGCACGCGCACGCACCGAGTCGCGGGGCGGCCACACCCGGGAGGACTTTCCGGGCACCGACGAGTCGTGGGGCGACGTCAACCTGATCGTGACGATGGGCGACGACGGGCACGTCGTGCTGCGGCGGCAGCCACTGCCGCAGATGCCTGACGACCTGCGCGAGCTCTTCGAGGGGAAGTAGATCCATGGGCTACGAGCTGGCGATGCGGTTGTGGCGTGGTGATGCCGACGGCGGAGAGCTGCGTGACTTCAGCGTCGAGGTGTCCGAGGGCGAGGTGGTTCTCGACGCCATCCACCGGGTGCAGGCCACCCAGGCCGGCGACCTCGCAGTGCGGTGGAACTGCAAGGCGGGCAAGTGCGGCTCGTGCTCGGCCGAGATCAACGGGCGGCCGCGACTGCTGTGCATGACCCGGCTGGCCGACTTCGACCAGGCCGAGACCATCACGGTCACGCCTCTTCGGGCGTTCCCGGTGATCCGCGACCTGGTGACAGACGTGTCGTACAACTATGAGAAGGCGCGCGAGCTGCCCGCCTTCGCTCCAGCGCCTCCTGACGCCGACGGCAAGCGCCGGATGATGCAGGTCGACGTCGAGCGCGGCCAGGAGTTCCGCAAGTGCATCGAGTGCTTCTTGTGTCAGGACACGTGCCACGTCGTCCGCGACCACGAGGAGAACAAGCAGGCGTTCGCCGGGCCCCGGTTCTTCCTGCGCTACGCCGAGCTCGACATGCACCCGCTCGACACCAACGACCGCCGAGCGCTCGCTCACGACGCCGCGGGCATCGGGCTGTGCAACATCACCAAGTGCTGCACCGAGGTGTGCCCCGAGGGCATTCAGATCACCGACAACGCGATCATCCCGATGAAGGAACGCGTGGTGGACAAGAAGTTCGACCCGCTGGTCTGGCTGGGCGCCAAGATCGGCCGGCGTACGGACGACCGCACCGAGCTCTGAACGCCACCCGACCCAGCGCGGTTCCGGGTCCCGGCCACCCGAAACGGCTCGACGTCCGGTGCGGTCTCGCGGGAACTTGAGCACCGGTGCGGACATAGAGAGCCGGCAGTGGTGCGCGACGGCTGGTGGGTGATGCAGTAACTCTCGCCGCGTTCCTTCGGGGACCTGCTCCGACTCCCTGCGGTCCAGGTGCGGCTGTCCGGGCCGTGTGGTGAGACCGGACCGTGGAGGCGCCGTTCGGGGACACCGCGTGCAACCAGACCACGCACAGCTGCTGAGCCCGTTGACCTGACCCGACACCGGACGGGCGGGTACGTTCGGGGGATGGCTGAGATCCTTGACGGGCAAGCGCTGCACGAGGCGATGGCGGACCACCCGCACTGGTCGGTCGAGGAGGGGTCGTTGCAGCGCTCGGTGCAGGCCCCCACGTTCCTCGACGGCGTCAACCTCGTCGTGCAGGTGGCCCGCGAGGCAGAGGACCGCGATCACCATCCCGACATCGACATCCGGTGGAGCACTGTCACGTTTCGCTGCGTGACGCACTCGGCCGGCGGCGTCACCGCGGCCGATGTCGAGCTGGCGGGAGTCATCGACGAGCTGGTCGATCGGCTGACGCCGGCGGCGTGACCACGGGCGGGAACGGCGGAATCACCCTGACGCCGACGCTCGACCAGGCCGGCCGGTGGTCGGTCGCCGCGCTGCCAGGCGGCGGGCTCGGCGAGCGGGTCGGGATCGACGGCGTGCTGACCGGACTCTCCCGTCGGGGCCGCCGGCACCGGGTTCGCGGCGGCGACGACCTGCGCGGGTTCGGGTGGGACCGCCGTGACGGGCGGACCCGCGAGTGGTGGCCGCAGGGGATCACCACCACGTCCGACAGCGGCCGCCCGCCGGTCGCCGGTCAAACCCGGGTCCTGCTCGCCGCGTGGTATCGCAAGGACCGCCGCGCCTCCGACACGGCGGCCCGGCTGAGCGTGGTCGATCTGGGTTCGGCGACCGAGCTGCCCGAGCGTCCCGGCTATGACCACGTGCTGCTCGTCGAGGCGGACCAGGACCCCGTCTCGCGGGCGGCCCGGCACGCCCAGGTGCGGGTGCACGCCGGCGGCCTGGTCTGGTGGGGAGACGTGTTGCTGGTGGCCGACACCCGGCACGGGTTGCGGGCCTTCGATCTGCGCGATGTCGTTCGTGTCGACCCTCGGGCGCCGGGCGCGTACGGCTGTCGCTACTTGCTTGCGCAGTGCGGGCGTTGGACGGCGTCAGCCGACGACGGAGTACGGCCACTGCGCTGGTCGTTCGTGTCGGTTGACCGGACTGCGCCCGAGTCGCAGCTGGTCGCCGGCGAGTACTCCCGCGGGGACGGGGCGCGGCTCGCTCGGTTCCCGCTCCCCGACTCCCCCGACGAGACACTCACCCCCACGCGGGCGGCCGACGTGGTCACGACGGGGATAGCGAGCATGCAAGGGGCGTGCCGGGTCCGCGGCAGGTTCGTGATCTCGGCCAGTCGTGGCAGGCATCGCCGCGGTCACCTGTGGACCGGTACGGCGCGCGACGGCTTCCGCCAGCACGTCGGCGCGCTGCCCGTCGGTCCCGAGGACCTGTCGTACGACCGGCACACCGGCCGGTTGTGGACCCAGACCGAGTATCCCGGCAGTCGTGGCGTCTGGTCGGTCCCGCTCCCGCCCTGACTCCCGGAGTCTCACAATTGCGCAAAAGGTGCGCTTGATCGCGTCCCCACCCCACACAGTCCCGCAATCGCGGGTCGAGCCGGTTCCCACTCTGGCGGTCCAGGGCTCAGCCGAGCACCTCGTCGACGAAGCACCAGCGCCACGCCTCGCCGGTCTCAAAGCTGCGGATCACCGGATGGTCGGTGTCGTGGTGGTGCCGCGAGGCGTGCCGACCTACCGACGAGTCGCAGCAGCCCACGTGCCCGCACGCCAGACACAGTCGAAGGTGCACCCAGGCGAGCCCGTCTCGCAGGCACTCCTCGCAGCCGTCGGGGGTGTACGGCGCGGTCGACGGATCGGCCGCCTGCAGGTGGTCGCACCCGCCGAGGGCAGCCGACTGCAGCTCGCGGTCGCGCTCCGCCGAGTCCTCGCCCTCGATCCGGGCCAGCAGGCTCTCCTCGACGTCGAGGACCAGCATCACCTCACGCAGCACGTCGTGGTCGACGACGCCGGTGTCGCGGATGCGTACGACCTCGCCGCGCTCGGCCACCAGCATGTGTTCGCGCAGCCGGGCATAGACCAGACTCGGCGGCACGATGGTGTTGCCGAGCCGCTCCCAGGCCGACTCGGCGCGCTCGAGGCTGCGTCGCCGCAACCGTTCGACAACCTCCTCGGGCTCGTCACCGGTGATGGCCTCGTCAAGCGCACGCAGCCCCGCGGTGGACGCCCGCTGCAGCACGGCGGCCTCCTGCAGGTGATCCTCGGCCGGGTCGGGGCCGGACAGGCCGAGCGTGCGTACCATCCACCCCAGGGTCGTGCCCTGGATCAGCAGCGTTCCCGCGGTGACGACGAAGGCGATCAGCACGAGCAGCTCGCGCTCCGGTGTGTCCGCGGGCAGCAAGAAGACCGCTGCCAGCGTCACGACGCCGCGCATCCCCGCCCACGACACGAGCATCGGGATCTGCCAGGGCGGGTGCGGGTCGATCTCGCCCCGGCGGACCGCGGGAACCATCCGTGGCAGGTACGTCGCGGGAAAGACCCAAGCCATTCGCAGTGCGACCACACCCACCAGGACCGCCACGGTGACCCCGGCGACCTCGAGCGGCGCCAGGCTGCTGTCGTCGATGCCTCGCAAGACGTCGCGCACCTGCAAGCCGATCAGCAAGAAGACTGCGCCCTCCAGCAACAGCTGGACCGCCGCCCAGACCGTGCGCTCGAAGATCCGGGACCGCCCGTTCTGCACGACCGGCGACTTGTGACCGAGCAGGAGACCCGCGACGACGACCGCAAGCACACCGGAACCGTGCAGCTGCTCGGCGGGCAGGTACGCGAACCATGGGGTCAGGAGCGAGATGACACCGTCGACGACGGGGTCCTCGATTCGGCGGCGCACCTGGACGACAAGCCACGCGACGGCGAGCCCGACCAGCAGGCCGCCGCCTGCCGACAGCAGGAACTCCCACACGACTCCCCACACCGTGACCGAACCCACTGTCGCGGCTATCGCCACCCGCAGGCAGACCAGCGCGGTGGCGTCGTTGACCAGGCTCTCGCCCTCGAGGACCGAGGCGACCCGGCGAGGCATCCCGACCCGCCGCGCCACCGACGTGGCCGCGACGGCGTCGGGCGGTGCCACCACGGCGCCCAGTGCGAAGGCCACCGCCAGCGGCACTGGTGTCAGCCACCAGACCAGCAGACCGATCCCCAACGTCGTGAACGCCACCAGGCCGACCGACAGCAACGCGATCGGGCGCTTGTTGCGGTGGAAGTCGACCAAGGACGTACGGATGGCAGCGGCGTAGAGCAGCGGAGGCAGGAACCCGAACAGCACCACGTCGGGGTCGAGCTCGATCTCGAGCAGTCCGGGCACGTACGACAGCGCGAACCCGACGACGACCAGCACGAGCGGGGCTGACAGCGCATATCGACCGGCCAACGCGCTGAAGGCCACGACCACCGACGCGAGCAGGACGGCGTCGAAGGTCAGGTCCACGAGGATCCAGTCTGTCAGCCGGTCGAAGCCGCATCCGAAGCACCGCCACGGGCGCTGTCAGACGCGCTTGCACCGTCGGTGCCGCTGTCGCTGCGCGTCGACGGCCCGGTCGAGCCGCTCCTCGAGGGCCGCCATCGCCAGCACCAGGCCGAGCAGTGCCACCGGAAACAGGCAGACGATCAGCAGCATGTGCGACCACCTCGCAAGCTCAGTGCCCTTCCGGGGGCACAACCCTGTGACGCAGCCGGGCCGGGTCCGGTTGCCGAGGCGACGGTCACGAATCGGCCACGGCTGAGGCTGCGTGCATCAGAGGACGGCGTCGAGGAAGGTCCGGGTCTCAGGGTGCCGGGTGGCACCGAAGACCTGTTGCGGCGGGCCTTCCTCGAGGATCACGCCTTCGTGAAAGAAGACCATCCGGTCTGCGACCTCGCGGGCGAAGCCCATCTCGTGCGTCACGACCAGCATCGGCATGTGCATCTCGGTCGCGAGCGACTTCATCACCGCCAGCACCTCACCGGTGAGCTCGGGATCGAGCGCCGAGGTCGGCTCGTCGAACAGCATGACCTCCGGCTGCATCGCCAACGCCCGGGCGATGGCAACCCGCTGCTGCTGCCCACCCGACAGCCGGATCGGGTGCTCGTCGGCCTTGTCGGCCAAGCCAACCCGGTCGAGCAGGCCGAGCGCCCGCCGGCGTACGTCCTTGTCCTCAGCGCCGGGCAGGCACATCGGGCCGCACATCACGTTGTCCAGGGCAGTCAACTGTGGGAACAGGTTGAACTGCTGGAACACCATCCCGACGTGCAGCCGAAGCCGGCGGATCTGCTCACGTTTGCGGCGGGTGCGGTGACCTCCGCCGAGCCGGTAGCCCGCCACCTCGACGGTGCCCTCGGTCGGGTCCTCGAGGAAGTTGACGCAGCGCAGCAGCGTCGACTTGCCTGACCCCGAGCGTCCGAAGATCACCACCACCTCGCCCTGGTGCAGTGCCATGTCGACACCCCTGAGCACCTCGAGGCGGCCGAACCGCTTGTGCAGCCCCTCGACTCGAACGAGCACGTCGTTGCCGGTCACATCGCCAACCCTCATACCCCAGCACCGCCGCGCGTTCGGCCGACCGCGGTCGGGACGCGTACGTACCCGCTGGCCAGGCGTCGCTCCAGCCGAGCTTGGAAGAACGTGAACACGACGGTCAGCGCCCAGTAGAGGCCGGCCACGACGACGTAGGCCTCGAGGTTCTTGAAGTCTGCCTTGCCGACCAGCTGCGAGCGCCGAAACATCTCGGCGGTGAACACCGACACTCCGAGGAACGACACCAGCGCGGTGTCCTTCATCATCGCGATGAACTCGTTCCCTGTCGGCGGGATGATCACCCGCATCGCCTGCGGGAGGATCACCTTGCGCATCTTCTGCAGGTAGGTCATGCCGAGCGCATCGGCGGCCTCTCCCTGGCCGGCGGCGACCGACTGGATGCCGGCGCGAAAGATCTCGGTCATGTACGCGCCATAGTTGAGTCCCAGCGCGATCGTCCCGGCGGCGGTGGCGGTGAGCAGCAGCGGGTCGGTGAGCTCGGCAGGGATGCCGGGGTAGCGATCGACCAGGTTGGTACGGATCTGGGGCAGCGCGAGATAGAGGAGGAACATCTGCACGATCAACGGGGTGCCGCGAAAGAAGGAGACATAGAACCCGGCGACCCCGTACGCGACCGGGTTGGCCGACAAGCGCGCCAGCGCGCCGAGGGTCGCCAGCAGCACGGCGAGCACGATCCCGCCCAGGGCGATGAACAGCGTGAACTGGAGGCCGCCGGCGATGTAGCCGACGTTGTCGAGAATCCACGCGTTGTCGAAGCGCGCGAGGAAGAACAGCAGCCCGAGCGCCACGAAGACGCCGACCCACACGAGCCCCGTCTTGACCCCGAACGGCACCCGGGCGCTGGCGAGCGCAAGGCGTTCCCCCCGCGATAGCGCGGGTTCGCTCACTGCTGGACCGTCAGGTCCGTCCCGTCGTACCACTTCTTGGACAGCTCGCTGAGCGTCCCATCATCGTGCATCTGCGCGACGATCCCGTCGACGGCCTCGACGAACGTGGCTGGGTCGGCCTCCGACTTCTGGTCGATCGCGACCGCCAGCGGTTCGTAGAAGACGGGTTCCCCGACGATCTTGACCGGCTTGCCGCTGTCGGCGAAGCCCTGGGCGGTGGTGAGCGACGTGATCACCGCGTCGAGCCGGTCGCCGTCACCGAGCGCAAGATCCTGCAGAGCGGTGGTGTCGGTGTCGTACCCGGTCACCACGGCGTCGTCAATGACGAAGTCGAACTCGAAGCCCTCGATCGCCAGCGACTTGTCGAGGAACTGCTCGTAGGTGCACGCACTGCACACCCCGATCTTGGCGCCGTCGAGGTCGGTGCTGACGTCCTGCACGCTGGTGTTGTCCTCGTGGACGACCACGACCGCGGGCGTGAAGTAGTAGGGCTCGGTGAAGTTCAACACCTGCTGACGGTCGTTGGTCGGAGTCATCGAGCCCACGCTCAGCTGCCAGCGATCGTTCCAGCCACCTGACGTGATGACGTCCCACGACGGGGTCTCCCAGGCGACCTCCAGACCCATCCGGGAGGCGATCTCGGTCGCGACGTCGATGTCGAAGCCGACGTACTCGTTGGTGTCCTTGTCGAGGGAGGACTGCGGCGGATACGCAGGGTCGGTCGACACGGTGACAACGCCGCGCTCGCAAACCTCGGCGAGCAGGTCGGCGTCGCCGGCGTCGGCGCAGACACCCTCGTCGGAAGGGGCCGCGTCGACCTCGCCACGCTCCTCGGCACCCCCGCACGCTGCGAGCGACAACGCGAGCGCGGGAAGCGCGCTCAGAACGACGCGAAGAGTGCGCATCTCAGCCTCCGGCTCATTCACGGGCAAGTCCCGTGCAGGATGCCACGGGTGGTGGCGTCGGCGCAGCGGTTGGCGAGCGACGACACGTTTCCGTGACCAACGCCAGCGTCTCGTACGTCAGAGCACCAGCACCACCGACAACGGCCCCGGTACGAACGGTGCCGACTCGGTCAGCCGGCCCCGCCGACCTTCTCGCCGGTCGCCGGACTCGGCGAGCGGGAATTGGGACATTTCGTCCCACTCGGGCGTATAGCCCGATTGGGGGTTCACGTTGGTCGCGGTCAGCCTTCTCAGCTAAGAGCGTCCTCATGCTGGCCTCATGTGACTCCCATCCGCGCGCGGTCTGCTGGTCCCAGGCGCCCACTACCGGCCGCCACCGACGACCTGAGGAGCAGACATGCGCACAGCAATCATCGGCGGCGGCATCGCCACCTTGTTCACTGTTTCGAGCCTGGTGCTGGCGGCACCGGCGGCAGCTGAGGAGCGAACCTGTCGGGGCAGCATCGGCGCGACAACGCTGGACAACGTCCGGGTCCCGCAGGGAGCGACCTGTCGGCTCGAGGGCACCACCGTCCAGGGAACGATCAAGATCGAGAACAACGCACGGCTGTACGCGACCGACATCCGCGTCATCGGCAACATTCAAGGCGAAGGTCACCGACGCGTCGATGTCCAACGCAGCCGGGTCGGTGGCAGCATCCAGCTCGTTCAGGGCGAGGCGGCCCTGCTGCGCAACAACAACGTTGGCCAGGACGTCCAGTCGTTCGAGAACTCCGCAACACAACGGTTCACGCTGAACCGCATCAACGGAAACCTTCAGTGCAAGGAGAACACGCCCAAGCCCACCGGCGGTCAGAACACCGTCGGCGGGAACAAGGAAGACCAGTGCGCCAACCTGTGACGTCGAGGCCGACGGCTGCAGCCGGGGTGCAGTGCAGGCAGCCCGTGGGTCCTCGACGTCAGGCGGCCAGGGCGTTCGACCGGATTGGCTCCTGGTCAGGGATGGTGGTTGGTCGCCGAGATGTCGCGGCCGGCACGCCGCACGCAGGCGACGTCGCAGGCAAGGTCGAGAATCCAACGAGTCGCCGTCGACTCCGGGGAGCGATGTCGGGCGAGCGTCCAGATCCGGGTGAATGTCTCGACCGTCGCGTCCTCGGCCAGCTCTGCCTCGCCGGTGACGGCTTGGGACAGCTCATAGACCGAGCCGCCGAGGAGGTCGAACAGGTCGGCCATGCCGGCATGTCGACCGGCATTGATGGCGCCGAGCGCCGCTACGACCCGCCGATCGAGCAGGTCGCCGTTCATCCGGGCCCCTTTGGTCGAGGATCATGAGTACGTCGACGGCGCCAGGGGCCGGGGCGCGCACAGTGTGTACGAGGTATCACACAGAGTAGCGGCCGGCTCGGATGTTCGCACCCAACTCGGCGGGACGGCCCGCCCGACGCGTGCCCGATCCACGCCCTACCTGGTGGTCTTGGAGGTTCCTCCGTGCCGGAATTCGACCACGTCGCCGTCGGCCATGATGTAGTCCTTGCCCTCGATCCGCACCCTGCCGGCTGACTTCGCGGCCGTCATCGAGCCAGCGGCTACCAAGGCGTCGTACGAGACGACCTCGGCTTTGACGAAGCCCCGTTGAAAGTCGGTGTGGATCACGCCGGCCGCTTCGGGTGCGGTAGCGCCCTTGCGTACGGTCCACGCGCGAGCCTCCTTGGGCCCGGCGGTGAGATAGGTCTGCAGGCCGAGGGTCTCGAAGCCGACCCGGGCCAGCACGTCGAGCCCAGGCTCGGCGATGCCGGTCTCTGCGAGCAGCGCGCGCGCCTCGTGCTCGTCGTCGAGCTCCACCAGCTCTGCCTCGAACTTCGCGTCCAGGAATATCGCCTCGGCCGGTGCCACCAGGTCGCGCAGCTTGCCGAGCAATGACTCGTCGGCCAGTTCATCGGAGTCGCAGTTGAACACGTAGAGGAAGGGCTTGGCCGACATCAGCTGCAGCTCGCGGAGCGACCCGCGGTCCAGACCCGCCTCCACGATCGTGCGCCCGGAGTCGAGCACCCGGTGTGCCTCTCGGGCGGCGTCGACGAGGGGCTGCAGAGTCTTGTCTTTCCTTGCGTCTTTCTCCAAGCGGGGCAGCGCGTTGTCGATCGTCTGGAGGTCAGCCAGGACCAGCTCGGTGCGGATAGTCTCGATGTCGTCGGGCGGGGACACCGCACCCTCGACGTGGGTGACGTCGGCATCGCGGAAGACCCGCGTCACCTGGCAGATCGCGTCCGACTCGCGGATGTGGGAAAGGAACCGGTTGCCGAGCCCCTCCCCCTGGCTGGCGCCGCGGACGATTCCGGCGATGTCGACGAACTGCACGGTGGCCGGCACCACCCGCGCGGACTCGTGCAGCCGCGCGAGCACGGGGAGCCGCGGGTCGGGAACACCGACGACGCCGACGTTGGGCTCGATCGTGGCGAAGGGGTAGTTGGCGGCGAGCACGTCACCTTGCGTCAACGCGTTGAAGAGCGTGGACTTGCCGGCGTTGGGCAGGCCGACGATGCCGATGGTGAGCGCCACGTCGGACCAGCGTACGGGCCGCGCGGCAGCACCCTTATCCGGCCTTGCGACCCGGTACGCGGGCCCCGGCGTGCCCGCTCGTACGCGATGCCGCCGCCTCGTGGTTGCTGGGCTGTCGGTGCCGGGTGCGACCGTCCTCACATGGACGCACTGACTCTGCTCGTCGTGGCCACGCTGGCCCTGCTGGCCGGGCTCGCGCTCGGCACGCTCGTCGGTGCTGCCGTGCTGCGCCGCGACCAGCACACGGCCACCGACCACGTGCGTGCGAGCGTGCAGGCGACCGCGCAGGTGGTGGCCCCGGTGCGCGACAGCCTCGAACAGTTCGCGGTGCGGCTGCGCGAGCTGGAGAGCTCAGGCGTGGCGTGGCACAGCAAGCTGCAGGCACAGGTGGAGTCGGTGCGCTTGACCGGCGAGACACTTCGCCGCGAGACCCAGGGGCTCGCCACTGCACTGCGTCGACCGCAGGTGCGCGGCCAGTGGGGCGAGATGCACCTGCGTCGTGCGGTCGAGCTGGCAGGCATGGTCGAGCGCTGCGACTTCACACTGCAGCCGAGCGTGCGCGGTGACGACGGCCTGCTGCGTCCCGACCTGCTGGTGCGGCTCGCGGGCGGACGGCAGGTCGTGGTGGACGCCAAGGTGCCCCTCGACGCGTTCCTGTCCGCGACGCAGGCCGCTGCCGACGATGCCGCCGACGCCCACCAGGTGAGCGCCGACCACATGGGCAGGCATGCCAGACAGGTACGCAGCCACATCGACGCGCTGGCCCAGAAGGCCTACTGGCGTCAGTTCGCACCCACCCCCGAGCTCGTCGTGATGTTCCTGCCCGGCGAAGCATTCTTGTCGCAGGCGCTCGAGGCCGACCCCGGCCTGCTCGAGTACGCAGCCACCAGGCGCGTCGTGCCCGCCACGCCGACCACGCTGATCGCCCTGCTGCGCACCGTTTCGTACGCCTGGTCACAGGAGACGCTCGCCCACGGCGCCCGAGAGGTCCAGCTGGTCGGCCGCGAGCTGTACGAGCGGTTGGCGACGATGGGCGAGCACGTCGACCGGCTCGGACGCTCACTGACGAGTGCCGTCGGCGCGTACAACAAGGCCGTTGCGTCGTTGGAGAGTCGGGTGCTGGTGTCGGCTCGACGCATGCACGACCTCGAGGTCGGCTCGGCCGAGCTCGTCTCACCGGCGCCGGTGGGCGAGGCAGTCCGACCGCTGGGCGCGCCAGAGCTGCTCGATCCGCAGGCGCCCGGCCGCGCTGAGCGTGCGGCGCGTCGCGCTGGCTAGCGCCCACCAACAGCCCTACCGTGATGGCGTGCCCGCGTCTGGCCGAGCCACCGAGCGGTCCCCCGCCGACGGGCGCTCGCGCGCACCAAGCCGTGCCCGGTCCCGGCGCGCTCCCTGGGTTGGCGCCGAGCCGCCCGTCGGACAGGTCGTCCTCGCCGCTGCGGCCGCGTCGGCCGTGTTCGCGCTCGGCGAGGTCGTCCTGCGGGGACACATCGGGCTGTTGTTGGGACTCGGCTTCATCGTGGTCTGTGTCGCCGCTGCCCTGACGGTCAGGTCCACCGACCTGTTCACCGCCGGAGTGCTGCCCCCGCTGCTGATGCTGGCGCTGCTGGTCACTCTCGCCGTGGTCGATCGCTCGACCATCGGCGTACGCGCCCTGCAGCCCGAGGCGAGCACTCTGCAGGTCGTGATTGCCGGCTTTGTCGACCAAGCAGGCGCAATGGTCGTCGCGCACCTGCTCGCGCTGGTCGTGGTGGGCATGCGGGTGCGTGCCGGGCGCCGGCGGCGCCTCCGCACCTCCAACCCGCTGAGCCTGACGTTTGACGGCCGACACGCCACAGAACCGCGGTGAGACGTCAGGGTCAGCGGTTTGGGTGGGTCAGGCGGGGCGGCCGGCGGCCTTGAGGTCGCGGCGGAGCTCCTTGGGCAGCGAGAAGATCAGGCTCTCCTCGGCGGTGCGGACGGAGCGGGCGTCGGGATAGCCACGGGCGCGGAGCCAGTTGAGCACACCGTCGACGAGGTCCTCGGGCACAGACGCGCCGCTGGTCACGCCGACCGAGCCGATGCCCTCGAGCCACGCATCGTCCATCTCACCCGCGTCGTCGACCCGGTAGGCCGCGCTCGCCCCGGCTTCAAGCGCGACCTCGACCAGCCGCACCGAGTTGGACGAGTTGGCCGAGCCGACCACGATCACCAGGTCGGCGTCACGGGCGATCTTTTTGACCGCGACCTGACGGTTCTGGGTGGCGTAGCAGATGTCGTCGCTGGGTGGGTCGACCAGCGCGGGGAACCGTTCGCGCAGCTTGTCGACGGTCGCCATCGTCTCGTCGACCGACAGCGTGGTCTGTGACAACCAGGCAACCCGGGCGGGGTCGCGCACCTGCACGGTCTCGGCGTCGGCCGGACTCTGCACCAGGATCGTCCGTTCCGGCGCCTCGCCCGCGGTGCCCTCGACTTCCTCGTGGCCCTCGTGGCCGATCAGCAAGATGTCGTAGTCGTCTTTGTCGAAGCGTCGTGCCTCGTGGTGCACCTTGGTGACCAGCGGGCAGGTGGCATCGATCGTCTTGAGCCCCCGCTCGGCGGCCTGTGCGTGCACGGCGGGCGACACGCCGTGCGCCGAGAACACGACCGTCGACCCAGCTGGCACCTCGGCGAGCTCCTCGACGAACACCGCGCCCCGCTGCTCGAGCGTGCTCACCACGTGCTTGTTGTGCACGATCTGCTTGCGTACGTAGACGGGCGGGCCATAGAGCATCAGTGCCTGCTCAACGCAGATGACCGCCCGGTCGACGCCGGCGCAGTAGCCGCGTGGGGCGGCGAGCAGCAGCTCACGGGTCGCGGGACCGGGCAGGACGGGGTCGGGCAGGGCGGTGGACACAACTTCCATGCTAGGTGGGCATCGAGCGGCGCCCCGCGAACCGTTGGCGCACGCCCCTACGCTGCACCGCGTGGGCCTTGACACCTCTGCCGAGCACCCCGCCCCGCTGCGGGTCGTGTCGCAGGCGATCGGGAGCTGGCTCGGGCGCCTCGGCGCGGTCTGGATCGAGGCGCAGGTGGCCGAGCTGACACTTCGCCAGGATCGCGCCTGGCTCACCCTGCGCGACCCCGTCGTCGACATGTCACTGCGCGCTTCGTGCTCGCGGCGGGTGCTCGACTCGATGCCGGTACCGCTCACCGAGGGTGCGCAAGTCGTCGTGCACGCCCGCCCCAGCTACTACGACCAGCGCGGCTCGCTCAGCCTCCATCTCGACCTGATCCGCCCAGTCGGTCTCGGCGAGCTGTTGGCCAGGCTGGAACAGCGCAGGCGGCTGCTCGCCGCCGAGGGGCTCTTTGCCGCCGAGCGCAAGCGTCTGCTGCCCTTCCTGCCGGAACGTATCGGGCTGGTCACCGGCGCGGCCTCGGCAGCCGAGCACGACGTTCTGGAGGTGACCCGCCGTCGCTGGCCCGGGGTGCGATTCCGCGTCGAGCACGTGCGGGTGCAGGGCGAGGGGGCGGCCCGTGAGGTGATCGAGGCAGTGCGCCGGCTCGACGCCGACGCCGCGGTCGACGTGATCGTCGTCGCACGCGGCGGCGGCTCGATGGAGGACCTGTTGCCGTTCAGCGACGAGGGCTTGGTCCGGGCGGTGTCCGCCGCGCGTACGCCCGTGGTCTCGGCGATCGGTCACGAGCCCGACAACCCGATCCTCGACCTGGTCGCCGACGTGCGCGCGGCAACGCCGAGCGATGCTGCCAAGCAGGTGGTGCCTGACGTCGCCGAGGAGCTCCGCTGCGTACGTC